>JAABPW010000066.1 GCA_011391785.1 Verrucomicrobiota bacterium
TTAATGGGGGGGGAGGTCCCTGGATCAACCTGTGGCGCAAGCAGCGCTACGATTTTCCGGGACCGGACACTGAGCTCATTGACCTGACACCATCAGTCAAAGGTCAGTCCAATGTCATGGTCCGGTTTCACTATTACAATGCGTATTGGGATGGGTATTGGCAGATTGACGATGTTGCAATTCTGGTTGAGCCTGATACGAACACCAACGGTCTGCCTGACTGGTGGGAAACGGCCTATTACTCCTGTGTGACCAATTTGGATCCCCGGGGTGATTCTGATGGTGATGGGGCATGTAATGAAAATGAATTTATTGCCGGCACTCATCCGGGCGATACGGGTTCATGCTTCATGGTAACGGGGGTCATTTACGCCGATCAATCTGTTACCCTTGCCTTTCCTACGGAAATTGGGCATTTCTACGACCTTTTGAGTTGCGTGAATCTCGTAGATGAACCTTGGTCAAACCAGGTATTCCGAATTCCAGGAACGGGAAGTCCCACCAACATCAGCCTGTCGGCACAGGGCTCAGGCGGCTTCTATCGGATGAATGTCCACCGGTGGTGATTTCGATTGGTGGGCCCGGCAGGGCTCGAACCTGCGACCAAAGGATTATGAGTCCTCCGCTCTGACCAACTGAGCTACGGGCCCGTCACACCTGACGGGTGAAAGCGAAGAATATGCATTTCGTTCGCCTGCGGGCAAGAAGTTTGTGGTGGGCATTGGAATTAGAATCCCACTACAAAGCCCTTGAGGTATTCGGATTCGGCGAAGCCGGGCTTGCGGGGATGGTCCGGCGGCTGGCCGAGGTTGTCCAGGAATTGAACCGGCCGCTTTGCGTCGCGTGCCGCCCCTTCGATCACCTTGCCGAACAGCTCCCGGTCTACCAGACCGCTGCAGGAATAGGAGAACAGCACACCGCCGGGATTCATGAGCTGGCACGCCAGCAGGTTGATGTCCTTGTAGGCCCGCAGGCCCTGCTGCATCTTGGCCTTCCGGCTGACGAGTTTAGGGGGATCGAGGATGATCAGGTCGAAGCGCTCCTTTTCCTCGCGAAGTTGCCGGAGTTGTTCAAAGGCATCCCCCAGCCGGTAGTCCCGCAGGGCCGGGTTGCAGTCGGGGTTCAGGGCCAGTTGCCGGTCGGAAAGCTCCTTCGCGGAGACGGAGGAATCCAAGGATATGACCTGTGAGGCCCCTGCCTTCAGGGCACAGATGCCGAATGAATCAGTATAGGCAAAAACATTCAGGACGCGGGGTTTTCCCATCTGGCCCACCCAGCGGGTGAGGGACTGGCGGTTGAACCGCTGATCCAGGTAGAATCCGGTTTTGTGCCCGTTCTCCACGTCAGCCAGGAAGCGGAACTCATCCTCGCGAAACGCGACAGGACCGCTTAACGCGGCTCCCGCCAATAGGCCCTTCCTGGGTTCAAGCTCCTCGTGCCGGCGCACATCCACGTCCGACCGTTCCCAGATGGTGCGGGGATGAAGCAGGTCCTGCAGGATTTCAACGAGCATGTCACGTCGCGCCTCCCAGGGCGCGGTCAGGATCTGCACAACGAGGACATCCGCATAGCGGTCGACGATCAGGCCCGGGAGGCTGTCGCATTCCGATGCGACCAAACGGGTGGCGGTATCGAGTCCCCAGGGTAGCCAGCGCTGCCGACGTTCAATGGCGAGCTTGAGCAAGACCCTGATTCCGGGTGCATTCAGCTCCGCTCCGGCGGTGGTTGAGAATACCCGTGCCCGGATTTCGGAAGGAGGGTGAACGGTGGCTCTGGCGATAAAGGTGCCATTGGCGGCGATGATATCGGCCACGTCCAGCGACCGGTTCCCGCTGTCGCGGGAAATGGCCCCTGACATGATCCAGGGATGGCCGCGCATGATCGGGATCTCGCGACCCGGTTTGAGATGAAGTTGAAGTGTCATATTACGATTGTTTCCTGTCTGCGTGCCCTGCGCCCAGTATTTCGTTTACCCATTCATACAGTTCGCCTGCGGTTTTATTGAAGGCGGCCCGGGAGTAGGACTGCTGGGCGAGGGTGCGTGCATTGTCTCCCAGGGATGCGCGGAGCACCGGAGCTCCGGCGAGTTTTATCATGGCATCCGCAAAGGGGCCTGGCTCGGCGGCGGCGAGGACGGCCACCCTGGAAGTGAGGACCTGGGTGTGGGTGGGCAGGTCCGTGGCCAGGATGGCTTTTCCCGAGGCCAGGTAGGAGTAGATTTTCATTGGGGTGTTGTTTCCCTTGGTGCGGGGGGAAACGAGGATGTCTGCGGCATCGAACAGTGCGGCCATCCGGCTGACGGGCTGGGCTCCGAGGAACAGGGTGTCGCCAGCAATGCCCAGCTTGGCCGCCTGCTCGCGATAGCGTTGGATGTCGGTGTCACGGCCGCCCGCGATGACCAGCAGGGCGGGGATGCCGGCTTTCCGGAGCCGGGCAAAACTCTCGAGCATGAGCCCGGCGCCCTGATAGGTCTCGAGGTTTCCCAGATACAGGAAGCGGGGACGTTCATCGCGGGGAATGAGTTGGCGGACGGCTTCGGTGTCGGCCTCAGACGAGGGGGCAAGCAGGGAGATGTCCCGCAACAGGACCACTTTGCGGGCGCCATCGGTGCGGGCGATATCGGCCAGGGCATCGCACACGGGCACCACACCCAGGGCACCCCGGATGGCGGCGCGTTCGGCACCCGCCATGAGGGGAAGCATGAAGCCGAGAAACGGAAATTTTTCAGCAATCTGCCGGGCAAGTGAGGAGTCCATGTCGTAAAGGTAAGGAATTCCCCGGCGGCGCCGGATCACCATGGCCATATAGGCGGACTCTTCGATGGCGTGCACGAGATCGTAGCGCTTCTTCCGGGCCATGCTGAGGGCCTTGGGGAACATGAAGAGGTCGCAGAGGATTTTCTTAACGGAAGGTCCTGGCGGAACATTGCGGGCGAAGGGGGGACGACTGATCCGGTGGATTGTCACCCCCGGGTAGGCGACATCGGTTCCCTCGTGATACGTCAGCACATCCACCGTATGCCCCTGGCCGGACAGGGCCTGGAGCAACAGGTTGACGGCAATCGGCGTGCCCCGTTCCTGGTAGAAGGGGTGCGGGGCCAGAAGAAGGATGTTCAGGGATCGACGTTCCATGGTTGTTTTCCGTTTCAGGCGGCATACTTAACCAAAGATCAACAGGATGCACAACCACCCAGTTATTTGTCCTTCGCGTCGCTCCACTTCAATGCCCAGCGCTCCATCAGCACATAGAGGGCGGGCAAGACCAGGAGGGTGAGGAGTTGCGAGGTAATGATGCCACCCATGACCACCACGGCCAGGGGTTTCTGGATATCAGCGCCCGAGCCGGTCGCGTAGAGCATGGGTAGATGCCCGATGAAGCTGGTCAGGGCGGTCATCAACAATGGTCTGAACCGGACATCGCAGCCGGTTCGCACGGTGTCGACCAGCCCCATCCCGTTTTCCCGGAGCTGGCGGAAGAAGGCCACAAGCACGACGCCGTTCTGGACGGCGATGCCCAGCAGCACGATAAAGGCCACTGCGGCCGACACCGACAGGTGCATTCCGAACGCCGCCACGGCCACCACGCCGCCTACCAGGGCAAAGGGCAGGTTGATCAGCACCAGGATCGAATTGCGGACGGAGCCCAGCGCGGCGAAAAGCAGGATGAAAATCAGGACGAGCGCCACCGGCACCACAATGGACAGCTGGCGCATGGCGCGTTCCTGGTTCTCGAACTGCCCCCCGTATTCAATGAAATATCCCGGCGGCAGTTCCCGGGCCAGCGGGGCGAGCTGGGCCCGGATGTCCTTCACAAATCCGCCCAGGTCACGCCCCCTGACATTGGCCTCGACGACGACGCGGCGCATGCCGTTTTCCCGGCTGATCTGGGCAGGCGCCTCGATCTGCTGGATGGTTGCCAATTCGCCGAGAGGGACCCGCGCCCCACCCGGTGCCGCGACAGGGAGGCGCCGGATGGCCTCGATGTCACGACGGGCAGACTCCGCGAACCGGACCGTGACCGCGATCCGCTTCTCGCCCTCGAGGAGGGTTGTGGCCTGAGTCCCCGCTACGGCCGTTTCGATGGTGTCGTTGATGTCGCCAATCCGGATCCCGTGCCGGGCGGCTGCCGCCCGGTCAATGATCACATCCATCTGGCTCATTCCGGTGACCTGCTCGACCTTGGTGTCCTGCGCACCCGGTACTTCACGGATGATGGCGGCGGCCCGGTCCGAGTATTTCCGGATGAGATCGAGGTCCGGCCCGAATATTTTCACAGCCAGGTCGCTCTTGATTCCTGAAATCAGTTCATTCACGCGCAGGGCGATGGGTTGTGAAAAGGAGAACCGGAGTCCCGGGATGATGGAGAGGTCCTGGTTTATGGCGTCAACCAGTTCCGTCCGGTTGCGCCCGGTTGACCAGGCTTTCCGCGGTTTGAGCATGATGAAGACATCCGTCTGTTCCGGTCCCATGGGATCCTCGGAAATCTCGGCCCGGCCTGTCTTGCAGACCACGCTTTCAATTTCAGGAAACGCGCGGAGCCGCTTTTCCATGAAGTTGGCCACCTTCACGGAACCATCGAGTGAGGCATTGGGCAGGCGGACGACATTGATTGCAATGGCACCTTCATCCAGTGCCGGCATGAATTCGGTTCCAACAAAGGGGATCACGCCGAGGGAGGCAATCAGGATCACCGCGGAAAGGGCCAGCACCCTGCCGGGGCGGTGCATCACCTTGTCGAGCAGTTTCAGGTAGCCGTCATGGAAACGGCGGATGAATCCGAACTCGCGTTCCGGCGCCTGCTTGAGCGAGAGATCGGCGAGGACGGGTATCGCCGTGAAGGCGACTCCCAGCGAGACCATCAAGGCGATCAGCATGGTCAGCGCCATCGGCGCGAACATTTTGCCCTCGATTCCCTGCAGGGTGAACAGTGGCACCAGGATGATGGCGATGATCATGACCGAGAAGGCGACCGGTCGCCCGACCTCCCGTACGGCCTCTATTATGACGGTTTTCCGCGGATCCGTCAGGCGCAGCGCCAATTGGCGGCGGATATTTTCGATCACCACGATCGAGGCATCCACCACCATGCCCACGGAGAACGCGAGTCCCCCGAGGCTCATGAGGTTCGACGATAGGCCGGCCCAACCCATTACAATGAAGCTGATCAGGAAAGTAAGGGGGAGCGACACCACCACAATCAGGGCGGTTCGCAGCTCGGCGATGAACAGGAAGAGGATCAGGATGACGAATATCGAGCCTTCCATCAGGGCGTTCATCACGGTGGCGAGACATGCCTCGATCAGGGAGGTCCGGTCATAAAAGACGTTGACCTTGACCCCGGCGGGCAGGGTGGCGCGCACTTTTTCAAGGGTCTCCTTGACGCGGGTGACCACTTCACGTGAATTTTCGCCCTTCAGCATGATGATCATTCCAGCGACCACTTCGCCGCGACCATCGCGCGTTACCGCGCCCTGGCGGGGTTCGGTTCCGATCACCACCTCCGCCACATCCTTGATCCGGACCGGAGTGCCATCGTGCGCCTTGATTACCAGTTGCTCGATGTCGGGGACATCCCGGAGCAGGCCCACGCCGCGCAGGTACACCTGTTCCCAGCCGCTGACCAGCACCCCGCCGCCGGCATTCGCGTTGCCGCGCTCCACCGCCTCGGTGATGTCGTGGACGGTCAGTCCGTATTGCGCAAGTTTTTCAGGGGTTAGCAGGATCTGGTATTGCCGGACGGCTCCCCCGAAGCTATTGACCTCGTTGACCCCTGCCACCGGCTTGAGCATCGGGGCTACCAGCCAGTCCTGAAGTGTCCGGAGGTCCATGTCGCTGTGGCGGTCGCTTTCCAGGGTGTACTGGTAGATCTCGCCGAGTCCGGTGCTGATGGGGCCAAGTTCAGGCTCCATGCCGGCAGGGAGCTGGTCACGGGCCATGGTGAGCCGCTCGAAAACAACCTGTCGTGTCCAATAGGTGTCCACGCCGTCCTCGAAGATGACGACGACCTGTGACAGGCCGGCCCGGGACAATGAGCGGACCTGGGTGACCTTGGGCAGTCCGCGCATGACCTGCTCAATGGGGTAGCTGACCTGTTGCTCGACGTCGATCGCCG
>JAABPW010000078.1 GCA_011391785.1 Verrucomicrobiota bacterium
GCATCCTGAACTTCCCGGCCATCGCGTCGCCGAATGGCGGGATGAAGCTTCCGCCACCGCCACCCGCTCCCGGCTGGGGATCATCGGCAACCTGCCATTTCGATCCGGTAAAATTCACCACGAGTCCGGTCTTCGGCTTCAGCCGCTCCTCGCCCCAGTTCGCCGAGTTCGACTGGCCAGCCACCACGAAGATATCCCCCACCCCGACCTTGCTGATCACCACCTCCTGGAGAACCGCCTTGTCGGAAGCCGACTTCCTGAACCGCACCCGCAGGGTATACCACCCGCCGGTCCTGAGCCTGATGGAGCCGCTGAACTTGCCATCCATGATGGCATTCGCCTTGGCGACAACCGTCCAGTCCACCGCCTTCCCGCGCAGGTTCTTTTCCAGCTCCGCCTTCACCTCGACCAATCCAGCTCCTGCCGGAACGGTTCCCGCAATCCTGACATCCGCCTTGTCCCGGGAGTTCCGCTGGAACACCTGCATCTCCGCCGGCGACTCCACCAGTTTCGCCTGGGCCCAGGCTATACCGGCCATCAGGCACATCCCCAGCACCAACACTTGCATTCGCATCTTCATACTCCCTTTTTTCCTCTGGTTGTTGAAAACACCTGGCTCAGACAGGCCAATCCTGCGTCATGGACAATGGCGGGGACAGTATCCCGTTCCGCCCTCCCGGGCAACCCTTGCTCTGGCAAACCGACCCCTTACAACCCGCTCCAGATCCGCACCGGCACATCGTTCGTCTGCACGGCACCGGCATTGCTGCGGCCGTCACCAACCAGTTTCCTGAGCATTACTTTCATCTCGGCGGCCCGCTCCTTTTGCTCGCCAGCCAGGTTCTTCTTCTCGCCCGGGTCATCCGCCAGGTTGAAAAGCATGACATCCGTTTTCGCCCTGTCGTCAGGGATACACACCATCTTCCAGGCGCCCGAGCGAAGCGCAGGCGTGCCCCGATGTCCCTCGCAGCTGATGGCATATTCGCGCACCGGCTTGTCCGATCCCTTCAGGAGCGGAATCAGGCTGAAGCTGTCTTCGCCCGCATTTTCCGGAAGTTTCACATTCAGGATTTCCGCGATGGTCGCCATGATGTCCGCCTGATGCACCAGCTGTCCACAAGCAACGCCTGCCTTTACCACGCCCGGCCAGCGCACAATAAACGGCTCCCGGTGGCCGCCTTCCCATACATCGAATTTATAACCTTTGAACGGTCCGCTCGGGTAATGGCCCTTTGCCTCCATCTGCGGCACACCGATGTAACTCGCACAGCCATTGTCACTGGTCACAATCACCAGCGTCCGGTCCGCCACCCCGCTCTTCTCCAGTGTCTTCAGGACACGCCCTATCACGGCGTCGGTCTGCATGACGAAATCCGCATAGGGGATCAGGCCGCTCTTCCCCTTCCATTCCTCAGTCACCGCCAACGGGGTGTGCGGTGACGTCAGTGGCATGTAAAGCAGGAACGGTTCGGGCTTCTTCGCCGCCTCGGCAATGTAGTCACAGGTCCTATCGGCAAGAGTCGGCAGTATCTTCTGGAGATCCCAGTCCTTCAATGCAGGCCCCTGCCGACTCGCCTGGAGACCACCCACTTTTTCACGCGCCAGGAGTTCGGTTGG
Source organism: Verrucomicrobiota bacterium (assembly GCA_011391785.1). GTDB lineage: Bacteria > Verrucomicrobiota > Kiritimatiellia > CAIKKV01 > CAITUY01 > JAABPW01. The sequence goes on from JAABPW010000078.1 coordinate 1,618, forward strand.
GATACCGACAGTCCTATCATTCTCAATAAAGCAAAACGGCGGCCAATTGGGCACATCCGTCCCGAAATAATAATCAAACCCGCAGGCAACAGGACCACCACCGATCTTCCGCGAAAAGATATCCTTCCATGCCGCAACAGCCGTCGGGCTGGCTGTCCGGGGAATTTTCCCACCTCCCGCCGCTTCCCCGCCATACCCCGACAACGATTTCCGCTCTTCGGCTGAAGCCGGCCAGTCCCAACCGAGATGCCACTTGCCGATACAGGCGGTCCTGTAGCCGCACTGCCTTGCCAATCCGGCAATGGTAAGCCGGTCCGGCACAATCAACGGCCGCTCCCAGGGCCCGACAATCCCCTTTTGCAAGCGGGACCGCCAGTGATATCGCCCCGTGAGCAGGGTGTACCGGGAAGGACTGCACACGGCCGACGACGAATGCGCATCGGTGAAGCGCATTCCCTGCGAGGCGAATCGGTCAATATTCGGAGTCGGGATCTTGCCTCGCTGGGGATTGTAGCACTGGACATCACCGTACCCGAGATCGTCAGAGAGAATGACAATGATGTTGGGCCTGTTCCCGGTCTGGGCACCAGTGCCGCCTGCTGTGACATTCAGGTAGCCAGACACGGCCCATGCCAGGATACCAACCCCTGCGTATTTCAAAAATTCACGCCCGTCCATATTCCACCTCTACTTGGCAAGCAATCCGGCCTCGCCCAGCATCCTGCCAAGTTCCTCGAGCTGTTTCACGTCTTCCGCGCGCATACTGCCGGTATGGTCCGCCGCCACGCTCAGCAACACGTTGGCAGCCCCACGGTCATATGCCTTCCTGATCCAGTCAAACACCACCTTCGTCCCGATCGGCTTGCTGGTCTTGAATCCCCTGCCCGGGCCATAGTTGAACCATAATCCGACCACACCTTCCGGCGTCGACGTACACTGGCCGTTATGCTCTTCCGCACGCTGCGATACCGGCTCGAATTCAAACGGCAGGTAATATTTCCTGCCCTTGACCACACGGTACGCCTGGTGTCCCTGGGCGGGTGGCACGTTGACTTCGCCATTCATCACATCAGTCGGGAAATACCGGATTGCAGAACCATCCTGGGTATGTTGATTCATGATCACAATGGCATTGGGCTGCTCGTTCTTGATGGAGTCATAGATCTCCTGCGTCGACAGGTTGGAAGGACCCCAGAACCCCATATCAATCCAGAAGTAGGGGATTTCGCCGAATTTCGTCGCCAGTTCATGCAACTGGGCAAGGATGATCGCCCGTGCGTTCGGATGCGGCATCCACTCGTTCCCGCCCCAGAGACAATAATAAAACCCCGGCGCTATCCCCGCCTTGCGGCATTCCTTGACGAATTCACCCACCACATCCGGCTTGCCCGGACTGTTCCCCACATCGAACTCGCTTGTCGCGCTGTCCCACAGCAGGAACCCTGACGTGTGGCGCGTGGTGAGGACAGAGTATTTCATCCCGGCACTCTTCATGGTCTTCGCCCAGCCGGGAATATCCAGCTTGGAAGGACTGAAGAGCTTGGGATCCTTGTTCTTGGAAAACTCCTCACCCGTGAACTGGTTGTCATTGAAACTGAATAAAGCTCCGAACCTGTAACGTTCCCACTGCCTGATGGGGCCGGCATTGTTGGTGGCCGGCTCATGATGAGTCTTCAGGTTCACCGTATAGGTAGCCAGCGCACTTCCCTTATCCGAAAGAACGCTTAATCCAGTCAGGCCATCGTCACCCTGCTTTTCCACAACATCAGGTTCAGCACTCCGGGCGACACCTGTCACCAGCCCAACACCCAGCAACGCAATCGTCATCCTCATAGTAAACAGCATTATTGCCTCCCACCAATGAACAACCTTACTGGACTCTTCGCCATAACGAACTGGGAATCTGGGTATAAGGTTCCGGAATCTTACACATTCAAGATGGACCAGGATATGTCCAATTGATGCTTTTTGTGTGTCTTATTCAGTACAGTCAACCAGGATTCATGACGCTCACGTCCATCAGCCCGATGACAACGTCCAGAACAACAAGCAACCCGTCCCTGCTACGCCCCATCCAGTCCGGGATTCAGGGTGCAGGAGACCCAACGATCTCCACATCCTTGCGGCGCGAGGACGGCGTTACCTCCAGCTTGACGAGCTTGCCGCCGCGCAGTTCGCCTTCCACTGTGGTCTTTTGCGGCGCGTGCAACTTGAAGGAGACATCCCAGGTCTTCGGCCAGGCTGGCAGGAGGAATATCTTGTCACCCTCGGCCTGCAGCAGCATGGCCTGGAAGGCCCTCATCATAACTCCGCCGTGGTCCTGATCCGGGACCCAGTCAAAGTTAGGACCCCAGAACGCCGGGAACCGCGAACCCTTGTCGCTGTTGCGGGCCCGCTCGACAAGACCGCGGCGAGCCTCATCGGTCAGCCCAAGGTACGCCGCAAAGATATTATCCTGCCACCAGCCGGAATTACCGCTATTCCACCTGTGCTTCATCGCATTGACGCCGAGCACGCGGTTCTCCTTTTCAAACGAGCAGAGCCGGAACGGGAACACCGCGTAGAGCTCCGCGCTTTCAACGTTGCTCTTCTTGTCGAATTTTCCGGCTGGCGCCAGCGCCCTGCCGGACGGCGTATCGCGAACCGGTAGCGGCGGCAATTTCGCAAGGAAGGACGCCCAGTATTCGCGAGACGCCTTCGGTGTCACGGATTCCGGCAGGGCAAGCAGGCGCACCGTGATGGCCCGCAGGCCGGCCACCTCCGGCATCGGGTCCGTGCAATCCCACCAGGTCTCAAGCGCTTGCGAGGGGTGCATTACCAGTTGCCCTGCGGTATTGGTCTTGTAGTAATTCTCAAAGAACCGCATCACGGCGCTGGCGGTGGGTATGAGGCGCTTCTGCAACAGCGCCTCGTCGCCCGTGTAATCATAGGCCTCGAGCATCATCCACACAAGCTCCGGACCCGCAACCCACTCCCACTTGTGCCAACCGCTGGCCTGCAGCTTGTCCGCCCGCTGCTCAACCGGCGTCCATCCATAGGTCTCGAGGAACACATCGCCCCAGAACTGTATGCATTCGACATAATAGGCGGCCTCGTCGTGCCCGAAGTATTTCTTCGTTCGGTATTTGTTCAGCGGGAGGTTCTGGTCCACGTACATGCGCCAGAGCGGCTCCATCATCTCGAAATCACCGTTGGCGCACATGCTGACGTAAGGCAGCCTCGTGTTCTGCCACCAGTAGCCGGGTCCCCACTGCCTGTAGTCCGCATTACCGGGCCGGCCGGCCGCAGGCACGGTGAAGATCGACCCGTTGAACTTGATCGGGTACGCGCCGCGGCCCGCGCAGGCTGTGATGAACCGCTGCAGCGCGAACATCTGGCTGAGGTATGCCGCATCATCCTGACCGTCGCCCCGCGCTTCCGTCTTGATGACCTCCTTGCCGTTCACGCTCACTTTCCACCCCGTGACGGCAGCGTCCACTCTTATCTTCGCCCATTCGCCTGCCGGAATGGCATCCTTCACGGAATAGGCGGCCGGTCCAACGATCAGCCGCAAGGTGTTCCCGGGCAGGAGATCCACCAGGAAGCCATCGGATCCGCCCGGCGTGGTCTTGTCGAATATCCGCCCCGTCGCCCCGGACGATGGATTGACCTCGACTTCCATGGTAAACGGCCCGGCCACATCCGCCGGAAGCACAGGGTTCCGCGTCTCCCCTGCAAGCTTGTTGCCGCCATGCTGGTCGACGCCTACCCTGAGCGGGAGGGAGTTGAGGGGGCCCGGCGCCGGAGGGACCGGTGACGTCGCGTTTATCCAGCTCCTGTTCCAGAATTCCCGCCACCATGCCCCATGTTCATTCTTGCGGGACTGAAACGATGCCTTTCCCATTGAGTCGGCCAGGGCGCTTATCGCCTTCAGCCATTCCTCCGCGGACGAAGGATGCTTTGTCAGGACATGGATATCGAACCGGTGCCCGGTTCCTTCCGCTGACTGAAGGTGTGTATCATCGATACGCTTCGGATTGGCAGCCGTTACCAGGGCGCCAAAGGTCCGGTAAAGCAGGGGGTCGGCGCGCTTGAAGTCCTGCATCCCCTGGATGCGGGAATGCTGTTCAGGCCCGACCGATTTGATATTCCGGTGGTACCAGCCGATGCGGTCCTGGAGCCCCGCCAGGACGGTATCCGGCTCCACGACGGTCGGCTTGTTTTCCTGCGGGGGCGCCTGGTTCATGACATCGCTGAATTCCAAGCTGGGCAGGGTCTCCTGCCTGGTGCGCCACAACTCGATGGTGGCGGTGGCGGTGGTCTTCCGCTTGCCTGTCACTTCAACATGAATCACGGGATGATTGGCATCCACCCAGAGGTTCAGTTCGGTCCCGTCGCCATACGACACCTTCATTGCCCCATCAGCGAGGGAAAGCGCCTGCCTGAAGGGGGCGCTCACCGGCTTCGGGGCCAGGGAAACCCGGATCTTGCCCACTTTCGCAAGGCGGGCATTATCCTCCCAGCTGTCGGTCTTCCCGATGTAGAACTGGAGATCGCCGGATTCCTCAACCCAGGCGTTGAGGCTGATGTCGCCGTTCCCCAGCGGCATGGAGCCGTGGCAGTCCTTGCTGGGCGAATCCCAGACGACGTTATACGGATCAACCCGGCTACCGGCCACAGCGACCGAGCCCATGGCGCAAAGCCCTACCAACAGAAAACGCTTGAGATGACTAGTCATGTTCATTGCCCCTTTTCCCCTAATGTTCAAGACCCAGTAACCGTCCCACCGCACCTAAAGCAAGCCCGGATCGCCGTTAAGGATGCCCCAGCCTGCCTGATCGTGTAAAGCCAAGACACTGCCACATCCCCCGGGCGCACGTCCATAGCTGATCTTCACTTTTTGATACACGATCTTATCCAGCGCGGAGTTCAGGGGACAGCCCCTGTCGGGATCTCAGGACAGGTACGTAGCTGAAGACAACAATCAACCGGTCCCTACGGCCCCATATCCCCGAATCGAGCTATGGCACGACGACCCGGAAAAATCCTGCACCCGCACCCTGGCTTGCCGGCCAGGCGAAGATGTTCGTCAGGCTGCGTGTCACAAAAACCGGGTTCCCGTCCTGGTTCACATTCGTGAAGCCCTGTGTCACGAGATTGGTCGTGCCCTGCACGCCGAAGGGTGGCAGGCCGGGATCAATGCAGGCGCTGACCCATTTCGCATGGTTCGTCCCGTTCAACTGGTAGAGGCTGCTGATCCTGAAGATGCTGTTGCTATCGCCGGGGTCCGTTGAGGTCAGGTGCTCGTACCAGTTGGCATAGCCGTCACCATCGGTGTCATTGGTCGCCGCCTCGTCAAAGGTCACCCCGTTGGTCAGGTGGTTCGACGCCAGCCACCAGTGCGGCACATTGCTGATGGCCCGCAACGGCGCAAAGCAGGCGATGTAATTGATATCGCCTAAGACCGGCGAGAGATCCTTCGTGCCGGCCGGGGCGGAGGTGACCCCGTTCAGCACGCAATAGGCATTCGTCCAGAACGGCGCTGGCGTGTTGGTGATAACCAGGAATCCACCATCCACCATGGTGAAGGTTCCGGAAGGGGCCACCACGGAACCTCCCGCCCAGAGCGGCCAGCTTCCAACCGTGACCGTCCAGAAGCTGGTGCCAAAGGGCACCTGGTTCGTGGACACGACATAATCATCCAGATAAGCCAACCCGGCGATGATCACCGAGCCGAGATTGGGCCTGGGGCCGCCGGGCAGATTGGCCTGGGCAAACCAGACGCCCCCCTGGGGGGGAATCGCGTCGCTGGTATTCGCGTAAGCGCAGGCGCTTGTGACCGTCACGCCGTCAAGCGCGACGGAATAGTAATCAATCCCATGGGCTTCCGCATAATCCCATTGCACCGTCAGGCGCACCCACTGGTTCGAGGCGAACTGCCGGACCGAATTCGTGCTCCAGCGGTTCGACTGCGTGGCGATATCACCGCAATAATTGACGAGGTTCCCGGCCGAGTTGAAATAAAACGCTGCCCGACCGCCTGGGCTCACCGCCCCGCCTGAGAATTCCGGCTGCATCCGGAAGGGCTGGATCAGCATATCCACCCAGATACGTGGGGCCACTGACGCGGCGTACCGGTTGGTGATGGCTCCGGATTCGGTCCCCACCTTGACCACCTTCGTGTGGCTCGCGCCCGTCAGCGGGAACAGGTTCGTGGTGGTATAAGCCAGCCAGCCGTTCTCGGCAACATCCGGCCGACCGTTGGTGATCAGGGCGACTGAAGGGTTGTCAGACAGCCAGCCGTTCGTCCCGACAAGCGAATCAAGCACCGTATACCCTTCGAATGAATCGCGGTACGGAATCTTCCGCACCGAGTTGTCGATCAGCGTCCTGAAGGTGGCGGCCGTCGGAGTCCAGGCTGACCCGACCGCATTGGACGCCAGGCAACGATAGTAATATGTTGTATCGGAAACCAACCCTGTGATCGGGGCAGGGAAAACCCCTCCCTCGCCCACGACCCCCACCACCAGGCTGGTGCTCCACCCCGTGGTCGTCGCTCCCGCGTCATTGGTTCCCATATAGATTCTGACATCCGCGTTAATCCCCCCCCGCAATTCACCCCGCATCGTTGCGGCATAAACCCCGACGGCCGTCGCCCCTGTCTCGCAATCCACGACAGGGAGCGCATGCTGCGGACTCCACTGCCAGGTCAACAGGGCGTTGTTCGTGTGCGTCATTGCCAGGGCGTTCGTCACCCCGGAAGCGGGCTCGTTTCCACTCATTGTCCAGCCTGTACAGACATACTGGGTCCCCCCCTGGAGACTCGGACTGGCCGCATGGCAGTTGAGAACTGACCCTGAAATATTGGTGTACATTCCCGCCGGCGGATTGGCTGGCCCATGAGCCGACACGATCTGCAGGATTTTCATGTCGTGGATGACGGAAATATAGCTGTCCCTGGTCTGGGTATCCGCACCACCGGGACCGGAAACAGTCAAGGCCACGGAATTGGTGCCAACCATCGCATAGGTATGGGATACCTCGGTGGCGGACGTGTTGGTCGTCGCCCCATCACCGAAACTCCAGAAGCGGTTGGTAATGGTGCCGCTGGAAACATCGGTGAAGGTGACCGTCAGGGGAACGAATCCGCCCGTCGGAGTGGCGGTGAAACCGGCCACCGGCGGCGGGACCTCCAGCCCGCTGAAGCTCAGCGCGGCATCAGACCAGTCAGTACCGACCGAATTGGAAACAAAACAGCGGTACAGGTAGGAGACGCTGTTGACAAGCCCTGAAACCGTGACGCTGAACGGCACCCCCTCCGCCACGGAACCCACGGGAACAACATGATCCCAGGCCTCCAGGCTGGCGGGTCCCGGATCAGAGGTTCCCCAGCAGATCCATGCATTCGCGACAATCCCCGAAACCAGCGTGCCCCCCAGCACGCATCCCCCGGGCAGCGAGTTCGTCTGGACGTCATTCCCCACCACAGGAGCCTCTGGAATAACCGTGCCAGTTCCGACCAGGGTATTGCTGGAGTTGCCACCATTGCTGGAAAAAACCAGGACATTGGTGTAGGAGACGGTATCAGCAGGGGCAAAGGCCACATCCACCATGCAGGATTGCTCGGGCTCGATCGAAAACGGGGTGCCACCCAGGATGCTGAACGGTCCCGCGACGCTGACCGTGCCCGTGAGGACCGCAGAACCCGCATTGACCACGCTGAAGGCGGTGGCGTTGGTTTCCCCGATCTGGATGCTCCCAAAATCGTAGCTGGCGGGAGTCACCTGCAGCACCGGCGCGGGTCCTGTGCTGCACACACGGGTAGAAGGGATGATATCCAGTTGCACACCGTAGACGGTGCCCGTATCACCAGCGGCGGTATCGATCACCCGCAGCGTCCAGGTCCCCTCGACGGGCTTCCATTTAAGGGCGGAAAGCGGCGATTCGGGCCTGTAGGTGCCGGCAAACGGGGCCGTTCCGGCGCTGATCGCGGTCGCGGCGTCATCATCAAAAACGGTGAAGACCCCGGTACTGTTGGTGGCCCCGCTACCATAGTTGTCACCGCTGCCTCCCCGCTTGTTTGCAAGCGTTACCGAAGCGCCATCCGGATGAATAAGCCTGAGGATGAGATCACTATCATAAGTATGGTTGATGCGGACCCGGGCACTGACCTTGAACAGGGGGCCGGCATTGGCAACAACAATGGGAATATCATTGGTGCTTGTGCTGGGAATGGCAACCGCGATGTCACCCGTCGCGAAATGGTTTGTAACCGCCGCTGCGGGAGCGCCCAGGGTGAACATGTTGGTAACGTTGCCAAGGTCAAGCGCGCCGCTTTGGAGCTGCATTACGGCGGGAACGGTATCCCCACAGATTCCGCTCGCTGTAAACGTGAACGGGCGACTGACCGCGGCCCCTCCGCCGACGAGGGTGCCGTAGTTCTGGGCACCACCGGGGCTGGTAACGACACCTGCGGGCAACAGGGTGGCGACGACATTGGCGGCATTCAGGGGACCGGTATTGCGCAGGACAAAGTCGACCGTGACGAGTTCATTCGGGTCCAAAGCTCCATTCGTGGGGCTGTAGCCTTCCGTAACCAGCGAGGCACCCGCCCCGACCACAGCCTGCGTGACGTTCAGGCTCACCAGGCGCTCCAGTCTTGCGCCCGTCGTGAGGTTGCTGAACGTCACCGTATTGCTGTAGGAAGCGATGGACAGGAGAGCCGCGGCCGCGTTGGCACCAGCACTGACATTTGTCGAGGCGCCCCCTGACAGGACACCACTGGCCGGCATCACATCCATCCCGGCCTGCGCCCCGGAGGCAGTCCAGGCCAGGGGGGTCCCCCCACTGTTTGTCAACGTGAAGGTTGAACTGGACGGACTGAACGGCCCCCCTACAGGACCGGTTACCGTTGGCTGTGTAAGGGGTGTGACCACAAGCGTATCCGTGGAATGACCGCTGAGCAGCATGGAGTAGTCCTGCTGCCCCCCGCTCAGGGTGGTCTTCTTGTGGCTGACGATGAGGGTGTAAATGCCTGCAACTGGAGCAGCAATACGGATTTGCTCGACATTGTCCACGATGTTGTCGCCAGTTGTAGCCACATTGGCGGGGTTGTTCACGTCAAGCACATACGGGAAATTCGTTGTCGTGCCGTCCGGCGAAACAACCCGGATATCGAGGTCGTTGACCAGCTTGGGCGTGCGATCATCCGTGGCCCCCGTGGCGGCACCCTCCGGGTCGGTCCAGCAAATCGTGATCCAGACGGGACCTGCCCCATCCCGCTGGAAACGGAACGTATTGGTGGTTTTCTGAACAAGCAATCCCTCGTGGATGCTGAGTCCGCTGGGGGCGGCAACGTACGCAGCGATCAGGTCAGCGGCCGCCTTGGTGTTCATCAAACCCCAGCCATAGGCATAATCGGGACCGGCGTTGCCCAGGTCGTCGGCGGTGTGGATGATCAACCCCTTCAAGGTGCTGGAACGCATCGCCTGGCCGCCAAACTGCTTCCCGTAGTAATCAACCAGCAAGGTTGCCGATCCAGCCGCGTTGGGAGTGGACATGCTCGTACCGCTCTTCGAGGTATAACTGCTGTCACCGCTATTGTTGGCTGAGTTGAGGCTGTCGCCATTGGCAACAATATCCGGCTTGACGCGCCCGTCGTCCGCAGGTCCCCAACCGCTGAAGGAGGTCATGCCCGCGGCGGCCAGGGAGCGCACTCCGCCCGAGACCGCATCATTCACGGCCCCTACCGTCATGCCGTTCTTGCCGCTGGCCATGTCACCTACCGAATCGTATACCTTCCCGCCAAGTCCCCGATCATTACCGGCGGACATGAATGCAAGGTAATATGGGGCATCATAGTGGATGGAATCGCGAGCGGAGGCATAGGAACTGTACTGGCCAAACAAATGGAGATTGTTCGTGGTCATCTCGTGGCCGTAGGAATGATTGGATATGTAGATCATGCCAGCCTCGCCGCTGGCGGTTGCCGCGCGACCCGCCATTTCCGAGGTATCATTGCCCCAGTCGTAGGAATCAATGTGGACGCCCGGCGCCATCCCCTTGGTGGAGGCAACAACCCCGGCGGCGCCGATGGTGCCCGCCACATGGGTGGAGTGGGAAGACGAGGCCGCGCCATTCATGTTGGTGACGCGTCCCACGAATTCCTGATGGGTGACCAGGGCCGACCCCTCATCCCAGACCCCAACGGTCAAGTTGCTCCCGCTTACATTGTACGGGGGCGTATTGCGAACAAGGTTGGCGGCGGTGGAAATAGCCGCATTCGCATTGCAGGTTTGGTAGTAAAGCGGCTGCCCGCGGTCATCAATGGCCATCAGCTCAAACCCCCTGCCATTCCGCTCCCCGCGGATCGGCCATCCCATGACATGCGCCCTGGCCTCGGCCGCCATCTTATCCTTCTCGTGCTTGTCCCGGAGGGCCTTCACGGTCCGCTGCCGCGATTCCTTCGTCTTTAAATCAATGGAGATGGGTTCCTGGGCGAATAGGCCTGTCGCCATTGCGAGAAAAAGGGCGACAACAAGACATGAACGCGCCACGCCACCACGAGGCCGATACGGAAACTCATCCTGCGAAACTTGTGTCATGGCTTTCCTTTTTAAATAGAATAAGCAGGCTTCAAGAAATACCAGCAATGAACAGCCCCCTCAACCTAATATTTCCTGTGATGTCCCAGTTACAGGAGGTGCCCTTTATGCCAGCCCCGCCAGGAAAATCCCATTTCCGGAGCAATCCTGGAATCATGCCATTCGTCGTTCCGTCCGGGACGATTAGATGCGCCACATTGCCATCCTGCAAGACGAGTGATCCCGTAGAAACAAGCAACCCGCCCCTACGGCCCTCGTCAATGCCGGCAAGCCCCCTCTCCCATCCGCGTTCTCCGCGTCCATCAGCGGTTCCCTTCCTCCCCGGAAACCAGCCTGGACAGCGGAAAACCAGCCGCCACAGTCGCCCCGGCAGCTCAAGAAACACCAATGTTTGGTGTGTTTCGCAACAGCATACCCCGATGTGGCCGTTGGGATTGCCATCGACGCCCACCCTGCCTATTTCCCGCCCTTTTCAAGCCAGGCACCCACCTTCTGCGCCCAGCGTGCGCCGTGCTCGCGCAGCCCCTTGCCGCTGAAGTGAACCCCCTTGCCGTCCTTTTCGCGATATTCGCCCTTCAGTGCATCCGTGTCCGGCCCCTCCAAAGCCACTTTCGTGTCCCATAAGGCCTGCTGCCCTGCCCGGGTCTCGGCCCACTCCGCGTGTTCCGGCGTTGAAGATCAAGAATCAAGGAGGGGGGGCGACAGGGATAGTTTATTATTTACCGCTTCCTTATCTCACCGAGGAAGCGGGAAACCTCAACGACTGCGGCGGCCATATCCACCGAAAGCCTGCACTCCCGGGCCAACTCCGTAAACGGCTCGTCCCAAGTCGCTGGAGGCTGGGGAAAACGCACAGGAATGTCGTGTGTCTTCCGACGGCCAAACGTCTTGTCAATAGCCGTCTTAAGACGGGCAAGGTCCAATCCGTCACGAACAAGTAGAATCATGTCCACGAGGTCACGAACTCGCGAATTGGGCCGATCACCCCTCGGCAGGGTGTAGGCATGCAGTTTTTCGGCGAACTGCTGCTCCCTTGGTATGGCCCGAAAGACAGACGACGGCATCCCCGCGAACCCCAGCCAGTCCTGTCCGTGGATCTTCTCCACTTGTCGTTCAGCCGCGCCTCCAGGGCCTGCCTGAATGCGGCTGCATCAAGGAACGTTCGCGGGCCTTTCAAGACTTTTCCCCCAGTAGTTTCTCAAGGGCTACGCGATCCGGATGCCGCGCCAGTTCCGTCCGCGTGATGAGGCCTCGCCCCAGTCCCTGCGAAAGCGCCTGCCGAAGCCGGTCCGGGGATTCCTTCCCTTCACGAAGAAGATCGGCGATGACCCGCAGGGGCTTGACCACCGCATAGCCTTGACGGTGTTCGATATCTGCGGGGGACAGGTTGCCCTTGTGGAGTACAAGTGCTATCGGGATGGGCGCATTACGGCGGAATCCGGCAGGCACGGTCATGTGAAGCTTGGCGGGCATGACATCGGAAAGTTCCCGGATACTCAGCGCCGTCTGGTGGGAATACGTTCCCTGCGGCTCCCCAGCCAGATTGCAGGACCAGAGCGACCACAGCACATACTGACCCTCCGGGGCGGCGGGAAAACGAGCAAGGCGATAAATGCCCCGGTGTTCCCGTATCCATGCGCCAGTGCCGACATGGTAGACGTGTGCGGGCGAGCTGTAGCCACACTTGATCGCCTGGCGATAGGTGAAGTACCCCTGTTGCGCCTCGGCTGTCTTATAGAGTTGCTGTTCGTTCTCCGTCATTTATCCACCTGCATGGAGACTAAAATATTTTGAGGCTCCGTGCAATACTCAAGAATCGGTGGGCCAGCACAAATCTGGAACCCGTTCCCTTTTTCATCGCCTTCTTTTAATCATCTAAAGCGCTTTAGTTGCGAAAATCCCGGCTGCGGAAGGATGGCGAGACAGGGACCAAGGGACAACGTTGAGGATTCAAGAAAAGCCCCCTCTCCTCATCCGCGTTCTCCGCGTCCATCCGCAGTTCCCTTCCTCCCCGGAAACCAGCCTGGACAGCGGGAAGTCGGCGGCCATCGTCACTGCGACATCTCATGAAACGCCAATGTTTGGCGTGTTGTGCAACAGAAACCCCGATGCTACAGGCTGGCCTCCCTACGACCCTATGAAAGCAACAAGCAACCCGTCCCTGGTGCCTTACACCCTATTTCCTTACTCAATCTTCAATCCAAAATCGCCAATCTCCAATACTCAGATACCCATCCTAACGTACCGCCATTATCGTGCCCCGCGTGGGCGGTTCCACCTTGATCCCGCCGCCAGCGTTGTCGAGCACGATCTGGGCGTTATTTCCCGCAACCGATCCTGACCAGTCCCCCAGGTTGCCCGTGAGGCCCGACACCCTCTTCCACCGCGCTCCGTTGATTTCGGCATACGTGCCGACAGGACTTGCCCACAAGGTCCGCGCGACGGTGAGCTGGTCAAGGCCAACGCCACCGGACCGGCCCAGACCGTTGACTAGCGCGACGGAGGCGGCGTCGAGCGCATTGGTGTAGACACCCACGTCGTCGATCGAACCGTTGAGCCAATACCTGCCAGAGCTATTCCCCTCGGCGCCGATCCAGGTTTCGTGTGTACTGGAAGTGCCGCCATTGGCAGAAGTTCCCGATACCACCTGTTTGCCGTTGAGATACAACCTGACAGTCGTTCCATCATACGTCTTGGCGATCTGATACCAGGTCCCGTTGCTAAACTGCCCGCCCTCGATGCTGTTGTTGCACCACAGAGGCCCAGCATGACTGAGCAAGCTCTGCCCCACATTCCAGTCGGCACGCGTAAAAAACCCGACGTTGCCGCCGGTAAGATTCGAACCTTGAACCCACATCGTGATGGTGATCGACCCCGTGATGTTCAGGGATGAGCCGGAGCCAGTGCCCGCTCTGACATAGTCGCCGTTGCCGTCGAGCGACAACGCCCCGCCCCCGATCATGCTCGTGGCGCCTATCGCGGCGTTGCCGGCAGCCGTCCCGTTATTGCCACCCACGCTGTCGTTCATGTTGCTGTCGAACGTCCAGTAACTGAGCAACGGGATAGTCGCGATGAGGTTGACGTCGAAGGTGGCCGTACCCGTGTGGCCCGCGCCATCATCCACCGTGAAGGTCAGGCCGGAGCCAACCACCGCCGGAGTGACGCTCACTCCGGTCAACTGGCCGCCGGTGAAGCTGCCGGAGGTGCCGGTGATTCCGGCCGTACCCCCGAAGGTCACCGTGCCGGCGAAGCTTTCCACGGTGTAGTTGCTGGCGTCCTTCGCGGTGAGGGTGATGCCAGTGATGGCCGTGCCCTTCACCTGTGGCGAGCTGATCGCCGAGATCGCGAAGTAGTCCAACGGGCCCGTAGCAGCAACAACCCGGATGCCATTGCCCGCACCATCAAGTACAATCCTGGCATCCGCCCCGGCAACCGTTCCCGACCAGTCGCCCATGCTGCCCGGAAGGCCCGAGACCTTCCGCCAGGTGGCCCCACCTATCACAGCGGTGTCCCCCACGCTGCCCGCCCACAAGGTTTGCGCGGCCTCAAGCTGATCAAGGCCGATGCCGCCGGTCCGGCCCAGCCCGTTGACTAACGCCATTGAAGCGGCATCAAGGGCGTTGTTGTAGACACCCACGTCGTCAATCGAACCCTGGAGAAACCACCTGCCAGCCCCCTCGGCGCCGATAAAGGTAGAGATGGCAGGGTAACTGCCAGCACCGCTGGCGGCAAACGAAGTCACCTGCTTACCGTCTACATAATAGGCGGCTGTGGAGCCGTTAAATGTCAGCGCGATCTGGTACCATTGGCCATTTTTCAATTCGGTATTATTCACGCCGTAGTTGCTCCATAGCTGTGCTCCGGACGGTACCGGCTGTTGACCATGGGCCAACAAACTTGCACCTTCATTCCAGACGCCACGCGTATAATAACCCGTATTAACTTGAGGACCATTAAGGTTCTCATTATACATCCACATCGAAATCGTGAACAGTCCTGTGAGGTTCAGGGAACTGCTGTTGCCAACATTTACATACTGGTTTGCGCCGTTGAGCGACAATGCCCCGCCGCCGATCACTTTGCTCGTGGTACCTATCGTGGCGCCGTTCACCGCCGTTCCGTTATTACTGCCCACGCTGTCGTTCATGTTGCTGTCAAATGTCCAGTAACTCACCATGCCGGCATTCGCCGGCAGAACAATCACCGCAAACGAAAATAATGAAATCAAAAGCAATGTCGCCAGCCTGCTGTGCAACTTCATGATTCTACTCCTTTCCGCATTCTGAATGCTTACTCCTGAATTCTAAATTCTGTCTCCTTAATTCTGTCTTCACCCTTCTTCCCTTCCCATGTATGTTCCGTAACCGGGAGCATCGACACCTGGAACTTTGCACAACCGTAAGGGATCAATCTTATTGAGTCGGGCTTGTCGGCCACAATAGGCTTCTCGGGCAGCGCATGGTTAATGTCCGGCTTCCAGTCAAACGAACATGCCGGCACCGTCAACGACAGAGGCGCGACGAGCGGCCAGTTCCATTGCTTCGGCATGGGCATCCGTTCCACCTTCATACCAACCGCCTGCTCAGATCGCAGATTAAGCGCATACTGCCACCTGGCGCCTTCATCCGGCGTGTTCTCATTCTTGTCCGGTATAGGCAGACAGAACAACAGCGGACCGTAATGCACGCTGGCATACGGAAGAGCGCGCGGTTTGAACATATCTCCATTTATCTGACCAAAATATCCGCGAACCTGTTCCGGATACGGCCCTTCCGTCCCACGGGCCACACTGACAGTCATCGGAAGTTTCAGCGTCACCACATCGCCTTTCCGCCACTTGCGGGAAATCCTGACAAAACCCTTCCTGCCATCAACAGGTTCCGCCTTTATCCGCCTGCCATTTACCTCAACCTCTGCAGTCTTGCACCACACTGGCATTCTCAGATAAATGGGGAATTCCGCCTTCTTCTCCGGCTCAATCTTCATGCTTATGGATTCATTGAACGGATAATCTGTATTGCATGTGATCTTAACCTTGGTGCCTTCGCCTGCTTTCGCATTCACTGTGCATGGACCATAGAGAGTCGCCGCAAGCCCGCCGTCACCTGTCGCCATCCACATGTTGGCCATGAAATACGGCATTATCCGGTTTACCGCACCGATGCAGCAAAGCACATGACTGGCCGCAAGAGGACCAAACGATATGCCGCCATTGCCTGGATTCTGCGACTCAACCGGAATATGGCCGAGCTTTATCCTGTTCGGCGCCTGGTAATAAGCCGCTGTACTGCAATCGCGGGCCAGCGGCGCCGGTCCGGCATTGAAAAACGCCTTTTCCATCCGGTCACCCCACGCCCCGTCTCCGGTTATCCTGTACATCCAGTTGGCCGAATGCAGCATGGCCGGGATGTTGCAGGCCTCGGTCTTCCTCCCCGCGCCGACACCTGCCGCAGATTCCTCGCCTGACGCAAGCCCGTACGGCATCATGTGATTCTTGTCCAGCCACTGGAACGCCCCTTCCGTCGCTTTCAGCTGCACGGCATCGCCGGTCCACGAATACATTACCGCCGGGATCCTGATGTTCTCGTACGTGATCACCATGTGCCCACAGTCAACTCTTCCTTCGGACCAGTTCCTGATCAGGCTCTTTACATCCGGCCGGCCGAGCGCCGCATTTGCACGCTCAAGGATGCGCTTGTCTCCGGTGTATGAATACGTCTCCATCATCGCATCGAGGTTGCAGATGCCTCGCACATCGGCGAAGTCAATTGGACCCAGGTCGGATGAGTAAGCCGAGTATACCTTCGCCAGCGCATCCAGCACTTTCTTTTCCCCGCTGCCCTGGTAAAGCGCAACAAGCGCGCGCCCCATCTGCGAATGCGCCCAGTTGTCAAATCCCTGCGGCTTGTAGTCCGGCTTCCAGTAAATGAACGAAGTGCCCTCCTTCGCACTGTTTACCCCGTCGACAATCGGATCCAGCCGCGCGCGGATCCTGTCGATCAGCGCCTGATCATGGAGTATGTAGCCCAGCCGGATCGCGCCGTCCAGCCAGTACGCGCTCTGCTCGAGCGGCCAGCCTGTCCCATCGGCATTTCCGCAGGTCCAGTTGATCCCCACACCCTTCCAGCCGTTGCTGTAGACAGGATTCCTCTCGTCCAGGTGCCCGGTTATTCCATTGCGCATTGTTACAGCCCAGTCCCTCAGCCAGCCGGCCGGCTCCACCTGCCCCGGCGGCAGCGGCATAAACATGGGCGCGACAACAGGCGCCGCTGCACGGGAATAATTGGAACAGCCCTCTCCGGCACCGCCGGCGCAAACTTCAGGCTCACCCGGCTGCTGGGCTGCATCGACAGCCGCATTTGGAAGGTTTAATAGGGATAACGATGCGATTATCACGACGGTCCTGTCTTTCATCAGCGGCTCCATTGAAAAGCATTCCGGCAAACATTCATCTAAACGTAGCAGAACAAGCCAGGAACCGGAATACCTGTCATCCCCAAAATCATATCTGCAATCACAGCATACGGATTTGACTTGGCCTGCTCCATCCAATACTTTTATGTCCATGGGTTATGGTGGAGACAACTTCCTTTGGGAAAACAGGAACCTGAGAGGCTTAAGCTCGGTGATCGGCCAGGTAGTTTACAAGCCCGGCGGGTCCTGCGGTCCGCGCATCCAGAAAAACTACCAGCTGTTCATCCTGCACTCCGGTTCCTGCCGGTATACCTGCAACAAGAGCAACCACGAGCTTAAGGCCGACACAGTCTCCCTGCTGACCCCCGGCCACAAGGAATATTTCTCTTTCTCAAGGAAGTCCGAAACACATCACTCGTGGTGCACCGTTCCACCGTCCGCCCTGCCCGACTGGATCAAATCGCAGTTAAAACAGCATATCCTTAACATCCCCTGCTCCGAAACCTTCAAGCGCTTCCTGTCCGGCGCCTTCCAACTGCGCCAGCCTTTGTCGAAACAAGGCGCAAAGGTTGTCGACCTCTCGGCCCAGTCGATCTTCGCCGAGTTCCTCAACATGGCGGACAACAAGCCGGGCCGAACAAAACAATCTGACGGCATCGCAAAGGCCATCAGCTACATGGAAAATCATTTCAGCGAACAGGACTGCCTTGTAAAAACGCATACCGCCTCGGGCGTCTCGCGCAACACCCTCATCGCCCGCTTCAAGAGCGAGCTCAAGACCACCCCCGACAAGTTCCTCTGGAAAATCCGTACCGAGCGCGGCTTGGAAATGCTTGCAGAAACCGGCCTCACCATCGGCGAAATCGCCTACAAATGCGGCTTCAAGAATCCCTTCCACTTCTCAAGGATGGTCCGGCTCCATAACGGATCCTCACCCCGGACAATAAGACAGAACGCCTGGACCCTGAAATGACTCATCAGGAGCGGAGCGTGTCGAACTCGCCCCATAGCCGAAGCAGCAGCAAAGAAAAGATTCTACGCCCTTGCGGATCCGCCTCTGGCGGAAAACCTGGTGGACTTGGTGTTTCTCTTGAATTTGAGGTCGGCAGGGACAGACTCGAGTTGACCTGGCATCTCGGCCTCACTCTTTGCCGGCAGAATCCTTAAGATGTACAACCTCACCGGCATAACCAGTAACTCCATTTTCATTGAAAGCATCTATTGCAAAATAGTACGACACACCAAGATTCAGACTGCGGACCTTGAATTCAGTTGCATTTCTGATCCCATACTGATTGTAAAGCGCGTCCGGCGGCATCCGCAGAGTCAAACGGAGTAATACCTCTGCCGTTATCATGAATTTCGCCGCGTCGTACTGCGCCAGATTCCTTTCTCGATAACATAATCAAAGATCGCCTTACGGGCGGCATCGTACCGGGCCGGCTTGTCCGGACTGATTTCATTGTCCTTCAAAATATTGCTGTTGTTGTGGCTGTTGTTGTTGATCTGCAAACCGGGACTCCAGAAGGTGTTGTTCGAGAAGGTGTTCATGGCCGTGTCGTCATCCAGGTGCATGGATGACGAAGAACGCTCACGCAAGTTATGACGTTCACCAACATTGCAGATCCAGACATTCTTAAGCCCGCCTTCCCACGTGTACAGGGCGCCGCCGTCCTCCAGTTTCTGCATGTAATTGTCGCAGACATTACTGACGACCAGGTTCTCACCAGAGTGCAGGTAGGGCCGCATCGACATGGTATCAAGCGGCTTGTGCCTATTCAACTCCTCCCAGCGCGCCTGATACAGGGCCTGTTTGCTTCCGTAAGCATCCATGGTGTCTATGCTGTTCGGGTCGCTCATATGCCGGGCCGGCATGCCAACGATCGACACACATGCATAGGGACAATCGGTCATATAATTGCAACGAATCGTATTGCCGTTGCTGCCGTAGATCGAAATCGCACCCGAATGCATGTAGTCGAGACCCATATCGTGGATAAAATTCCGCTCGATCAGGTGGTTCTTGTTCACATCAACGTCACCCGGCCCGTAACCGGTAATCTGAATTCCACCCGACGAACTGAACGCAATCTCATTGCGGGTCAGTGTTATGTTCTGCGCGTAGTGATCCAGCGCGAAACCCTGGCTGCCGGAGAAGGCAATTACATTGTTGTCAAACATACAATGTTTCACCCCCTGGAGATATATCATGGCATCCGGATTTTCGGCGTTACGCGTCAGCCATTTCGAATCATATTCGCTTTCCGGCGTGCGGTCGGTATAAAGGAAACGCAGTCCGGTCATATTAACGTACTCAACCTGCCTGGCCCACCTCTGGCCCTCCTCGTCACCCTGGAACCGGATGAGTTCATGGAGTACCGGCGCGAATGCGGTTTTGTCTTTCATTGTCCCGTCTGGCGGCCAGTAATAGACCCGGCCGGCGGAGGAATCCACAACCCATTCGCCTGGCTCATCAAGCACCGGCAGCGCGTTCCTCAGATTATAATAACCACCTTCAAATGCCAGCAGGTTATGATATTCTACTGTGCATTTACTCTGGAGCAATGCTGTCCTGGCCACGGAATCGACGGCGGTTATTGGCGCAACGATGTTCCACCACCAGGCTGTCGTCATGGAAATCTCGGCGTCCCCGTTGGATGGAATATCGGCGAGCTGGCCTGCCGGAAATGTAATGCTCCTGCCAGCTGGCGCAGGTGGTCCGCATGATGCAATCCGTTTCCACGCTTTATACCATTCGTCTGATCTCGTGCTCCGGGCAACCGGCTGGCTGATGTTATTAACGTAGAGAAAATGGAAACGCCAAGCTTTGGAAATGTCGGCGACAAAAACCTTGCTTTGCGCTGCTGCCGGCAGCCCGGCAGGCCAGGGCGCCGCCAGAAGACTCCAGCCTGTTACCGCACGTTTGCTGACAATGCAGGCATCTTCATCATTGTATGCGGTGTACGTAATCGGAGCATCGGTCGTACCGGAATCCTGGGGTGTAAGCGTAAATGTTTCCGAGAGGTTGTATTCGCCGGCCCGAAGGTAAACGGTGGCGCCGTCTTTCGGCAGACCATCTTTTGATTTAAGCACCCTGATGGCATCCCTGGCCCTTGCCAATGTGGCAAATGGCCTGAATTTCGTGCCGGAGTTTGTATCCTTTCCTTTCGGCGAAACGTAAAACTCTCCACCAGCCAGGAGAGTTGCCGGTAACGTAAAAAGAAGGGAAAGCACAACAAATACTACGAGGCCGAATCTTCTACGAACGATATTATTCATGTATATACCTTTCCCAACTTTCCATAGAGCAAGACACCCATGAGAAGCGAAGTCAAGACAGAATCGTCCCGACCCGTGAAGCGGGGCAAAAAAGTGCTCTTGGCTTCGCAGGACAGCCCCGGTAATGGGGACAGGCATTGACCTAGGATCTTCACTGACCTCGTCCTTTCCATTCGTTGCTACTGGTTGTGTGTTCGGGTGGCTGCAATCCGGATCGTCATGACGGTGCGAATCAGGATCGTTCCCAGACACCCATAGGAGCCTCTTCCCTTCAGGCGAACGGCTATTGTCATTTGGGGTATAAACGCTGGGGAGCTATTCAGGTTTTGGCGTGTTGTGCAATAGAAACCGTGACGGGACAGGCAGTAAATCACCCTGCCGGGAGGCGGCTGGCGATGTCCTTCCACGGCACGATTGAAATTGGCGAAACAGGGCCTGTCCCTAGGGGACTCCGGAAGCGGCCATCACTTCTTTTTCCCGGAGGGGAAGATCTGGAACTCGTTGATGTTGATAGCCCTTTCGGACTTCAGGACATTGAGGCGCACATACCGGGCTTTGACGGGCTCAAACGCGATCTCCTTGCAAGGCCCAATGGTTGTGCCGCGCGCTACGTCCTTCCAGTTTTCACCCTGCTTGACCTCGATCGCGAACTCGCGGGTCTCCTGCCACTCGATCTCGGAGACCAGGACCGAACCAATTTCCTTCTCCTCACCCAGATCGACTTCGAGCCAGCCGGACCGGGCATTGCTGTCGGACGCCCAGCGCGTGCCCGGCTCCCCATCCACAGCCTTGGCGGCGTCATAGCCCGGCTGATCATACGTGCTCGAGGCCTTTACCGGCCTGCCCTGTGCAAGCGGGGGCGGAGGCACCGGTACCGGCCCGATAATCTCAACATCCTTGCGCCGCGAGGTGGGCGTCACCTTGAGCTTCACGATCTTGCCGCCCCGCAGCTCGCATTCGACCGTCGTGTTTCTCGGCGCATGCAGCTTGAAATGCACATCCCAGTCCACCTGCCAGGCCGGCAGGAGCAGCAGCCGGTCGCCCGGAGTCTGCAGCAGCATCTCCTGCAGGCCGATCATGGCCGAGCCGCCATGATCCATGCAGGGAAACGCGTCAAACGGATACGTCACCCAGAATGCCGGGAAGCGGGCCTTGAATTGCGCGCAGTGGCCATACGCCACCGTCGGACCATCACCCCCGAAGGGATACAGGAACTTCCGCAGGCAGTACTTCTGCGCCTCGTCCGCCAGGCCGAGATCCGCGGTGAGGATATTGCCGTATTTCCAGCAGAGCGACTCCTTCTGGATGGGCGCCCCCCTGCGCCAGGTATCCCGCGCCACCTCAAGATCCGGCAGCCCCACGCCGTACACGTGGAACGGGAACGCCGCGTACAACTGCGGAAATTCGTTCGGATTGGCGATGCTGCCCCATGACTCCGCCAGCTTGATAACCCTCTTGCCGTCCTTCTCTTCCGTGGAGATCGCCGGAATCCGCTTGCGGAACGATTCCAGCCACGCGCGATCCGTGCCGGGCAGCTTCAACAGCCCGTCCGTAATCGCCATCAGCCCGGACACGGCATCGGTATGATTACTGCAGCCCACTCCCAGCTCGCAGGCATTGCCGGGATAGATGACCAGCTTTCCCTTGGCGTCGAGCGGCTGGCCGGTGCGCTTCTGGCATTCCTTCTGGTAGAAGTTGTCATAGAACTTCAGCATCCCCATCATCACGGGCAGGGAGTCCTTCGGATCCCGCCCCGTGAACCGGCATTCCTCGAGCATCATGAAGGCGAACTCCAGGCCGGACGTGAAGTGATAAGTGATGTGACCGGCGGCTTCAAGGCCGTTGCCCGATGGCGTCGCCGCAATCAGCCCGAAGACATCGAGCGATTCCGTGAACAGGGTGCCATCTACACCCATGAAGTGCTTGGCCTTGGCCTGCGCCACTGGCGCGCGGTCCCGGTAGAAGTTCAGCCCCACATCGAGCAGGTCAATGTCGCCGGCCTTGAGCATGGGCCAGTACACAAGCCTCTGGTTCTGGGCCATGAAATGACAACCCCACCAGGCCCGCTCGTCGGGATTCGGCCCGGCGGCGCCGAAAGCCGTGGCATTCGCCAGCGGACTGTCGAACGTATGGATACCGCCGTTGAACAGCGTAGGGAATTTGCCGGTGCGGTTGCAGGCGAGCATGTAGCGGAACAACTGGTAGTTCCGCCCGGCCTGCCATCCGTTGTCATCGCTCCTGGCGCCGGGATTGATCTCGATAAAGCTGCGATCCCAGAAGTCCCGCCACCAGGCGACCGTCTTCCTGCGGTCCGACCGGGCCTCCTGCAGCTTGTCCAGCTCCGCGCGCCAGGCCTCCACCGAGTCATCCTGAGCCACCCGCACGAGCACACGCAGGTCGAGATTCTTCACCGGCTTCCCGGTCTTGACCTTCCATGACTTGTATGGCGTCTTCATGTAGTCGCCCGCGCCCGTGCCGTCCGCCACAAGCCCGGGGGCAACGATGCGCCCGCCGAGGGTCAGGTTCTTCAGTGGATCCGGAACCTTGTCGGCAAACGCCCGGGCATTCTGGCCATTGATCTTGCCCTGACGGCTATCCCGCTTCGGATCCAGCCGGTAGCACCATTCCAGGCCATTGGTCACCGGCGTGGCGCTGAATCGCCACGACTCGTAGGCCACCCGCGCGGTGACGGCCTTGTCGGACTCCATCTCCACATGGATCACCGGCTGGAAGGCATCCACCCACAGGGTCAGGGCAACCCCGTCGCCGGTGATGCGGATGCAACTTTGCGCGAGATCCAGTTCCTGCCGGAACTTCTTCCGGAACGGCTGGGAATCCAGCGACAGGCGGACCCGCCCCAGCTTCACCAGTTTCGTATCCTCGAGACGGCTGTCCGGATGCCCGATATAGAACAGCAGGTCATCGCCTCCATCAGGAGATGGCTCCACCCAGACATTCAGGCCAAGATTGCCGCCGCCGAGCGGCATGGAGCCGGCCGAATTCGTGCTGGGCGAATCCCAGACGACGTTATACGGATCAACCCGGCTACCGGCCACAGCGACCGAACCCATCGCGCACAGGCTGATCAACAGAAGACGTTTGATGTGACTAGTCATGTCCATTACCCCTTTTCCCCTGATGTTCAAGACTCAGTATCCGGCCTCCAAATACCCGTTTTCCGCCTATCCTGTCAATCGATGTCCGAGTGAAATGGCTCGCCAGAACAGCGGAAACCCGGCCACAACCGTCGGCGCACTATCTCAAGAATCGCCAATGTTTGGCGTGTTGTGCAACAAGCGCCCCGATAAGACAGGCATAGAATAGCCTGGGCCAGGCATCCTGATCACGACAAGCTCCCCTACCGGCCTGACAAGGCGACTCCCCGGGGATTGAACTCCCGTGCCGCCTCCACGTACGCCTCGATATTCGCCCAGGGCACTTCCGGCTCGAGCATATGGGTGGGACAGCACAACAACCCACCCTTCTCCCCGGCAATCGCCAGGTTCCGCCGGACAGTCTCCCTGACCTCGTCCGGTGTCCCGAACGGCATCGTCGTCTGGGTGCCTATGGTTCCGTTGAACGACAACCGGTCGCCGAATCGCGCGTGCACCTCGGCAAAGTCCATGCATTCCGGCTGGACCGGGTTCAGCACGTCAATCCCCGCCTCGATCAGGTCCTCGATCAGCGGCAGGACGTACCCGCAGGAATGATACTGGATAATGACGTCCGGCTTGACCGACCGGGCGGCATCGATCACCCGCTTGAGCCTCGGCTTGAGCCACGTCCGGTACATCTCCTGCGACATCATGATCGCCGACTGCATCCCGATGTCATCACCCAGCGCCAGGATGTCGGTCCCGGCCTCCGCAAAGACCCGGGCACGATAGCAGGCCAGGTCCGTAATCTTGTCGA
>JAABPW010000068.1 GCA_011391785.1 Verrucomicrobiota bacterium
CCCCAGTTGCCCGGCAACTTCTACTACTACGGGAGCGGATCGGGAACAGCCACCTACGGGAACCGGATCTACCGGGGTCCTGTTGCTGCTGCGGGGCGACTCGAGCGTGATCACCTTCACGACCGATGGCGGTTCCACCTGGCAGGAACTGGGACCCTGCCCCCCGGACGTGAAAGCCCTCACGATGCCCGACCCCGGACAAGTGCTTGCCGTCGGGGCCCGCGGCCGCCTCTACCGGCTGTCCCTTCCAAAGCCCGCCATGACCAAATGAGGTCTGAAATCCGAATACCGGGGGCCGAACACTTGACCGCCGGCCTTATTGGCTGGCAAACGCTTACATGCCCCACACCAACCAGACGAACACACAGGCGGACACAACCGCCGCGATGGTAAAGGGGATGCCAATGCGCATGAATTCCCGGAATCCGACCTGGTATCCGCGCTTTTTCAAGATACCGAGGGTAACCACATTGGCGGAGGCGCCGATGGGAGTCAGGTTCCCCCCCAGGCAGGCACCGATCAGCAGGCCGAACATCAGCAGGGGAACCGGGGCACCGATCTGGTCCGCCACTTTCTGGGCAACCGGAATCATGACCAGCAGGAACGGCACGTTATCGACAAATCCCGAGACCAGCACCGAAAACAGCACCATCACGGCGAAAGCGAGCACAACGTTGGTCCCCACCCACCCCGCCATGCCGGAGGCCAGTTTATCCATCCAGCCGGAATCACTCAGGCCACCCACCAGGACGAAAATACCCATCAGGAAGAACGTCGTGTCCCAGTCCAGCGTCTTACCCAGCTTGCGCACACTCCCCCAGCAGGCGATTTTACGGAACCAGACCAGCGCGACGGCACCGAGGATCAAGGTGTAGGTGCCGGCGAACCATTCGAATTCCGGATCGAACAGGGTGGCAAAGGACAATCCGATGACCAGCAAGCCCAGCAGGATAGCAGGAACCCAGGAGCGGGCTTTCTCCTGCGCCAGCAGAACCGATTTTGTGCGGTGCTGGCGGAACAACCACGCCATGACCAGCAGCGAGGCAATTGCGCCGATCTGCACGGCGAAGAAAATGCCGGGCCGCCCTTGATACAAAAAGAAATCCCAGAACCCCATGCGCATGTAGCCGGCCAGGATCATGCTGGGCGGATCGCCAATCATGGTCGCCGTTCCCTGCAGATTACTGCTCACGGCGATACCGATCAGCAATGGCACCGGACTGATTTTCAGCTTGTCGGCCAGGCTCAGCGCAACCGGCGCAAGCAAAAGCACAACGGCGACGTTTTCCACGAACATGGAAATGACGCCGGACAGCGCACAGAGGACCAGCATCGCGACGCGTGTGCTTTTGGCCCTGTCGACCAGCCATTCAGCCATCACCGCCGGAACACGCGACATCATGAAGATTTCGGCCAGGATCAGCGTGCCGAAGAAAAGCCCCATGACATTCCAGCTGATCTTGGCAAAAAAAGCTTCCTGCCACGTCAGCACGCCCGTTAGGATCAAAAGCGCGCCGCCGGCACAGGCAACCCATGACCGCTTCCCCGGCAGGAAAACGAACAGACCATAACAAAGCACGAACACAGCCAGACTGATCCACTCTTTTGACATCGAAACCACCTGTTTTTACTGAATTTGAATTGGCGGTTATACTGGCGGTCCTCCCTGTTGTAAACCCTTTTTGAACATCGCCAGCCCATGACAAGAGTTAGGAGTGAGTGTTCAGTATTCAGAAATCTCAAATCTTAAATCACTGGCGTCCCACAGGCACTATTTCATGATCACAAAAGCCCATATTTATTGACCTTTTAGAGCCGTAATCGAGAGTGCGATTTTCGACATTCCCCTCTTAATCGTAATCTTAATCTTAATCGTAATCCTCTGCCCCAGAAGGGATTAAGATTAAGATTACGATTAAGATTAGGATTTCCGTGGGACGCTAATGATCTTAAATCTGAACACTCCCCCTCTTCCCCCCTCCCCCTACTGGGGATAACACCCCATAGCCGGAGTCCGGCCCATTGCGTAGCTTTTAGAAAAGAGGGGAGCGCATAAAAAATGCTCCTTGGTGACAAACTATGAAAAAAACACCTACAAACGGGGTGTTGGCTGGGTCGACACTCTGCAAAAGGCAAATTGATAGGCACGCCCATGAATATAATCCCGATTGATCAAAATGCGCCGGGCCGGATCCTGGTTGTCGATGATGAGCCCCTGAATCGGATCCTCCTGCGCGACCTGCTGGAGTTCAACGGATATAGCGTCCTCGAGGCAGAGGACGGCCTGTCCGCCTTGAAAATAGTCCAGTCAGGCGCTTGTGACGTGGTCCTGCTCGACGTGATGATGCCCGGGATAAATGGCCTGGAGGTGTGTCGGCGCCTGAAGGCGGACCTCAAGACAGCCGCGATTCCTGTCCTGATGGTCACGGCGCTGGTCGAAAGCGAGCAACGGCACCTGGGCATCGATGCCGGCGCGAACGACTACCTGACCAAGCCGATAGACCGGCGGGACGTGATCCTGCGCGTGCGAAATGCCGTCTATGCGAAACACCTTTATGACAAGGTTCAGCAGGATCTCGACCGGTTGAGCGAACTGGATAAGCTTCAGGATAACCTGACACACATGATTGTGCATGACATGCGCTCGCCCTTGATGATCGTCGATTGGTCCTACGATTTCCTGCTGAACGAGAAGGCCCTGCTCAACCCGAAACAGTCGGAATATGTCGCCATGGGCCAGAGTTGCTGCCGCGAGCTGGTCGAAATGGTCAATTCCCTGCTGGATATCAGCAGGATGGAGTCCGGGAACATGCCCCTCAACCGGATTCCCTGCGATCTTCTCGAAATAGCCCGGAAGGCCGTTGAGCCGGTGGCGTTGCTGGCCCTCAAGAAGAGGCTGACCCTCCTGGTGGATGGCCAGACGGCAACCGTTGTCGCGGATCGCGATATCATGCATCGCATCTTTGTCAATCTCCTGGGAAACGCCATCAAGTTCTCACCCGAAGACAGCACGATCACGGTAGGTATTACCGTTGCGGGCGGGACGCTCCGTGCGACAGTGACCGATCAGGGGTGCGGGATCCCGCCGGAGTACCACACGATGATTTTCGAGAAATTCGGCCAGGTCGACCCCCGCCACAAGGAGCAGAAGCACTCATCCGGGCTGGGCCTTACTTTCTGCAAACTAGCCGTGGAAGCCCATGGGGGGGTCATCGGGATCGAAAGCGAGCCCGGCAAGGGCAGTACATTCTGGTTCTCAATCCCGGTTTATGAGGCCAAGGGGGCTAGTCAATGAAGCTCATGGAACAAGCGGAGCAAAAACGGGTTCTCGTTGTTGACGACGACAAGCTCATCCTCAAGGTTATGACCGATTTCCTGACCCCCAAAGGGTTTGACGTGACCCTTGCCGAGTGCGGGGAAGACGGCCTGAAGCGGCTGGAGACGGTCACCCCCGACATCATCCTGCTGGACATCAACATGCCAGGCATCGGAGGGATCGGGTTTTTGAAGCGGATCATGCTGAGCCATGGCGGCCTGCAGTATCCGGTCCTCGTGTTTACGACCCGCACGACGACAAAGGACTATTTCCGGGGGATTCCGGTGGACGGGTTCATCGCCAAACCTTGCGAAAAATCCGAGCTGTTGATCAAGATCCAGGAGATACTTGAAAAACACCAGCGGCCCGCCATCAAAAGAATTCTGGTCGGGGAAGATGACCTGATGGTCGCCAGCCGGCTGAGCAGGGTGTTCCGGGCTGCCGGTTTTGAGATCGAGGAAGCTTCGACCGGGCCGGAGGTTCTGGAAAAAGCCGCCGTATGCCTGCCGGATATCATCCTTGTGAAACAGATCCTGACCGGAATGAACGGCGATTCGGTGGCATCCGTCCTCCAGGCCATGCCAAGGACGCAGTCGATCCCGGTGATCCTCTATGACGCGAGCCGGGTCGCGAGGAAAAAGGAAGAGGAGTCCCGCCTGAGGCGCAGGAAGGGAATCAAGAAGTACCTGCCCACCGATGACCCCACCACCCTCCTTAATGCCGTGAAAGGGGTGGGATTTTAGATTCCACCGTTCCATGTGCTCAGGAATCAGTATTCAGTATTCAGTGTTCAGATTTAAGATTTTGGATTCAATTGCGGCCCATTCCCCTCGTAATCGTAATCTTAATCGTAATCGTAATCCTCTGCTTTCCGAAAAGATTACGATTACGATTAAGATTACGATTATGAATTCAATCGGAAATTTGAAATCATATATCTCAAATCTGAACACTGACCTCTGAATACTGAACACTCCCTCCCCTCCTCCTCTCCTCCTCTTCACGTCTCTCTCTGTTCGTAATCGTAATCTTAATCATAATCGTAATCTTCTTCCCCCCCGAATAGATTACGATTATGATGACTATTACGATTAAGAATGCAATGGGATGCTATTGAATCAGAATCTGAAAGAGGAGGGTGTCATGTTGAAAGCCAGAATAGTCTCCTGTCTGAGTCTTCTCCTATTAGGGACCACGGCACCCTCTCCTGCCGATCAAGCGGGGCCTTACACCTATACCGTCACCAATGAACAGGCCACGATCACGGACTTCGACACGTCCTACTCCGGTTCCCTGTCGGTGACCAACACCCTTGGCGGCTTTCCGGTCACCGTCATCCGGTATCAGGCCTTCGCGTCCTGTTCCAACCTGACCAGCATCACGGTACCCGAAGGCATCCTGAGCATCGGGAACGATGCCTTCGCGTCCTGCGGCAGCCTCACCAACATCCTCCTTCCCGGCAGCGTCACCAACCTCGGCAGCACGGCGTTCTATTACTGCACCCGCCTCCCCGCCATCGTCATCCCCGATGGCATCACCGCCCTCCGGCCCAGCACCTTCATCAACTGCTACAGCCTCCGCGACGTCACCCTGGGTGCGGGGCTCACGACCATCGGGGACGGGGCGTTCGACTTCTGCACCAACCTGGTCGCCATCACCATTCCCGATGGGGTGACCACCATCGAGGGTGCGGCCTTCCGCGGGTGCCGGAGCCTGACCAACGTCGTGATCGGCGCCAAGGTTGCCTCCATTGGAAACTTCGCCTTTGAAAGCTGCGAGAGCCTGACCCGGGTTGTCATTCCCACGAATGTCCTCGCCATCGGACAGAACATTTTCGCCGCCTGCACCGGGCTCACCAACATCACGGTGGCGGCCGGCAACCCCGCCTACAGCAGCGCGGAGGGGGTCCTGTTTAACCAGGCCCAGACCCTCCTGGTGCAGTTTCCCGTCGGCAAATCCGCCGGCCTGTACGTCATTCCGGGAACCGTCACCCGCCTCGGCACCAGCGCCTTCGATTCCTGCGCCTCGGTGACCAACGTGGTGATTCCGGACAGCGTCGTGGAGATCGGGGACTGGGCCTTCAATTTCTGCACCCACCTGACCAACCTCGTCGTGGGCACCAATGTCGCCAACATCGGGAATTCGGTCTTCCGTTACTGCATCGGCCTGAAAAGCGTGGTCCTGCCCGACAGCGTCACCAACGTCGGCGATTCGGCCTTCACCCAGTGCTCCGGCCTGACGAGCATCACCCTGGGCAGCCATGTGACCCGGATCGGGAACCAGGCCTTTCTCGTCTGCACGGCGTTGCGCGACCTCATCCTGCCCGACAGCGTGGCCTGGATCGGTGAAAGCGCCTTCTCGGGGTGCGGCTGGCTGAAGTCCCTCACCCTTCCCGGCAGCCTGCGGCACCTGGGCGGGGCGGCGTTCAGCTACTGCACCGCGCTCACCAACGTCACCATCGTTTCCGGCCTGGGCGCCCTCGAGGTATCCACGTTCGAAAGCTGCTACAAGCTGAAAACCGTTGTGATTCCGGGGAGCATCACCAACATCGACGCCGGAGCCTTCGGGAACTGCTACGCCCTGACCCGGATCGTCATCCCCGGCAGCGTGCAACACCTGGGGGACGGGGTTTTCTATTCCTGCACGAACCTGTTGCGGGTCTACAGCACGGGCAATCCGCCGACCGCCGGGACGACCCCCTTCGCCGACACGGGTGCCACCGGCTACTACCTGCCCTCCGCCACGAACTGGGG
>JAABPW010000069.1 GCA_011391785.1 Verrucomicrobiota bacterium
ATCCCGCAAACGTCAGGCCGATAAGAAGGACTGCAAACACAACTGCCACGATGGCGACATAGTGCCATATCTTGTGCGAGCCCTTGAGGTTACCGACTTCAATCTGGTCATTCATCTTTTGGTTCCGAATCAGCGCCCCCGCTCCCGTGACGCCCGGCCTGCAACAGTGATACTTTCGCGGGGTTCGCTGCATCCGGTTTGTTCGACTTTTTCATGGCCACGGCCGCCTATTCTCTGACTTCAACCAGTCTGTGATTGTCCCGAACCTGCTGGAATCGGGCGACAGTGTCCCGAGGATTTCGACGATTAGACCATCGCTCTTGGATCCTTCTGGCCGGACTCTCTTGACCGCCTCGATCAAGAAGTAACGTTGCATGAGCAAAAAGCGTTGGAAGTCGATGCTCTTTCGGTAGGTGTTGTAATCTCGCAACCGCTCACTATTCTGGGGGTCAGGCGAATTCGTGTAGATCGGCACCTTTGAGTTTTGGATTTCGGGCCACCCTCCGGACAAGTCGTAGTAAGAACAAGCCAGTAGCCCACGTAGATAATCCTTCAGTGCTTCGTTAGTCCTTTTGAGTTGTTCAAAGGAACCGCCACGCCACATTAGAATTTCAATATAGGTTTGTTCCGGAAGGTTGTTTCGGAGTGCGGCAGCGAAGTGAACTACCGCATTGGAAGGATTCACGACCCCGGTTCTCTGGTTGTAATCCAAACCGATTGACACCTCCAATGAAGCTTGTTCTGTTGCGTTTGTGTAGCGCTTTTGAAGGGCGATCATTGGCTCAACAGATTTTGTTTGGTTAACCAGTTTTTCAGCAGCCATTACATCACGATAGAATTCCTGCGAACACCCTGGTAATCCCTGAAACTGCGCGATAGCTGGCGAAATACGAAATGCAATCGCCAGCAAGACTGTGAGCAGAAGCGTGCTGTTTGTTTTCATGTTACCGAGTTTGGCTGTGCCGTAGTCGAACGACGAAAGTCAGGTTCCGAGCGGGACGCGAGGTGACCTGGACTTCCTGGTTCGCAACTATTTCAATGCCCTTTGAATCCGCAAGGGTTCTTGGCGCAAATCTAACACACGCCACACAATGACATCATGGTTTCTATTGATCTGGTAATAAACGGCATAAGGGAAACGCTTCGAGAGAAGGCGGTAATAGCCAAATACCTTCAGGTGAATTCCTGCATATAGAGCAAGGGCATCAATGTCGGAAGCTAAGGAATCCAAAAAATACTCGCCCAGTCCTTCGCCTTGCCGCGAGTAGAAGATCCTTCCACGATCAAGGTCTTCGGATGCGGAAGCAAGGATCTTGATACTCATCGAATACGCTTCCGGAGGTCCCTTTTCGCCTGTTCCCAGTCAAGAATCGGTTCTGCCCCGTTTTTGACCCTGCGCGCTGTTTCCGCCAAAGCCTCCTTGTGCCACGCCGGAGACTCAGTCAAAACTTCATCCTGAGTTAGATCAACCCAGATCGCCTCCATAACGCGGAGTTTTTCTGGTCTTGATAAGCGGTTAATTGCCAAGGTAGTTGTCATGTTTAAAATATTAATCGGAAGTTATCTGGATTTCAAATCAACTTTCTGATCATTTTTCTGATGCGAACGTGACCATTGACACGCGAGCGTTTAGCGAGTCGCGTCAAATGGCTTGTTGGCGTTCATCTTTCTGCCGTTGTTCCCGAACGAGTTGAGCAAGCGCTTCTGGTGTACTTGCCCGTATTCTGTTTGTGACGTAGACCACCTCAACCATATCAATTGACATGTCCAACCCTCCCTTTCTCAAAAGGATGAAGGCGTCGACCAAGAGCATGGGCGGACTCCCCCGCAGTCGCATGCCCACAACACTCGCCAGCGGAATCCCTGCCCCAAAGAACAATGCTCGCACCCACGGCTTGAAAATCAGGAGAATGAACTGCAACAATAGCACACCAGCAACACCTGCGGCCACCCCTATTGTGAATGATCTATCATCCATAGTATGTCATTTCGCTTGCGCCAACGTTCGGAGTGTCCGGCGAGCTTTAGCGAGTACGGACGCCGCCGTTGTTGGCATCATTTCGGTTCATATTCATGTTCGTATCATTTTACAGATCCACCAAACAGCACCCACAACGAGATCCACACAATAAAACCTAACCACACCATTAACGGAGTTAATATTAAACATCCCAAGGCTACTGCCGCATAGCGTAATCCGGTTGATCTTATCCCTGAAATTAATGGGTGGATTACCCACGCCATGCCAACTGCAGCGAGCAATACTACGAACGGCAAGGTCTTTTGCGTCAACAGGAACATGCTATAGACAACCCCGGAACATGCAAACACCGCTAATACCGCCACAAGGCATCCTGATACAACGGCAAGTCTCTTAATGCTATTCATTCGAATCATTTCTCTTCATGCCAACTTGTTATTATCCCGACAGGCGCCTGTAGTGTTATCACTTTTTATTGCGCAACAGAAATTTCAGCTTAAGCCTATGCCTGTCAATTTCTTGCGGATTAAAACAGCGACATTCTGTTTCCTGATAAAACCGACAGAATGGGCCCATTTCGCCGCATGTCGACAGGCGTCCGCCCCGTGGAGTAACAGCAGGCCTTTTCGCGACTATAATCTCTGGCTGTGAGGCGGTCTATCCAATTTTCGGAAATCTCGCAAGGAGCAGGCAGTTATAGGAAGGGGCGTCCCCGTGGCCTTGCGCCACGGGGCGCAAAAATGTTCGGCTCCCGCCACGCAAGGTGGCGGGGCACCCCCAATAACCGACCCATTCCGGGAACTTTATCGGGAGGCTGGCAGCCCTAGCAGCCAGGAAGCGATTCCACAATCCGGACCTCTCCTCACCGGAGACGTTACGCGAATTTTCCAGCCGGTGTACCCGCCGGCTGGAAAATTCGCGTAACATTTTCTTCTCTGCGCCTCAGTGCCTCGAGCGCAGCGGGCGGTGAAATCCCCTCTTTCCTGACGGATGCTATTTGTCCCTGCCCTTATGCGAAGCGTCCTTCCCCAGAACACTGCAGAAGGTCAGGGATCCGCCAGCCAGGGTTTTCACATCCGCAAGGCCCCGCTGTTTCAGCAGCCTGTAGGCAAGGTAGCTGCGGAAGCCGACCTTGCAATAGACAAACACCGGCTTGTCGCGGGGAATCCGGTCCATCTGCAAGCGCAACTTCCCGAGCGGAATGTTGACGGCGCCGGGGATATGCCACTGCTCATACTCCTGCGGGCCCCGCACATCAAGGATCAGACCCTTGCTGGTTTGCGCGGGAAAATCCTCCGCATACCACAGGGCAAGGTCGCCTTTCAGAAGGTTTGAACCGATGAATCCCGCCATATTGACCGGATCCTTGGCCGAGGCATAGGGCGGCGCATAGGCCAGCTCCAGGCCCTCGAGGTCATGAATCGTCATCCCCGCCCGGATCGCGGTCGCAAAGACATCGATCCGCTTGTCCACCCCATCAAACCCGACGACCTGCGCGCCCAGCAGTTTCCCCGTGCCGGGCTCGAAGAGAACCTTGATATGCATCTGGGCGGATCCCGGATAATAACCGGCATGACCCGAGGGATGCAGGTAAACCTTGAGATAGGACCGGCCAGCCTTCCTGAGCGCCTTCTCCGAGGCACCGGTGCCGCCGCCTGTCATATCGAACACCTTGACGATGGACGTTCCCTGCGTCGAGCCGTAGACGGTGTCGCGGCCGCAGATATTCTCACCCGCGATACGGCCCTGCCGGTTGGCTGGCCCGGCGAGCGGGATCAGCGAGGGAATCCCCATCACGGTATCCACCACTTCCACCGCATCCCCGGCGGCATAGATATCCGGGTCCGAGGTCCGCATGTGGGCATCCACCTTGATACCGCCCCGTGATCCGAGTTCCAGCCCGGCAGACCGGGCCAGCGCGGCATCGGGACGAACCCCGGCGGCCAGGACTGCAAAATTCGCAGACAAGGTCGTGGCATCGGTCAACTCAACGGCAATCCGGCCATCAACATCGCGGAATGATGCCGCCGCCAAGCCAAGACGGAGTTTAACGCCGTGATCCGCCATATGCCCTTCCAGATCCCGGGCCATTTCGCGGTCAAGCGGAGGGATGATCTGGTCCGCCATTTCCACCAGGTCCACCGCCAGCCCGCGTTCACGAAGGCTCTCGGCCATCTCGACGCCGATATAGCCGCCCCCGATCACCACGGCGCTGCGTGCGCCGCCATCCACGAGCGCCTTGATCGCATCCATGTCCTCGATATTGCGCAACACCAGAACCCGGGGATGGTCAATCCCGGGCAGGGCCGGCCGGATGGGCATGGCCCCGGGAGCCAGCACCAGCTTGTCGTACGACTCGTCATACTCCCGGCCCGACCCAAGCTCCACGACATGAATGGTGTGGCGCTGCCGGTCGATCCCCCGCACCTCATGCCCCACCCGCACATCCAGGTTCATGGACATCCTGAGGCTCTGGGGAGTCTGCAGCAGGAGATCATCGCGCTCCTTGATCACTCCGCCGATATGGTACGGCAGCCCGCAGTTCGCGAAGGAAACATGATTGCTCCTCTCGAGCACGACGATTTCCGCCAGCTCATCCAGCCGCCGCGCCCGCGCCGCCGCCGACATTCCCGCCGCTACGCCCCCGATGACCACAATCTTCATAACACCCTTACTCCAATCTTGCCGCCCTCGCCCGGCGTCACCCAGACCGTCTTCAGGAGACAGCTGCGGAACATCTCATAATCATCCTTGAGGCGGGCGCGGAAATCTTCCTGGAACTTGGTTTCATCGCGGGAGGGCAGCGAGACGAACACCTGGGTGCCGGCCTCGGCCGCCTCCACCAGCCGGAGAAATTCGGCATGGGTACGCGGCTCGCGGACATAAAGCATGCCGGGATTCAGGAACCCCGCGCTTTCCAAAGCCTCGATCATCGAAGGCGAATCCGTCCCCACCTCCGTCTGAACCACCACGGAACTTCCATGTTTGAGCGTATAGGAAAGATTTTCCTCGCAGATACAGATCACCGTCTTGCGGGTATCGTTGGCATGGCATAACAGGGCATAGGCGAAGGAAGCCAGGGAGGCCGACACGTGTCCCGTGATGAGCACGATTCCCCCAGCGGAAGAGCCGACCAGCTCACGGGCAATGGCAAGCTGCGCCCCATCGTCCAGCAGGGTCGCCAACCGGGGAATATCGAACGGCATGCGCTGAACCGTGACGATCTTGCTGCCGCGCTGGGTCATGTAGTGCACCCGGAAACGGCCGACGCCGGGCATCCCGAAGGAAAACACCCCCGCCGCACCGAGATCCGAGGCCATGTCACGCCGCACATGGCTTGAGAACGTGTTCAAGGTGTCACGGATATCGTCCGGTGTCAGCAGCGCATTGAACGCGATCGTGAGTTCTTCCCCGTGTTTTTCAACCGGCGGCGCACCCGCCACCAGCAATACTTGGGAAGGACGATCTCCATCAGCCAGATAGGTCAGTATTTTGGAGGCATAGTTCATGTCCACCAAACTACGAAGATTGGCCCGTAAGTCAAGGCATCAGCATAATCCCATTATCCGCCTCCCCCGCTTCCCATAAATCCCATTCTCGCCCCCCATCCCATGTAATGGGACAGTTATTGGGGGTGCCCCGCCACCTTGCGTGGCGGGAACCGAACATTTTCGCGACCCGTGGCACAAGGCCACGGGGACGCCCCCCTGTAACCGCCCCCTTGCCCTCCCATCATGGAAAGGTTTGACGCAGGGGCGAAGCCTGATAAATTACTGCACATTATTCAATTGGGAGACGAACCATGGACATGCGTTTTGCCAGTCACCGGATTATCAGTATCGGAATCATCACCCTTGCCGCCTTCTGGCTCGGGGGACCTGCGACGGGTTATGCCCAGGCGAAAAGCGGAGAGCC
>JAABPW010000070.1 GCA_011391785.1 Verrucomicrobiota bacterium
CCCGCCCCGCCCCGCCGAGCCACTTGCCATTATTGAATAACGCACAGAAAACTTGTATGGTATTGTCTTTCTAAATCAAGGAGAACGATTATGCGAATGTTATCATTACTTCTGGCGCTTACCGTGATTTCGGAAACCGGCTTTGGTGCCGTCACCCGATCCGATCTCTCCCCCGCCGCTCTCGGGGTTCTGCCGCCATCCTCGTCCTTCATCAAATTGAAGAGCGGAACCACGGTCCAGGGGGAGATCCTGCTGAATGAAGGGTCGACCAATGAAATTGTCGTCAGAACAGTCACCGGGAAAATCATCAGCAAACAGCGTTATGCCAGGGCCGATGTCCTGGAGGTGCGCCCGGAAAATCTGGAACCCATGATCGCCAGCGTCCTGAAAGACCACCGCCTCTCCCCCAAAACGAACCTGACAGCCAGTGCCTATGCCGGAACGATCGCCCTCTGTGACGAGTTCATGAAACTCTGGCCGACCAGCAAGGAGATCCCCTGGGTATCTGAAAAACGGACGGAATTTTCCGATGAGCAGAATAAACTGGCCCAGGGCCTGGAAAAACTGGAGGGCGAATGGATGCCCCCCATCAAGGCGTCCGTGGCCAAGTACACCGCCTTGAGCCTAATCATCGCGAAGGCGCAGACCCAATACCCCGGAATCGACACCCCTAACTATGCCCAGAATCCCACTGCGAAAAAGGGTTATGAGCGGATCCTGGAAAACCGGCGTGCCATTGCACGCCGGCTACCGTCCCTCATGACGGAACGCATCCCGATACTGCTCCAGAAAAAAGATTTTGATCAGGCGGCCGCCGAAATGGACACCTTTCTCCTTTTCTGGATTGAACGCGTGACAAAGACCCAGGCCAACCGGGCTAACGCCCTCAAGGGCGGGGAATCCGATTTTGCCGACATGGATTTCACCGTCTTAATCACCATGGAAAAGAAGATCCTGGAAGCCTACCTCGCCAACCGCAATCCCGCCGAATTGAAACCACCCGCCAACACGGACACTAACCTGGTCTACATCCCGGGCGGACTGTTCCTCATCGGCCGCGAAAACGCGACGCCGGCTGATCCGGATTTCCCCATGCGGCTGATCCGCGTGAAGCCCTATTTCATTCAGCGATTTGAGGTTTCAAACGCGGAATACCGCCGTTTCGTTGACCATGTACGCACCAGTCAGGACTACAGCATGGAGCATCCCGATGCCCCTCCGCTGAAGAATCACCAGGCGGCGGGGTGGAAAACGCCCGCCTTGAGC
Organism: Verrucomicrobiota bacterium; assembly: GCA_011391785.1. Classification (GTDB taxonomy): domain Bacteria; phylum Verrucomicrobiota; class Kiritimatiellia; order CAIKKV01; family CAITUY01; genus JAABPW01. The sequence continues at coordinate 1,267 of JAABPW010000070.1, forward strand.
CGGGACACCCAGCCGGTTGTCGGCGTGGATTGGTTTGACGCCTTCGCCTACGCCAAATGGAAAGGATTGCGACTTCCCACCGAGGCGGAATGGGAACTGGCAGCACGCGGGACAGACAACCGACCTTATCCCTGGGGTACCACCGCTCCCGGTGCGGTTTTGGTGAATAACCCCTCCGGGCGCGCCTTTGTGGCGGCAGAAATGGATAAGCGGGATCCGCCTCCCCCGCCGAAACGGTTCTCCTGTACCCGTCAGGAACCGCGCCCGCCCCGTGTATTGCCATCGGAAACCTGGGATGTCGCCCAAGGCACTCCCACGGAACTGCAGGGTGGCATTTTCTCACTTGAACCCGCAGGCAGTCCGTATGGGCTGCTCCACATGGCCGGAAATGCCGCGGAATGGGTTCAGGACTGGTTTGACCCCGCCGGCTATCGCGTCATGACCCAGGATAATCCGGTTAATGGCAAAAAGTCATCGGGGCATGTCTTCCGAGGCGGCTCGTATCTGGACCAGGATCAGGAGCTGAAAACCACCACCCGGGGCCTGGGTGCCGTCCCTAGCCTGAACAATGGATGCCAACCCAACACCGGCCTGCCCATGATCGGGTTCCGTTGCGTCAAGGAAATCGCCCAAACACCCGTGCCGGAAAAATAAGAAACCGGCACTGCTTATATCGCCGCCGTCTTCCGCTTCAGCCACGCACGGTCAGGGGCGGCGAGGCGGGGCGACAGGAGTTTCCACACCCGCCGATGATAGGCGTTCAACCACGCCCGCTCATCCGGGCTCAATAACGCGGGATTCAACGGCGCGGTATCGATAGGACACACCGTCAGGGTCTCAAACCCCAGGAATTCACCATGCTCCGTTGTACGGTCCGGCGTCACGAGGACCATATTCTCCGTCCGGATCCCGTGACTCCCCTGCACATAGACTCCAGGCTCGATGGTCACCACCATGCCAGGCTTCAAGGCACTGGGATTCCAACCGGGGGTTATCCCCTGCGGCCCCTCATGCACATTCAGGAAGGATCCGACTCCATGCCCGCTGCCACACTTGTAATTCAACCCTTCCGCCCAAAGCGGGGCGCGGGCGATGGCATCGAGATGCGTACCCGTGGTCCCCGACAGGAACCGGGTCCGACTGAAGGCAATCAAGCCTTTCAACACCAGGGTATAATCACGGCATACGGTTTTTGAAACAGGCCCAAGCGCCACCGTCCGGGTGGTGTCCATGGTCCCCTCAAAGTAGTTTCCACCCGAATCCACCAGAAACAGCCCGCTCCGACCGAGAGTCGCGGCCCTCTCCGGCGTCGCCGAGTAGTGCATCATGGCCGCGTTACCACGGGTGGCGCAAATGGCATTGAAACTATCGTCCCGGCATTCCGGAGCCTCGCGGCGCAGTACGGCGAGCCTTGCGCCAGCCTCATATTCCGTAATCCGCTCTCCCGCCGCCAGCGCCCGGTCCAGCCAGGCAAAGAACTTGACCAGCGCCACCCCATCCAGCAGAGCCGCCGTGCGGAAATGGATCTGCTCCACCGGATTTTTCACCGCCTTCAGGTCGGTGGTGATGTCTATGGGTTCCTCCACACGCCGGACGCCCTTCGGAATCGCATCCGCCACCCACTGGTTCACCCGTTTGGGATTGAGGCACAGCGATGTCCTGGCCGGCAATCTTCTCAAATGGGACCGGATGTCGCCATAGGGGCGCACAACCACGCCGGCCGCCTGAAGCTTGGCCAGGAGGGATTTTGTAAATTTGGCCAAATCGGCAAAAAGATAGGCTTTCCTGCGCTCGATGACTGCATAGGCGAGCACCACCGGGGAATTCGAAACATCGTTTCCCCGGATATTGAAAAGCCAGGCGATATCATCGAGCGAAGCCAGCAGCAGGGCATCCGCCTGCTTTCGCGCAAGCTGTTTCCGCACGATCACCAATTTCTGCGCACGTCCCAGCCCGGCATACCGGACGGGAAAATCAATCGCAGGATACCCGGGAAAGCCGGGGCGGTCCCGCCACAGTGTCCCCACCAGATCTTCACTGTAACGCATCCCGATTTCCCCCGGCTCGAACACCTTGCGCATGTCCCGAACCGCTTCCAGTGAATAAACGCTCCCGTCGAAGGCCACCGCCTGCCCTGGCTTCAAACGCTCCAGAATCCATTCATTTACCGTCGGGACACCCGGCTCTTTGCTTTTGAACAAGGTGATTCCGCTTCCCTTGAGCTCGCGCTCCGCCTGGATGAAATACCGGCCATCCGTCCAAAGTCCCGCCCGGTTGCCGGTGATCACCAGCGTTCCCGCCGAACCGGAAAACCCGGACACCCATTTCCGCGCCTGCCAGCGCGCTGCCACATACTCACTCTGGTGCGGATCAGCGGATGGCAGAATCAGGGCGGCCACTTTCCGGGCCTTCATCAATCGTCGCAACGCTTCAATCTTGTCGGGTGTATCCATGTCGTTCCTCAATTTTTTGCGCCTGTTTCCTTCAATGCCAAACTTGCCTTGATTTCCGCCGCCATCGCGGGACCGATTCCGGGCACGGCGGCAACGTCCTCCTCGGTGGCGCGCTGAAGCCGCAGCACCGAGCCGAAATAAGTTAGCAGAGTGGCTTTACGTTTGTCACCCAATCCCGGTACGGCATCCAGCGCCGATTCCCTGACAAGCCTGGCCCGCAATTTCCGGTGATAGGCAAGGGCAAAGCGGTGGGCCTCGTCTCGGAGCCGCTGCAGCACATAGAGGGCCTTGGAGTCAGACGGAAGCCGGAGGGTCGGCAGCCCGGTCGGCCTGACAATTTCCTCAAACTGCTTGGCCAGCCCGATCACCGGGATCCCGGAAACACCCAGCATCGCCAGTTCGCCCAGGGTCGCATTGAGCTGGGTGATCCCCCCGTCCACGACAAGCAGGTCGGGTGCCGCGCCCCCTTCTTGCTGCAGTCGCGTGAACCGGCGACGAATCACCTCCGCCATCATGGCGGGGTCATCGGACTGATGCACCGTCTTGATCCGGAAATGGCGGTAGCGCGACGGCGAGGGAACGCCATCCACCGCGCAAACCAGACTGGCCACGGCGAGCGTCCCCGAAATATTGGAAATATCATGGCACTCGATGCGGCGCGGCGGCGCGGCCAAGCCCAGCAACCGTTGCAGCTCGGTGATCCCGGCGAGGGCATCCTCCTTTTTAATGGCGGGTGTGGACATGACCCGTGCCCGCTGGTTGCAGATCTCCTTGAGATTGAACCAGGTGTCGCGGAGGGCGGCAGCCTCCTCAAACCGGTGCGCCTCCGCTGCCACCGCCATGCGTTCCCGGATCTCCTCGAGAAGGGCCGGCTTTTCGCCGCGCAAAAAGGCACAGGCCTCCTCCACCCGTCCTCCATACTCATCACGCGCGATCCGGCCGACGCAAGGCGCGGAACAATACCGGACGATATCGTTGATGCAGTGCCGGTGATCCTCCGGTCCCGGAACCCGGGGGCGGCACTTGCGGAGCCCGAAATGCTTCTCGACGAAATCCATAGCCGCCCGGGTGGCCGGGGAATTGACATAAGGCCCGAGATAAATGGCCCCGTCGTCACGCCGGATCCGCACGGCCTTGAATTGCGGCCAAGGCTCGTTGGGATCAATCTTCAGCATCGGGAAGCGCTTGTCGTCGCGCAGGTCCACGTTGTAGCGGGGCTTGTAATCCTTGATGAGCTGCCCCTCCGTCAAAAGGGCCTCGGCCTCGTTCCGCAGCACAAGGATGTCGAAATCGTCCACGCTCCGGATCAGTCCACGCAATTTGGGATCCGCCTTGGCCCAGGTGCCTGAACGGAAATACGATTGGACCCGTTTCCGCAGGGAAAGAGCCTTTCCAATGTAGATGATTTTCCCGCGCCGGTCCCTCATCAGGTAACATCCCGGCTTCTCGGGCAGATCCTGAAGCTTGCGGCGCACTTTATCTGACAGGGTAATCACGCCAAAATGGTACACTACCAACCACCCCGGCAACAAGCCTCACTCACTCGTATTTCCCCCGTTGACGCTCATGGCGGGAACCCTTAGAATGGATGCTCATGAAATCATTGGGGATCAAAACACTCGGAATCCTGATGCTCCTAGCCTTGCTGGGCGGGATGTTCCCCTGTGAGTCGGAGTGCGAACAGGATGATCACTGCACCCAGGACTGCGGGTGCCAGGTCCATTGCGCCATCGCCATCATTACCCCGGAACCCCCATTTACCCACGGCGACATGACCGAAAGATTTTCTGCAGCGACCCCGCGCCTGACTGATTTTTCACTACACTCCGCCATTTTTCGCCCCCCAATAGGCTGAGAATCGATTCTTTGTCTTTCTTTTTTTAACGCTGGATCCCCGGGGGATCCACGGAGCTCAATCGCATTCCAACCAAGGGGTTTTTATGAAATCATTGTTTTTATCCATTGCCGTCATAGGTTTCACCCTATGCCATACGGCACCTGTCATGGCGGCATCCGAATCCGCCGAATGGCTTTCGTTCGCCCAAGCCTGGAAACAGGTTGTCCAGCACAATCCAAATCTCGCTGCCGCCCAGGAGGAAGTCGCGGGGGCGAACGGCACAATCCTTCAGGCGGACACCTTGC
>JAABPW010000071.1 GCA_011391785.1 Verrucomicrobiota bacterium
GAAGAAAATGTTGCGGGATTTCCCAGAATGGCGAGTACCCCATTCTGAAAAATCCCGCAACCCTGTCCCTGAAGAAAGAACCGAGCCGTAGCGCCGATCAAAGAACAAACCGTCGAGTCCCCTGCTTCATGGCAAATACGTTGAAATTAAGGAGCAGTCCGACACGGCAACGGGTAAGCCGCATATACGTCAGGATTTGTGATTCATGAACGGGAAGCAGTTCTGAAATGGCTTTTATTTCGACGACAACCTGTTTTTGAACCAGAATATCGAGCCTCAGGTCGTCGCCGACCTGAACCTCCTTGTACAGAAGCGGCACCGAAAGCTGACTCTCAAAAGCAATCCCGCGTCTTCTTAGTTCCTCGCACAAGCTTCTCTCGTAAATCTCCTCATACAAGCCCGGCCCCCAGTATTTATGCACATCGATTGCAGCCCCGATGACCCCTGCCGTCAACCCTTCATTAATAATCATTAAGCTATAATATTATTATAATTAACCAAGCAGCAAGGATTAATATTGTGCCGAAAGCAACAAGGCGTGCCGGGATTTTCCCTCCTCACGGGAGGTGTTGCGGGAATTTCCGGAATGGAGTACTCACCATTCCGGAAATTCCCGCAACATTTTCTTCTCCCCCTCTCCCCCAACCTCCGCCCCTCCGTGGTAAATCCTACTCTTCGAGGGCTTGGGTGAGAGTCAGGAGGAAGTCTCGGTTGTCGGCGCAGAGATAGCTCATGGTGCCGCCCATCCGGCTGAAGGTCTTGCAGTACCGCAGGTAATAGGCGGGGTTGTCCTTGGGCGGCTCCCCGCTTTTCTGCCAGTCCCAAGTGGATTCCGCAAGGTCCACCACCGCAATGAAATGCCGGTCAATCGGGGCGCCCTGCTGCAGGGCAAGGTTCTGGGCCATCGAGAACGCCTTCTCGAAAATCATCGGGGACATCACGGCGGAGCCAATGGACAGGTAGACGCCATCCTGGATCCGGCTGACAGACTCGGCGAATGACAGGAAGTCGCGCACCGCCGCGCGTCCAATCGCCGCACCCTGGTTCATCGGATGATTATAGATAATGTCATGCCCGATCATGGGGTGCCCGGTAAAGGGGATCCCCAGCCGGCAGGCGGCCGCCTGGGCGCTGTAGGCCTTGAACGGATGCGGCACCGCCAGCCAGCCGGGCTTGAGGTCGAACTTCCTGATCACCCCCAGCAAGTCCGCCGTGGCGGCTATCTGATCCTCGCCGTTTTTAAAATCCGCAATCTTCGATCTCAAATCATCACTCGCCGGGATCTCCAACCCCTCCCGCTCGATCAGCCGCCCCACCGACTCGCCGTACCCGAGTCCCTCATAGGCGCCCACCACCAGGGCCAGGTTGATGAAGAACCCCGTTTCCTGCCAGATCCCGAACTCGCCCCGGGCGACATTCTCCTTCACATCCTCGCTGCTCTGTCCCTGGTAGGCGAACTCCCAGTCATGGATGATCCCCGCGCCATTGGTGGCCAGGTGGGTCACCCACCCCCGCTCCATCAACCGGATCAGCACCGGCGACAGACCGTTCTTGATGGTATGCGCCCCGAACGCCATGATGACGGGACGGCCGTCCTTCCGGGCCGCCCGGATGCGGGACACCACGCCGGTCAGGGCCACCCTCGCGGCAGGAGCCAGGGGGTTGGGCAGCTGGCCGGGGGCCACATGATCCTTCTCAATGGCCAGTTTATTGGGCCGCCTGGCCAATGATTTTACCACCAGCCGGTTCCGGTCAAGTTGTGGATGAGGCATAGGGCGTAACTCCTGGCAAAAACTAAAAAAAAGGGCGTCCGACTTTCGCCGGACGCCCTGGATCACGTCGCAACCGCTTACTTCGAAACCAGCTTGCGAACGGCCTCGAGCTGTCCGGCACTGCCGAGCTTCTCGTTCTTGGCCGCGATGAACTTGGCATATTCCTTCATGAAGACCTTGCCCGGGGGCCGGAGGTCGAAGTTCTTGGGATCCGTCTTGAACGCCTCGCGGTGCACGCGGCACCAGACCAGGCGGCCATCGGTATCGATATTGATCTTGGTGACGCCGAGCTGTGCGGCGCGCTTGAACTCATCCGCGTTGACGCCCTTGGCGCCGCCGAGCTGACCGCCCGCCGCGTTGATGCGCTCCACCTCGTCCTGCGGAACGCTGCTGGATCCATGCATGACCAGCGGGAAGCCGGGCAGGCGCTTCTGGATGTTCTCCAGCACATCGAAATGCAGGCCCTGGGAGCCGGTGAACTTGAAGGCGCCATGGCTGGTCCCGATGGCGCAGGCCAGACTGTCGCAACCGCTCTTCTTGACGAATTCCTCCGCCTGGAGGGGATCGGTCAGCTTGGCATCGGCCTCGGACACGGAGACATGCTCCTCCACGCCACCGAGCTTGCCGAGTTCCGCCTCAACCGAGATGCCGCGGGCATGCGCCGCATCCACCACGCGCTTGGTGATGGCGATGTTCTGCTCGAACGACTCCGCGCTGGCGTCGATCATCACCGAGCTGTAGAAGCCGCTCTTGATGCAGTCCATGCAGGTTTCCTCGTCACCGTGATCCAGGTGCACGGCAAACACCGCGTCGGGGAAGATCTCGTCCGCCGCGCGGGTCATGGCTTCCAGCATCTTCTTGTTGGTGTACTGGCGCGCGCCCTTGGACAGCTGGATGATGAAGGGAGCCTTGCTGTCGATGCAACCCTGGAAAAGACCCATCGTCTGCTCGAGATTGTTGATATTGTAAGCCCCGATGGCATACTTGCCATAGGCATGTTTGAACAGCTGCTGCGTAGACACGATCATGGTTTTCTCCTTGTTTGAATAAAAGCCCGTCGGGGGCCATTGAACGGGTGCATACTCTACGCACCATGGGCTTTCAGTCAATATTTTTATGGTCGGAGCCACGAGCCATTCGCCGCGTTCGCATTTCTTGCGCCCTCATGTTCTTGGTCGGCCCTACTTCGCCCTCCTCTTGATGTCAAGAGGCCCTTCGACGCACTCTCTTCGTTCGTTTGCTCAGGGCATTCGCCGCGTTCGCATTTCTTGTATTGGCCTGCCATGAGCAAGTGAGCTACTGCGAACGCGTCGAATGGCGGAGGGGGAGGGATTCGAACCCCCGTTGCCCTTGCGGGCAAACATGATTTCGAGTCATGCGCATTCAACCGGGCTCTGCCACCCCTCCGTTAAGGTGTGTAAAAGCGGGTATAAGCTAGGGAACCGCCTGTAAAAAGTCAAGGTAGGGTTATACCCCAGAGCAAAGGCGCCGCACGTCGAGTAGCCTACTGATTGAAATGGTATGGAATCCAGGGATGGAAGAGGGCTATTTTGAAATGAATGCAGACACACTCAGTTGGTCCAGGCGTTATCAGGCGGCCTTGAGGAAACAGCTTTCCCAACGTCAGGGAACGGACCTGGCCTCGGCACTGCGACTGGGGCGCCAGGCGGTATCCCTGGGCTTGGAGACACTGGACGTGGCCCGGAGTCACGAGAAAGTCCTGATGACCCTGGCGGCACCGGACGATTCAGCCAGGACCCGGCAAAGCCTGATCAAGCGCGCCACGCTCTTCTTCAGCAAAACCATCATCCCCATCGAGAAAACCCACCTGGCGGCCCTGACGGCCAATGCCCGCATTGATCAGCTCAACCGGACGCTGATCCGGCGCACGACGGAATCCTCAGTCTCACAACGCCGCCTGAAACGCAGCATCCGGCAACGCCGAGGCGCGGAAAAGGCCATGAAGAAAAGCGGGAAGCATCACTCCAAACTGATGGCGGAGTCCCGTAACCTCCAGGCACACCTGCGCCATCTGACGCATACCTATCTATGGGCACAGGAGAACAAGCGGAAGAGCATCAGCCGCCAGCTTCAGGATGAGATTGCCCAGACACTGCTGGGGATCAATATCCGCCTGCTGACCCTGAAAAAGACCGCCAGCAACACCACGAAACACCTCAAAAAAGAAATTGCCAACACGCAACAAGTGGTGAAAGAATCAGTCCAAGGGATTAATCGGTTCGCCCATGAATTCGTCATCAAGAAATAAGCGAAAGACGACCCTGTTCGCCCAGCAATACCAAACGGGCCTGCGGCACTACCTGCAACAGGGACTGGCGGCGGGTTTGCAGCCTGCCCTCAAACTGGGTCGCCAAGCCGTGATCCTGGGTCTGGAAACGCTCGATCTGGCCCTGATCCATGAGCAAGTCCTGATAAGCCAGGCGTTGTCAGTCCACTCCCCCGCCGTCCGCAAACGAATCATCAGGCGGGCTGGAGTCTTTTTTGCCGAGGCCATCCTCCCGATGGAGGAAACGCACCGCTCGGCGCTGGAGGCCAACATTGATTTGAGCCGGCTGAACCAGGCCCTGAACCAGCGCACCCTGGACCTCGCCTCCTCCAACCGGCAGCTGAAGCGGGAAATTGCCCGTCGCCAGGTTGTGGAAAACACCCTCCGCCAGAGCAAGCTGCATTCCGTCCAGCTTCTGGACCAGTCCCGTCATCTTCAGGAACAATTGCGGTTCCTGTCACGCCGGGTGTTGTCGGCGCAGGAGGAGGAACGCAAGCGGATCAGCCGCGAGCTGCACGATGTCATCGCCCAGATGTTGACGGGCATCAACGTGCGGCTCACCACCTTGAAGACGGATGCCACGAAAAACACCAGGGGGTTGCGCCAGAAGATTTCACGCACGCAGCGGCTTGTTGAAAAGTCGGTGAACATCGTGCACCGCTTCGCCCGTGAACTGCGCCCGACGGCACTGGACGATCTGGGACTGATTCCCGCCCTGCATTCATTCATGAAGAATTTCACACTAGAGACGGGAATCCGGGTCAGCCTGACGGTGTTTTCAGGAGTTGAGAAGTTGAGCAGCGCCAAGCGCACGGTGCTTTATCGCGTCGCCCAGGAAGCCCTGACCAATATCGCCCGCCATGCAGAGGCCAGCCGGGTGGAGACGAGTATTCAACGGTTGCCGCAGGCCATTCTCATGCAGATCAAGGACAACGGAAAGTCCTTTGATGTGTCCCAGATGTGGCACGCCAGGAGAAGACAGCACCTGGGGCTTCTCGGGATGAGAGAGCGGGTGGAAATGGTCGGGGGAAAATTCAGGGTTGAATCCACGCCAGGCCGTGGAACCATCGTTGAGGCGCGCATTCCCCTCGGCCGCCTCACCAGGGAGCACGCCAGTTCATGAACTCATTAAGGCAAACCACCGTCGTTCTGGCCGATGACCACATGATCGTCAGGGAGGGGTTGCGGAAATTACTGGAGGCCGAGAGCGACATTAACGTGGTCGGCGAGGCCGCCACCGGGCGCCAGGCCGTGGAGATGACGCGCAAACTTCGCCCTGACGTGGTCGTCATGGACATCGCCATGCCTCTGCTCAATGGACTGGAGGCCACCCGCCAGATTCACAAGGAACTGCCCGGCGTGAAGGTGCTGATCCTCAGCGCGCACAGCGATGACGCTTATGTCGAGAGCGTTGCCTCGATCGGAGCGGCGGGCTACCTGATCAAGCAAACCTCCGCCCACTGCCTGGCCGGGGCTATCCGGGAAGTGATGAAAGGCAATACCTTCCTTAGCCCTTCCATTGCCAAGCGCTATCAGGCGCGACAGGAGGGATCGCTGGACCGGAAAGGGCTACCCAAGGCGAAGGCCTCCCAGTTGAGTTCGCGCGAAATGGAAGTGCTCCAACTGATTGCCGAAGGGGAAGCCAACAAACAGATCGCAGCGGAACTTGGCATCAGCATCAAAACCGTCGAAAAGCACCGCGACCACCTCATGAGGAAACTCGATATCCACGACACTGCGGGTCTTACCCGTTACGCCATTACGGCGGGCATCGT
>JAABPW010000072.1 GCA_011391785.1 Verrucomicrobiota bacterium
GACGATCACCAGCGAGTCCCGCGGACCAAACCTCTCCCTCTACTATGTCACCCGCGCCCCCGGTTGGGGTGCCCCGCCACCTTGCGTGGCGGGAACCGAACATTTTTGCGCCCCGTGGCACAAGGCCACGGGGACGCCCCCTTGTAACCCCCTCACCTTGACCTGCGGTTTTGCTTGCCTTCGATCCTTTATCACGCCAGATTAACACTTCATTTGACAACACGAAAAACCACGTCCTAACCCGCGTGGCGGAATTTGACAACAGAACGGACATATCGAACGATGAAATCCGGATCGCGGTTTGCAACTCAGGACGAGACCTTCACTCCACCTTTCCAGGCGATCAACGCCGTCATGTCGCGGCTCAACCGGGAATTTGATCTTCCGGATCACCTGGACTTGAATGGGGAACGGTATCCGTGGTCAACAACGCTCTTCGAACAGCCCCAGGTCTATGCCGCCCGGCTATGGGAGTTCCCCTTTGCCATCCAGGAGGCCGACCTGTCCCCGGGAATGACGTGCGCAGATATCGGGTGCGGACGAACCCCCTTCACCATTTATCTCGACCGGATCGCCCACTGCAACGTGACGGGCTTCGATCACGACGTATTTCAAACCGGTGACAGGCACAAGGCGTTCGGAGTCCCGGAGGAGTTCATCCGGCAAACGGGACTCACGATAAAGCGAAGCGGCATGGATCAGATCGACATCCCCGACAATTCATTTGACCGCGTGTTCTGCATCAGCGTCATTGAACATGTGGGGGCCTTGACGGCACGGAAAGGGATCCGGGAAATGGCCCGTATCTTGAAGCCGGGCGGGCGCCTGATCCTGACCATGGACGTCGAACTTTTTAATACTTTAAGCGAAGTGGACCCCTTGTCGCTGGTCTGGGAGTCGGGACTGTTTCCCTTCAAATCCCTGGATCTGCAGTGGCCGGAAAAGCGATTCGGGAACAGCTTTGCCAAAGGTCGTTCCGCGGATGTGTTCGGCCTGGTTCTGGAAAAGAGGGACTACCGGATCGAGCGCCAGTACCAACCCGCCGAAGCCTCGGGAGAGTCGAACCTGATCGAGGGATGGCGCATCGGAGCCTCCCGCGCCCCCAAATGGCGTCCGCTCAAGCGGATACCCTGGCGCCAACGCCTGGGCAAGGCCAGCGAACTCCTGCTCCACGGGATTTGCCGGGAACCATAAAAAGGAAAGACAGAATGACCATTCAAAAAGCGATGCGGAAAAGTCTGGTGCTCGGCTCGGAAGGATTCGTCGGCCGGGCCTTCTGTCAGTTCCTCGAAGCGCAGGGGGAACAGGTTGTCCGGTTCGACATCAAGCGGGGGCCCGGTGAGGATGCCCGCGAGGTGGTCTTGCCGCTGAGCGGCGTGGAACACGTCTATTTCCTGGCATGGGAGGTCGGTGGCGCCAAGTATCTTTACCGGGACGAGGCCCAGTTCATGCAGTTGGACTGGAACCTGAAACTGCTCCTGAACGTCATGCCCCAGCTTCAACAAAGCGGCCTCCCGTTCCTGTTTGTCTCATCCCAGCTGGCGGAGGAACACGATACCGTCTACGGGGTGACCAAGCGGCTGGGCGAAGTCTGGACCCATCTGCTCAAGGGTGTGCGCGTGCGGTTGTGGAACGTGTACGGGGCCCACGAAGCCTCAACCGAGCGCAGCCACGTGGTTGCTGATTTTGTCTGGCAGGCCCTGACGAAGGGCGAAATCCACATGATGACCACGGGCGAGGAACGCCGGCAGATGGTCTACATCGATGATGTCTGTTCCGCGTTCCGGGCCGCCCTTGGCGCGCGACTGGACGGCATCTACGATGTCAGCAGCTTCGAGTGGGTGCGGATCCGCGATGTTGCGGACATCATCGGCGGCCTCACGGGCGCCAAGGTGGTTCCGGGCACCCGCTCGGGAAGCACACCGATCACCCCGATGCGCGGCAAGATCCCCGGCTGGACGGCGCAAGTACCCCTTGAGGACGGGCTGGCGCGCACCGTGGCCCTGTTCCGCAAGTCCATGAAATAACCCCGTCCTCCCCGCTTGACACCCCCGTGGGTTTCCTATATTTTGTGCGTTAACAGTTTTGTAAACGCTCAGAGGTGTCATGGACGAACCGGCGACAGAGGTGAGGAAGCGGCTGACCGAGGTGGGTGGGCGAACCTCCCAGGACCTCGGATTGGGGCGCATTGTGGGCCAGATCCTGGTGCACCTGTACCTGTCACCTGTCGAACAATCCCTCGAGGACATCGCGAAGGACCTGGGGCTCAGCAAGGCGGCCATCAGCATTGCCGCCCGGCAGCTGGAAAGCCTAGGCCTGTTGCGCCGCTCCTGGAAACCGGGCGACCGCAAGACCTACTACCGGACAGCCGATGATATCGCCACCGCCCTGCACCAGGGACTCCTCATGCTGGTCCGCAACAAGATGAGCCTGCTCGCCACCGAACTGAAACAGGCGGAGGGCGAATTGAAGGGGCTTGGCCCCGATGCTGAATTTGTCCTGGGCCGTGTGAAACGCGCCAAGAAACTGCGCGACACGGCCATGTCCGTCCTGGAGAATCCCGTCGTCAAGCTATTGGCCAGGGTGAAGTAGCGGGAAAGTGTTCAGTATCCAGAAGTCAGTGTTCAGAAAAGAGGGATTGCGGCGTGTTTTCTGAATACTCTCCGCAGGACCTGCATAATCGACCGGGACGGAGTCTGCCCGGAGAGTGAATTGATGATGTTAGATTGAAGATTGTAGACTCCGGAATTCTTCAATCTGAAATCTAAAATCGGCAATCTAAAATCTAAAATCGACAATTAAAAAACATGCACCGAACCCACATCAAAGCCCACCAACCCTGGTGGATCATCAACTGGCGCGAGCTCGTGGAGTACCGTGACCTGTTCTGGCTCACCGTCCACCGCGACTTGACCTCCATCTACAAGCAGAGCGTGCTGGGGCCGCTGTGGTTCGTCATCCAGCCCATCATGACGACCCTGGTCTTCACTGTGATTTTCGGGAATATCGCCGGCATGAACACCGATAACATCCCTTTGTTTCTGTTCTACCAGAGCGGCCTTGTTCTCTGGAATTACTTTGCAGGTGTGATGAATGGAGCCGCCTCCTCGCTCATCTCCAATGCGGGAGTCCTTCGAAAGGTGTACTTCCCCCGCCTGATCCCCCCTCTCTCATCCGTCGTGACATACTTGGGGCATTTCTGCATCAATTTCCTGCTCTTCATCGCAGTCTTCATTTATTTTCTTATAAAGGGGTCGTCCATCCACCCTTCCTGGTGGGTGCTGCTCCTCCCCCTCTTGATCCTACATTGTGCCTGTGTCGGACTGGGCGCCGGCCTGTGGCTGTCCGCCATGACCATCAAATACCGGGACATTTCCTTTGCCCTGCCATTCCTCACTCAGCTCTGGATGTTTGCGTCACCCGTGATCCTCCCGTCCAGTTCCTTCTCGAACTGGAAGTGGCTCATCGCCGTCAATCCCATGGCCGGCGTCATTGAGTTGTTCCGTTTCGCCTTTCTTGGTGCCGGATCTCCGGACAAGGTCATCCTGATCAGCAGTTTCCTGGTCGGGTTGATCCTGCTGGGAAGCGGGTTGCTTGTCTTTAACCGTGCCCAGCGCACCTTTGTGGATACCATTTAACCATGAGTGAGCCAGCCATTTCCGTGAGGGGACTGTCCAAGCGCTACAATCTCGGCGCGATCAGCCGCCACACCCTTGCCGACGAGATGACCTATCTGATCCACAGGATCAGGGGGCGAAACGCGGCAGACCATATGGGCCAGGTCCGCAACAAAGCACCGTCTGCCCGACCGTACGGGGAACACGCCAAGGAATTCTGGGCCGTGAAGGATGTCTCCTTCGATGTCAATCCGGGTGAAATCCTCGGCGTGATCGGCGGCAACGGCGCCGGCAAGTCGACCCTCTTGAAAATCCTCAGCCGCATCACCGAACCGACGGAAGGCGAGGCGGTAATCAACGGGCGGGTGGGGTCCCTGCTGGAAGTGGGCACAGGATTCCATCCCGACCTGACAGGACGCGAGAACATCTACCTGAGCGGCACCATCCTCGGCATGAAGAAGGCGGAAATCACGAAGAAATTCGATGAAATCGTGGCCTTCTCGGAAGTGGAACAATTTCTCGATACGCCCGTCAAACGCTACTCCTCCGGGATGTTCGTCCGGCTTGGCTTCGCCGTGGCCGCCCACCTGGATCCCGAGATCCTCGTGGTGGACGAGGTGCTCGCCGTGGGGGATGCCGCCTTCCAGAAGAAGTGCCTGGGAAAAATGGGGGAGGTGGCGCGCGACGGGCGCACCATCCTGTTCGTCAGCCACAATATGGCCGCCATCGAGAATCTTTGCTCGCACGGGCTCTGGCTTGACCACGGGCGCGTCAAGATGCTGGGGGAAACCGCGCCGGTCGTGGAGCAGTACCTCAACACCTCCCAGGCGATGACAGAAAGCGTCTCACTCCGGGACCGCACCGACCGGCGGGGATCCGGCCGCGCCCGGATCGTCAATTTCTTCGTCACCAATGACACGAACTGCCGCCAAGCCGTCCTGCGTCCGGGCAACACCTACCGGTTCCACCTCGAATGCGAATTGAATAGCCCCGGCCCCACCCTGCAGAACGTGTTCGCTGCCGTTGACCTGAAGGACCACCGCAACGAAACGGTCTGGCTCGTCAGCTCCGCCTTCACCCATGAAGCCAAGACCCTCGGTCGGGGCATCACCGAACTGGTCTGCACCGCGCCTGACTTCAATTTGGCCGAAGGAACCTACAAGGCCACCCTCTACCTGACCTGTGGAGTCAACGATCACCTCGACCAGATCAGCAATGCTGCGGAAATTTCAGTGGAAGGCGGCGACTTCTTCGGAACCGGATCCAAGGGATCCCCCACCCACTGCAGAACCCTGACCCGAGCCTCCTGGAGCACCCTTTCATTATGACCCCGAAACTCTCCATCATCATTCCCTGTTTCAACCGGATACAGTACCTCGAGGCGTCCATCCGGAGCGTCCTCGACCAGCAGTATCCCAACCTCGAACTGATCATCATCGATGGCGGCAGCACCGACGGATCAGTGGACATTATCCGGAAATACGAACAGCACCTGGCCTACTGGTGCAGTGAGCGGGACCGGGGACAATATGACGCCCTTCAAAAGGGATTCGCCCGCTCCACCGGGGACATCATGGCCTGGATCAACTCCGATGACCTGTATTGTCCGTGGGCCTTCAAGGTCGTCGCCGAGGTCTTCACGACCTTTCCCCAGGTCTCCTGGCTAACCAGTCTCTTCCCGGTCACCTGGAATACCCAGGGCGTGCCGGTCAACCTCACCCCCAGGCCCGGCTTCGCCAAGGCCTTCTTCATGAAGGGGTACTACATGATGCACGCGCGCCATTTCCGCCGGTATTTCATCCAGCAGGAATCCACCTTCTGGCGCCGCAGCCTCTGGGATGCCGCGGGCGGAAAGATTCACCCGGACTACCAAGTGGCGGGGGATTTCTCGCTCTGGGCAAGATTTTACCAGCACGCCGACCTGACCGGAATCGAAGTCCCGCTGGGCGGGTTCAGAAGGCACGGGGCCCAGCTCTCCACCGAACAACGCCAAACCTATATTGACCAATCAGAGCAGATCCTGAAATCCATTGGCGGACAGCACTGCAACCCCCTTGACGCCTGGATCCGCCGGACAAATCTTGCCAAGCACTGGCCCCTGGCCATCCTCCCCTCCCTTGGCTTCTCCCAGCCGGCACAGAATATCCGCTGGATTTTCACCAAAAAGGAATGGGAGC
>JAABPW010000073.1 GCA_011391785.1 Verrucomicrobiota bacterium
GACGAAGAAGATCGGCGTCATCTCGATCCCCAAGGCCGGTGTCTGCGAGATTGCGATCAAGCCATTGAACAACAAGTCCGTAGCGGTCATGAACCTGCGCTCGCTCCGCCTCACGGAGGTCAGGTAATCATCCGTCTGTTCTTTCTCCAGGGCTGGGGGTGCATGCCTTCCTCCCTGACGAAGGCCCTCTGGAAAGTACGCAGGTTAGAGAATCCGCACCTTTCCGATATGGTGCCGATCTTTTCCGAAGTCGAAAGCAGGAGGTGGCATGCGCGACGGATGCGGAGCCTCTGGACGAGTTCCAGGGGGGTGCAGTTCAACTCCCTGTGGAAAAGCGTGTAAAGGAGGGTGGTGGATACTCCGGCCGCCCGGGCGATCTGCTTCAGCGAAAGGGCTCCGTTCTCGATGTTTCCCGTAATGAAGCCCACGGCGCTCTTGACCATCGAGTTGGTAACCGCCAGGTGGTCCGTGCTCTGCCTTGTTATCACCTCTGATGGTGGCAGTATCAGGGTTGTCTTCGGGGCGGGACGATGGTTCATCAGCTTGTCGAGAAGGGCGGCGCCTTCATGGGCCAGCTGTTCCGCGGGCAGGACCACGCTTGAGACGGTAATCCTTGAATAGTCGCAGACCAGTGCAAGGTTCCCGATTCCCATTACGGCGATATCTTCCGGAACGCGCAGGCCGCAGGCCAGGGCGGCTTCTATCGCTTCCGAAGCCATTACATCGTCGACGGCAAGCAGTCCGAGCGGCGGCTCCACCTTCTTCAGTCTCCCGGCCAGCCACTCCGCGATATTGTCGGTCGAGCCGCCTGCACGGCAGAACACGGAGCACTCACGGCCAGCGGCCGCAAGCCTGTTGCGGAACCCCTTCAGCCGCAGTTCCGAGTGGATTCCCGTGGTATGGCTGAAATAGGCGAAGGCCTTGTGCCCCTGGCCAAGGAGGTAGTCCGCGGCCATGCGTCCGGCGGCAGCGTCGTCGCAGTCAACCCGCGGTATGCGGGGATCGAGGTGGGCTGGCCCGAGCATGACGGTAGGAATGACGGTCGCCGCCTTTCTGATGAAATGCTGGATGTCCCGACGCGAGGAGTTTGTCGCCAGCATGCCGTCGGCCTCCTGCCAGTTCCGCGGGATGTTTCCAATCATGATGGAGTTGGTGTCGAGACTCCACCCGGCCTGGTGGGCATAGCTGAAAAACCCCTTCAGGAGGTTGAAGTCATTCCATCCCGCAATGACGATAACATGTTTGCGCTTGTTCATGCCTAGGTGATATTTGTCGTAAAGTAAGAAAAACACGTCGTTTTTGCCAGAAGCAATTCATTCCTGGATCGGCCATGGGCGCATGACAACATTCAGGAGAATTCCCAAAAGGCCTTTATTCCTGCACTAAAACATAGGCGAAGCCATATACTCTCATTCCGTCGGCGGAAAAGAGTTTGAACAAAAGCTCACGAAGGCCACAAAGGGGAAATTGGGTTACGCTTCGCGAAAACAGGTTATATTTGCCTGACTATACTGATTTTGGGCAATACCCCACCCGCCACAGGCGGCGTACTCGCCGCATGTGGCCTTTGTGATCTTCGTGCGCTTCTGTTCAAATTCTTTCCTCGTCCATCACCAGACAGTGTGCAGGCAGAAGAAATTTGTCATGCGCCCATCGGCCATGCGGCCCTGAAATTTCTGTCGTGAGATATGTAAGGGCTGTCCTTTACAGGTTTCAGTGGTTTTATGTAGCTTGCTGAATCGGCAGTTGCTCCATGTCGGGTGTTATCACCATTCCGGGTTTTCCCCCCGGGCATTCGGAAAGGTTCAATCAATGACTAAGCTATCTTGTCTCCTTGTTGCAGCCATGTCGTTCCTGGTGGGATCCCGCGGGCTATGCGGCCCGGCGGAAGAGAGCCGGGGCGATGTCGGGGCGATGATGACCGTCGACTATGCCGCCCTGGTGTCGAAGGCGGATCTGGATTTCAAGATCCCGCTCGGGGTCGCCGAGTCGGACAAGCCGGGCCTGCCGATCGGAAACGGGCGCCTGGGGACACTGCTATGGCAGCCGTCGCCCGCGGTCCTGGCCATGCAATTGAACCACACGGATGTATTCGCCTTCCGCGCCTCCTCGGTTGCCACCCGTGGCGACCATCAGGATTACGGCAATGTGTGCGGGAAGGTGCAGATCGCCTTCGGGGGTGATGTGTTCGGCAAGGAGACGACCCGGAACCGCCTCGAGATCTACAATCCGCTGGCCACGGTCAGCGGGGCTGGCGTGCGTGTCAGGGGGGTGGCGTGGCAAGCCAGGGATGTCATAGCCCTGGAGATAACGGATGAGCGGGCGGAGCCGAAACCCATCACGGTGGACCTGGTCATGATGCGGCCCGCCTTGCAGGAGGCAGGGGCGCACAAGGCGGTTTCCTCCGTGTCGGTGGAGGGCGGGGATTTCCAGCTGACGCAGCAGTTCCTGGAGCCGAAGGCGAATTCGCTGGTCAAGGATCTGGCCTCGTTCACCGCGCTGCGGGCCCGGGTGATGGGCCGTGCTTCCACAACCGAAGTCCTGGGGGACAGGGTGAAAACGACGGTTTCTGCCGGCAAGGGCTCGTTTCTCGTGCTGTTCTCGGTGGGACAGGGCAAGGAAGCCTCCCTGGATCAGGTCAAGGCGGACGCGAAAGCGTCGCTCGAAAGCGCCGCCGCGCTCGGAATCGACAAGATCCTGGCTGACAACCGGGATTACTGGAAGGACTTCTGGTCACGCAGCTTCATCAGCATGACCGGTTCACCCGAACTGGAGGAGATGACCGCGTTCTACCTGTGGGGCCAGTACCTGGCCGGCATATCCCTGCGCGGCAATTTCCCGCCCAAGCACAGCGGCATGATCTTTATCACGCAGGAGTACCGCCCGTGGGGCTCGCTCTTCTGGTGGTTCAACGAGGGGGCCCAGCAGGGGTGGCAGTTCGAGGCCAACCGGATGGAGCTCCTGGATCCCGTTTTCAAGTGGAACCAGTACGCCCGGCCAGGGTATGAGAGTGCCGCACGGCAATGTTGGAACAGCCGTGGCTGGTATATTCCCGAGACCTCGAGCTGGGATGGGCCCGAGCTGCTTCAGGAAGGAAAGACCAAGCCCGAGGGGCATCGCGCCGGAGTGCACCAGTCCCTGCGCGGAATCGGCTTTACCGCCCGCAACACCTACAACATGGCCAAGTTCGCGGCGCTGTACTACAAGAAGTACCTCTACACCGGGGACGAGAAGTGGCTGAAGGAGAAGGCCTATCCGGCCTTGCGGGACACGGCGGAGTTCTATTGCGGGCTCAAGGCCGGGTGCCGCTACGCGGGCGGCATTGATTATGGTGATGAGGGCAAGGTGATCCTGAAGAAGGACGAGGACGGGAAGTACCACCTTTACGGCACCATGAGCCATGAGCACATCTGGTGGGGCAAGGATATCATCGAGGACCTCGCGGCCATCCGGGGGATCTTCCCGGTGGCGATTTCCCTGGCGAAAAAATACGGGGTTGACGCCGGCAAGCGCGCGGAGTGGCAGGAGGTGCTCGACAACCTGGCGCCGTACCCGATGTCGGACATGCCGGGCGCGGTCGCCGGCATCGGTCCCGGCACGTGGTGCCAGGGGCTGGCGCCGCACGGGCTTCTTCGCGACAACTTCGGCGACGAAAGCCCCCGCATGGGACCGGTGGCCGGTGATTTCCTGGATGTGCTGACGCTGGAGTCATCGGGCACCCAGGCGTGGGCCACCGCGATGGCGACTCTCGACAAGCATCCCGGTACCGGCAAGAAGCAACTCTGCTCCTGCGGTTACTATGCGGTTGTTCCCGCGCGCATGGGGCGTGCCGACCTGGTGGAGATCGCCCTGCCGGCACAGTACCGCAGCTCGTTACCGCAGTCACGGCTGGGGGTCAGCCACTCGCTGCAGGGGCCGGGCATCTTTTCAAGGGCCCTTCATTCGGCGCTCCTGCTTTCCGTTTCCCCATCCCCGGCGGAAGATCCGGTCATCCATGTGATGCCGAGCTGGCCCGGGAAATGGGATGTGTCATTCCAGCTCCTGGCAAAGGGGGGCTTCCTCGTGAGCTCCTCGATGAAGGGCGGATCCATCCAGTTCGTTGAAATCGCCAGCCAGCGTGGCGGCGTATGCCGTATCCGCAACCCGTGGCCCGGTACCAGGGTTGCCGTCCAGTGCAACGGCAGGAAAATCACCACGACCAGCGATTTCCTGCTGGAATTCAGGACGAAGAAGGGTAAAACATACCAGCTTGTACCGGCAGGTCGGGAGATCGGCAGGGGCAGGGTGGCTGTGCCCAGCAAGGTTTAGTGTGCCTGTCTGGAAGTAGAAGGAAGCATGTAGGTTCAATTCAACAAGGAAGGAGAATGCAGTATGTCCGGTTCAGTTCAACAAGGTAGGATCAGGTCGGGGTTTCTGGCGGCAGCGGCGAGTCTCTCGCTGATGGTGCTGAGCAGCGGCTGCTCGACAACAGCCGTTATTGATGGCGCCAAGCCCACTGCCGAAACGCTTGAGACAAAGAAGCAACTCCTGGAGATGACGGGCGGCCGCAGGGTCAAGGTCGTCTGGAACCAGAACGCCGACAAGGACCAGAAGCTTTGCCTGTTCGATACGAAGGACGCGGCCATCCATGAATTGCCGTTCTGCGGCAGTTCCCCGCTTCTGTCGAAGGACGGAAGATGCGTCTTTGCCTCTGTCGGCAAGGCGCCGGATGAGCGCGCGGTGAAGATGTTCGATACGAAGACCGCGACGGTGACGGAGCTGTCCAAGGGCCCGGCAAACAACCTTCTCGCGGTTTGGACGGACCCGAAGACGTCACGCACATGGGTGTTTGTCAATGCCAGCGGCGACAAGAACGAAGCCTGGAACGATGCCAAGGGCGGCCCCATCTACCGTTATCCGGTGGACAATCCTTCTGCAAGGGAACTGTTCTGGGACCGGACGTCCAGTCACTTCTACCTGATGTTCTCGGAAGACGGGACCCGTGCCTGTCTCGAGCCTTCATGGGCCAACATCGGCCAGTTGAAGCTGGCCTTCACCGCGGACGGCAAGGTCGACCAGGATAAGTCGGTATTCAAGGCGTTCGGTGGCGGCTGTTTCCCCAGCATGGCGCCGGACAATTCCTACCGCCTGTTCCGTCTCGATGGCGACCACAGTTCGGTCACCATGTGCGACGCGGACAACGCCAACCCGCGCAAGGTCCCGACGCTCGACATGCTCAAGGAGCGCAATATCCCGGGTAACTGCTGGCTGACGCGGTGGAGCACCGATGCCCGTTACATCTCACTCATAGCCCCGGCCGGGGACAAGGCCAGGATCTGGCTGGGCAGGCTGGATGAAGGCGCCACGAAGTTTGAGAAGTGGGTTCCTGTCTCCCCGGATGGCGGCAAGCAGTGCTGGCAGTCCCAGGCCTGGATCGAGCCCGGTAAGTCCAAGAAATAAATGCCATGAAGCGGCCTTAGCCAAGTACTTCGTGAACTGAGGGACGGTGCCAAGCTCCTCTTCCCGCCTTACTCCTGGCTTTCCCGGACTTGCTTGCCTTTGGCCCAGGCCAAATCGAGTGTCGTGTTGCTGGCAGCCGCGGCGGGGAGCGGGAAATCACGGACCTGGTCGCCGCGGATGACCCGCACGGTGCCGGTGGTGCCGGGGTTGATCGCAAGCGTCGGCATGTCGTTGAGGTCGGTAGTACCGGCCTTGGTGGTCACGGCACCGAGGAGTTTTCCGGCCTCGTTCAATATTTCCACGCGGGCGACCACGCGCTGGCC
>JAABPW010000074.1 GCA_011391785.1 Verrucomicrobiota bacterium
TTCCGCCACTGGTAGGACAAAGGCGCCTTCCCGCCCGCCGACACGGCAAAAGTCGCGCCCCCTCCGACGGATGCAATGACATTGGTGGGATCTGCAAAGACGATCGCCGGGGCTTCACTTTCGTCATCATGGATCCAGACCGTCGCATTGGATGCCGCACCAACCGTGTACCCCACCCCGGCACCCACCGTGACACTGACACTCTCGATCTCCTCATCCGTATAATCATTCAGGACCGTCACAGGCACTTCCGCACACAAGCTGCCGGCCGTGATCACCACGCTTGCCGGAAGAGCCGTGTAGTCTGAGCCCGCCGTGGCAGTACCTGAAACGACAAGAGGGATCGTCAGGTTGCTGGCGAAGGGCGATGACAGCTGGACGGCAAATTTTCCGTCATCCCCAAGCTCCGACCCGAAATTATCGGTAGTGATGACGCCGACCACGGGCGCGGGGGCGGAACTGGCAACAGTAACCCGTGTCCGCCACCAGGTCCTCGTCGTGTGCCCGGCATTATCATCAGCCTCGCAGGTAAGATCATAGGTCCCCGTTGTCGAGGGAGTCCAAGGGCAGGTCCACCCACCGGAGGCACTGTTATCCGTGCCGATCAAGGTAGTCCCCCCGCGGTAGAAACGCACCGCCGTCACGGTATTGCTCGTGATCTTGACACTGGCAACAAGCGTCACCGCCTGGTTCCGGGCCAGCGTCCCGTTCTGGCTCGGGGCGATGAGCGCAACATCCGGATACGTCTTCGCCATCAGGACCGCCTTGTACACATTCAGCCGGCCTCCCGACATCGTGCAACTTTGAAGCGCGGTCACGCGATCTACGGAACTGGTGATGATGTGCATCGTCTGGTACGCCGTCAGGCTCCGGTTAACCGAGGCCACCATGGCCGCTGCCCCGGCAACATGCGGCGTCGCCATCGAGGTGCCCGTCATGCTCCCATAGGTATTGTTGGGCTTTGTCGAATTGACACTCGCGCCTGGCGCCGAAAGATCGCACCAGTCATAACCCCGATTGCTCGTGGACCACAGGTTATCACTGGAATCGGTATTGGCGACATAGAGGATATTTGGCGTATTCGCGGTACCCGTGTAATTCCCCGGATCATTGGTACTGTTATTGCCGGCCGCAAAACACACCACAATGCCGTTGCTGCAGGCAACTTGGTCAGCAGACCCACCCATGACATAGGGATAGGAGCTCATTCCTACGCTCAAGTTCTCCGCCGCCACAAATTCACCACGCTGCCGCAGCGCCAGCAGGTACGCTTGGGCCAGGGCCATGTGGGAGTTGAGCCCGCCCCCCGTACGGTCCAGGTACTGGCAAGCGATAATCTTTGCCCGTGGCGCGACACCGATTACCCCAAGGTTGTTGAATCCTACCGCGGCCGCCGTACCTGAAACATGCGAGCCGTGGCCGTTCATATCCATCGGTTGATTTGGAGGTAGATTGGTTTCCCAAGTACAGAAATTCCATCCAATGATGTCATCCACATACCCGTTGCTATCGTCATCTATACCATTGCTCGGTATCTCCATCTTATTGGTCCAGATGTTGGCCGCCAGGTCGGGATGCGTATAATCAACCCCGGAGTCGATCACCCCGATCAGCACATCGCCGGCGGCATCCGCAATATCCCAGGCCTTGTTCGCCTGGACTTTCGTCACTCCATATAACCCGGTGGTGCCATAACTGGGGTCATTGGGAATGACAGCAGCCCAGGATACCCCATCTTCCGTCAGTTTTGCCGATGCCGGAATCAACTTCTCCAGGGCCGCCTTGGACTCCGCCAGCGCCTTCAGGCTCCTGCCCGAAAGATGAACCAGCATCCAGGGCTCCGTCGGCGCCTTGTGGGTACATGTCCAACCCGCCCTGATGAGATCCGCCTTTATCTGCTTTCGTTCATCCATGCTGGATGCAGTGAGCACCAAATGCCCTCCGCCCACTTCTTTCCGGCATACCCTGGATATTCCACCTTTGCCGTCCGACACGGATTCCTCTGTCCGCTTTATCAGGGTAAAAGAACTAACCCCCTTGTCATACAGCGAAACATGCAGCTGCCTGTTGTTGCTCAGGTCGCGCACCTCCTGGTCAATAACCGGGAACTTCGCCAAGCGATCCTGACTGGAATCGTCCTGGCCTGTGGCAAGCGTCGCCTTTCCGTCCTTCGGGGTAGGATTTTCCGAGCTGGGCGTCTCCGATTTATCGACAATCCCCTCCTTGTCGCCTTGTGCATCTTGGGCCGCCCCGGGTTTTCCCTGCGCTTCGGTTTCCGCAGTAGCCGCCGCTGGATCAGCCGGGCGGTTTCCTTGCACTGGCAACGACCCGGCATTTGAAAGCGGGGAAGGTTTCAGCAGGCCATGCGTCCCGCCGAAAAAGAGGAGGCCGCCACCCAGGAATAGGGCGGCCACGGCAATCCATACAAGTAACCGGTTTGTGTTAAACATACTTCACACATCACCTGCAGGGAATAACCACCACCCCTGCTTCCTGCTAATTGGTGTGAAGTTGTCATAATCAGTCAAAGCGCGCTATTGGCCGAACGGCCAATAAGAAGATCAGCCAAGTCCCATGATGAAATCTTCCGCTCCAGCGACTTGCCCAGAACGCCTTCCCCTGCATCCCCCCTACTACAAAATGGGATTCCCACCCATAAGCTCTGCTACCTTGGACTCAATCGACTCCGCCCAGATCTGGTAGCCTTTTCCGCTGGGATGCAGGAAGTCGGGCATGATCTCCTTTGTCATCGTTCCATCGGCCTGCAAGAACTTGCTATTGATATCAAGGAAGTAAATCGTCTTGGAATCCGCCAGTTTGGCGATCAGCTTGTTTGCCTTCTCATTATTCACCCTCGGGGCATCAGTTGTCTTTTGAGACCTGGGAAAGATTGCCAGTAAAAGAATTTTCGTTTTGGGTAGCTTTGTCCGAAGCTTGCTACAAATGGCTTTGACGCCCTCGGCGATCAGCTCGGGCTTGTCCTTGCGGAGTCCGGTGTTGTTGGTGCCGATCATGAGGATCGCCAGTTTGGGCGAAATGCCGTCGATTTCGCCGTTGTCCAGCCGCCAGAGGACATGCTCGGTCCTGTCGGCTCCAAATCCCAGATTCAGCACCTTCCTGGACGCATAATACTTCATCCACACCTTGTTTCGCGCATTCTCGAAGTTGTGGGTGATGGAATCACCGACTAAAAGCAGGTCCACATTTCCCTTCTTCGCCAACTCAACCTTCTCCGCGTGACGCTTGGCCCACCAGCCTTCCTTCATACGGCTTACCGGCTTCGTGGCAACCGATTCGGCCTCAGCAAAACCTGCAAAACAGAACACGCCAATCGACAAAACAGCCCCCAACAGGATTCCTTGCATTTTCATGACTTTATCTCCTCCATAGTAAATTTTAAATTTTACCACAATACAGCCAAACACCGCTATTGGCCGAACGGACAATACCAATCGCAGCCGTATTGACCATCAACCACCTTTAAGAGCGGAGGCAGGAATCCGAACAGAAGCACACGGAGACCACAAAGAAATGGTTTTTGTGCCGCCGGCGGCGGCAGGAAACAGCTCTTCCCTTCGTGTTCTTCGTGTGCTTCTGTTCAAATTGAATCACGGGCGTCCCTGTGGGACGCCGATCCTACGGCTTCAACAAGCCGCGCTCGAAGCCACGGGCAACCGCCTCCGCGCGGTCAGCGGCCTCAAGCTTGACCAGCAGCGCCGCGACATGCGCCTTGGCGGTGCGCGGCGTGATATCCAGCATTTCCCCGATATCCGCGTTACTCAGCCCCTTGCGAAGCAACGCCAGGACTTCAAGTTCCCTTTGGGTAACCTGGATGCCGCAAGCTTGTTGGGCAAGAATGCGTTCAATGACCGGGCCTATTACCCGCCCTCCTGCATGGATTGTCTTGATTGCGGCGGCAAGCTCCGCCGGCAAGGCGGCCTTGGTGATGTATCCCGAGGCGCCGGCCTTGATGGAACGGATGATATCATCCTCCATCTCGGACGACGTCAGCATCAGGACGCGGGCCGCGGGAAAGTGTTCGCGAAGAACGTGCAGTGTCTGTATGCCATCCTGCCCCGGCATGATCACATCCATGAGAACAACGTCGGGCAGATGCTGGCGGAAAAGGGTTATGGCCGTTGCCCCATCCCCCGCCTCGGCAATAACGCGGAAAGCAGGATTGGCGTTGAGCATGTTGGCGAGTCCGGCACGCATCACGGCGTGGTCATCCACCAGAAGTATCCTGATGCGGTTCTCTGACATATTTTCCGCCTTACCTTTCTCAGGCCGAGCCTTTTCCCGGTAGACTCCTCTTCAATCACGTAGCGGCACTTCAGCACGAACAGAGGTGCCCTGGCCAGGCTTACTCTCGATTTTCAGTGTTCCACCGATGCACTCCACCCGTTCACGCATGCCTGCCAGCCCGAAGTGCCCTTCAGCCGGACCGGGCCTGGCATCCAGCATGAACCCCACCCCATCATCATGCACGACAAGGACAATTTCCTTCCCGCTGTTCTGCGCGGCAATGCTGACCTCGATGTTGGACGACTTGGCATGCTTGACCGCGTTGAACATCGCCTCCTGCACAAAGAGCAGGAGATTACCCGCAACGTGATCCGGCAGTCGCGGGATCACGCCCGAACTTTGGACCGAAGCCTTGACGCCACGTTCCTCGGCAAGACGACAGCAAACCGTCCGGAGGGCCTGCACAAAATCATGCTCATGCAGCGGCAAGGCGCGGAGGGCCCACAGGGCATTGCGCAGGTCGGCTTGTCCGCGCTGAGCCATCCGACGCGCTATTTCCAGGTGATTGACAGGCCTCTCGGAAAGAGGCAGGGATTCCGATTCGCACGCTTCAATCTGGTAAGCCAGGCCGGTGATGGTTTGAATGACGGTATCGTGTATCTCACGCGCCATCCGGTTCCGTTCATTCCACATCGCCGCGAACTCACCCTCCGCTTTCCGCCGCTCTTCCGCCTGCCGTCGAAGCCGGAGCCGGACCGCAAACACCACCCCGATCAAACTCAAAAGCAGCCCTCCCGAGATCCCCGCCATCACCATGGCGACATGGGCCGGAGTCCACCACGGCGCCGGATGGAGCAACACCAGATCGTCCGGCGAGCGCATGAGGATCTGGAACGAGGCCGGACGGGACTGGGGGGAATGCCCATAATCCTCGGGCGGCTCCACCTGGCAGATCCCGGCAACCCTCACGGCGCTACCCTCAATCCACTCCCTTCGTTGTCCCCCAACGCCATCCCCCTTCAACACAACCACAAACTGGTTCGTCCCATTGAAAACCGTCCACCGGCTTTCGCCCATTCCAGGCTGCCGCCCGCTGATGATTCCCTCGACCTCCACCAGGTCTGCATCATGGGCCGGAGCCTGGGCGGGGGAATCGAGCCGCACAGGCTTCAGGGGTGACACCCTGCCGACTTTACGAAACAAAGCGTCTTCCAGCATGACGGAGTATCCCCGCCCCGCGATAAAACCGAACACATCCACTTCATCGCCTGGCTCGGTCTGTTCCTCAAGGTAACTGCGGACATAGACACCCGAGATTCCGTCCCTGACCCAAAACCCCTTTCCCGGGTCACAGTGGATAACCACGCCATGGATCCTCACTCCATAACGGCGCTCAATATCACGAAAGAACTGCGGGGTGCGGCTAAATGTACGAACCGGCAAGGAGAACGGATCCGGCATTTTATTGATGATCCTGACGAAATCCGGCGTTGGAATCAGCATGAAAGG
>JAABPW010000075.1 GCA_011391785.1 Verrucomicrobiota bacterium
ATCGGTGGCGGCGATCGCCGCCAGCAATCCGCGCGTGGCAACGCCCTGGATCTTTCCCTTCGGTAATGACTTCACCCAGGCATCCGCCGCATTCATGTCGCGCTGGGCCCACTCCGAGATAATGCCGGGAATATAATACTCGCCCTGCTGCCCCATCGGCGTGGCCATCATTTTCGACAAGGCCCCCACTGGATCCGTCTTGGCCCAGCGGGAAAAGATGAGGTAGCCGTAGTTGCGCAAGGTCTGGGGGGAAAGCGCCTGCATCAGCGTGTAGGCCGCCTCTGGCGCAGCCTCGGCAAGCCCGGGAACGGCCGCCTGAAGGATCCGGGTCCGCTCAGCCCCCGCCGGCTGCGCGTTCAGCCAATTCACCACGGCCGTTGGATCCTTCGCGGCCCATGCATGAAAGACACCCGCCATCGCCGAGGCACGCTCCTGGGGTCGCGTCAGGGCCTGCGCCTCCTTCAGGGCGACCGCAACATCCTGTGAGGCGAGCCGCTTGAAAAGCGGCTGAAGATAAACCTGGCTTTGCCAGCCCCGGGTCCCCTTGAGCACACTTTTCACTGCCGCCAGAATATCCGGCCCCTCCAACTGGTCGATCAGCTTCATGGTCTCCATCTGCTGACTGCCGTCATAGGAGTACCCCATCACCTTGGTTTTGGCCAACGCCGCCTGGAATTCAATCAGGGACGCCCCTGATGCCTTACCCGCGTCCCGGGACCTGGCTGGCTGTTGGCCGGGGGTTTTATCACCCTTCGGCTGCCCTGCCACCACCCCGGGAACCTGCCCGGGGGAACCTGCCGTGACGGGTGGCATCGCCTCCGTGCCGGCTTCCTGATCGGGCGCCTTCACCAGCAGGCGCCCGATCAGGCACCCCAAACCAACACCAACAACCAGAACAATCCCGTGCGACCTTATTTTATAACTCATAATTCATCCTTATCCTCAATCCTTATCCTCAATCACCACACTCTCAAAAACCTTGAACCGGGCGCCTTCGCGCCAGGCATCGGGCGGAAGCCCGGCCTTCATGCTGAGCGAGGAAAGGGTTTCCTCCACCGTCCAGCCCTGTTCCGTCGCCACTTCAGGAAGGTAGACGGCGCGGTGGCGGCCCTTCTCGAGGATGATCCCCTGCTGGCCGAGCTTGAACCCGGCAATGGATCCGATATCCCGAATCGGGCTCAGTACGGAGACATCCACCTCGATCCTCGCCAGTTCCTCCGGACGCACCGGGGTAAAACGGGGGTCCCGCAGGGCCGCATTGATGGCATTATCATGGACCGACCGGTAAAGCGGGTCCACGGGCGCCAGGGAGCCTATGCAACCCCGGAGTTCCCCCCGGATTTTCAAGGTCACGAAGGTCGCCATCGTGGTCTTCAATAACGGCGTGAGGGCATAGGGCGAAAAATCGAAATCGCCCCGCTGCCCGCCCACACCCCATTTCAGGGTGTCCTTGGCCAGGGCAAAGAGCGTCGCCTTCTCCGCGTCACTCAATCCAGGCGACCAGTTTCCGCTACACTTTTCTTTCACGGCTTGTTCCTTCTTTTTTCCAGACCGAACCACCACGGCGCCTCAAGCGTTTATGTAGTTGAGAGGAATGGAAGTCAGTATATACTTGTTTCTTATCTGTTAAAGAAGGAAGAAATCACATCATGAACAAACTGAGCCTTGTAAAAACCCTGTCCTCCGTGGGCCTGCTGGCTGGCATCCTGAATGCGGCGCCCGTGCTCGAACCCACCTCCGGGACCTTGGTGACCAAAACGTCCGTGGCCGGAAAAGTGGATCTCTCGACCGTCAAGGAGGCGGAAGCCGCCATCAACCGCTCGCTCGACTGGCTGGCCTCGCAGCAGAAGGAAGACGGATCCTGGTCGGAAGGCAGCTTCCCTGCCCTTACCGCGCTGCCGATGTGGGCTTTCATCCTGAGCGATCATCCCAAAAAGGCGGAAGTGACCGCCAAGGCCGCCAAGTTCATCATGGGTTGCGTCCAGCCTGATGGCGGCATCTACCGGAAGGCGGCCGGGAAGGGCGGCGGGCTCAGCAACTACAACACCTCGCTCTGCATGGTGGCCCTGCACCTCATGAACGACCCCCGGTACACCCCCGTGGTACTCAAGGCGCGCAAGTTCGTCGCCGCCGGACAACACTTCGGCAGCGACATGTATGATGGCGGCATGGGCTACGACAAGGACACCGGCCGCGCCTATGCCGACCTGAGCGACTCCGTGGTCGCCTATGAGGCCATGCGGCTCACCCAGGGAGTGGAGGATCTCCGCGCCAAGTCGGAGGCGCATGTGGATCTGGACTGGGAAGCCGCCAAGCGGTTCCTGGACCGTGTCCAGAACAAGGAGGCGTCGGGACCTGACAATGCCGGCGGTTTCGGCTACCGTCCCGATGAGAGCAAGGCAGGCACCGCCACCAACAAGCAAGGCGTCGTGGTATTCCGCTCCTACGGCAGCATGACCTATGCCGGGTTGCTGAGCCTGATCTATGCCGACGTCAAAAAGGACGACCCGCGCGTGCAGTCCGCCTTCGACTGGGCCACCAAGCACTGGACGCTCGAGGAGAATCCCGGCATGGGCGGGGACGGCCTTTTCTATTTCTACAACGTGCTCAGCAAATCACTGGCGACCTTCGGCCGGGAATCCATCCCGGTCAAGGGACGTGATGCGATTTCCTGGCGCAAGGCCCTGGTGGAAAAACTGGTCATGTTGCAGAAGGTGGACTCCAAGACCGGTCATGGCTACTGGGTCAACAAGAGCAACCGCTTCTGGGAAGCCAACGACATCCTTGTGACGTCCTACACCCTGATCGCCCTGGAAGTGGCGCTGGGAAAATAAAGGGAACCGCCTGGACCGCCATGACCTACCCGCACCCACAAGCCGTGCTTGAGCACTTCGGCATATTTGTCGCCGCCATCACAGGGGTGCTGGCGGCACGCGGCAAACGCATCGACCTGTTCGGCGTCCTGGTCCTGGCGCTGGTGACCGCCTTCGGGGGCGGCACCACGCGGGATCTGCTGGCAGGCGACCTGCCGGTGGTCTGGCTGAGGAGCCCGAGTTACCTGATCAACGCCACCCTGGCGGCGTTGCTGACCTTCTTCTTCGAATTCTTCCGCGCCATTCCCAAAAGCACGCTCCTGGTTGCAGATGCCTTCGCGCTCGCCTTCTTCACCATGCTCGGCGTCCAGAAAGGAGTCATGCTGCATTTCTCCGCTCCCGTGGCGGTTCTGCTTGGGGTGGTCACCGGGGTCGCCGGCGGCATGCTGCGTGATGTCCTGATCGGCAAGATCCCCATGGTATTCCGCCCCGAAATCCGCATCTACGCCACCGCCTCACTCTGCGGCGCGGTGCTGTTTGTCGGCTGCATCACCTTTGGGATCTCACAGCACGTGGCCACCGTGGCAGGCCTCATCCTCATCCTGGCCTTGCGTCTGGCCGGCATCTATTGGAACCTTGCACTTCCCGTGTTTGAAGATGAGAACGAGGCTTAACGGGTCGCCCCCCCTATTTCCTCTTGGACACACTCGGCTTGTCGCCCATCCAGGATTTTCAAGGACCGGACCAGGGATTGCGGCATCGAAATCCCTGGGAAAAGGCTGATTCCGCCCCCAGAACAACGATTTCCGGCAACATCCATGCTTGTCACGATCCAGCCTAGACAGTATATTTTCACCCAACAATCCACTTTTTAAAGCGCCCTTGCAACATTGTTGCAAACTAGGGACTATTTTACGGGAGAGGTACACCATGATATCACGAAGAATGTTCATTGGCGGTTCGGCGGCGTTGGCGGGAAGCAGTCTCATGGCGCGGGCAGCCGAGCCTGCGGGACAGGCTTTTTCAACAGTAGCGACTGATTCCATTGAGGAGGCACCCAGGAGAATCCCCGTGGTGCAGACCTGCGACGTGTGCGTGCTCGGCGGCAGCTGCACCGGCGTCTTCGCGGCGGTCCGCGCCGCCCAGCTTGGCGCCAAGGTCGCCTTGGTGGAGAAGCAGAACGCCTTTGGCGGAGTGGCCGCATCGGCTCTCGTGAACATCTGGCACAAGCTTGACAGCAACCTGCAGAAGAAACCGATCATTGGCGGGCTCACAAAGCAGGTCATCGACAGGCTCATGGCGATTGACGCCGCAGCCAAAAGCACCAGGTCACCGGGATTCATCATCAATACCGACGAACTCAAGATCGAGCTGGACAAGCTGGTGATGGACAACCGGATTACTCCCTACCTGCACACGTTCTACACCGCCGCACAGGCGGAAAACGGAACCATCAAGGCCGTCATCATCGAGAACAAGAGCGGGCGACAGGCACTGCGCGCCAAGGTCTTCATTGATGCCACCGGCGACGGCGACCTGGCACGAGATGCCGGGATTCCTTTCACCATCCGCGACGGTAACCAGCCGCCCACCACCTGTGCCGAAATATCCGGAATGCCTGACTCCCTTGCCGGACTTATTGACGCCCACCGCCAGGAATTCAACCTGGCAAAGGATGCGGGCTGGCATGCGGCCATCCCCGGCACCGAGGTGGCCCGGCTGTACGCCATGACTCATGTGTTCAACGTGAATGCCGCCGATGCCAACCAGTTGTCAGCCGCTGAGATCGAGGGACGACGCCAGGTCCGCGCCTACATGGATATCGCGCGCAAGTACGGCGGCAAGAAAAGCAAACCCTGCCTGCTGGATATCGGTTCCAGTATCGGAATTCGCGAGACCCGGTCGTTCCAGGCGCGCTACACGCTCACGGAGGAGGACGTGCTGAGTTGCCGGAGATTCCCGGATGCCATTGCGAACGGCACCTATCATGTCGACGTCCACGACCCCAAAACCGGCGTATTCAAGTTCAAGGAGCCGCGCGGTGATTTCTACCAGATCCCGCTTTCCACGATGGTGAACGACAAGGTGCGCAACCTTGTCCTGGCTGGCAGGGCAATTTCAGCGGATCGCGGGGCGTTCGGGGCCGTGCGGGTCATGGTCAACCTGAACCAAACCGGGGAAGCAGCTGGTGTTACCGCGGCGCTGGCAGCCTCGCAGGATAAGGCCGTTCCCGCCGTGGATGCCCAAGCCGTGCGTGATCACCTCTCGAAACTCGGGGCGATCATTATCCCTGCCTCCTGACGCCCGGCGGGATGTAGGGATATCCATGGGTCAGTTATCGGGGGTGCCCCGCCACCTTGCGTGGCGGGAACCGAACATTCTTGCTACCCGTGGCACAAGGCCACGGGGACGCCCCCCCCTGTAACTGACCCCATACCTGCCAGGAGGCAACCCTATTGGATAATGAGCAGGGTTCCTTTAATATTCTCACCCGATTCGGTGACCGTCAGGGTACCGGTGCCCGAGAAATGGCTGTCGGTGTTCGCCGCGCCGGAACTCTCCGAGCCCCACACGCCGCGAACCACCCCCGCCCCGCCAATATACAACCTGCGAACCGTATTGCTTCCCGCCAGGTCGACCATTCCGGAAGCAGCAATCCGCAGGCTGGTGCTGGAGGGTAACTTGCCGTTGCCGACGATCAAGGTCCCATCATTCACGGTCGTATCCCCGCTGTAGGTGTTGCTCCCACCAAGTGTCAGCGTGCCGATCCCGTTCTTGACAAGGGCGCCACTGCCGCTGATATCGCCGCTCAAGGTCTGGCTCCCGGAAGTGTCAATCGTCAGCGTCCCGTCGTTAATCGCTGTTGACCCCGTGTAGCTGATCGTGCCGGCGAGT
>JAABPW010000076.1 GCA_011391785.1 Verrucomicrobiota bacterium
CCCATGTACCAGAAAATGCTTTCATTTTTGCCGGCAATGGCCATGACGCGGTCGGCGACCTCGGAGATGCGGAAAATCTTGAGGGCGTGGAGTGCCACAGGGACGGCCGGCTGATCGAGGCCGAACTGACTCATCCGGCGGAAGGCATACCCTTCCGGAGCGCTTTCGAGGGCATGGCTGGTCATCATCGCGACATCCCGGCCAAAGGCCCGCTGGACCAGCTTAAGTCCCCCGATGCCGGAGAGGTCAGTCGCGACAGGGGTGCTGCGGTCGATCATTCGTGTGTTTGCATCGATACGGTAGGGCCGGGTATGGGAATAGCGTTCCTCCACGAGGCGAACGGCTGTCGACCAGTCCTTGCCGGTCGTGAGCGACCAGGGCCCTTTGTAGCCCCGCGCCTCAGGCAACGTGTAGACCTCACCAAGGAGTTCCGAGGCTACTGGGTAAGGGCCGTGGGTTTCCTCGCCGTGATAGCCGAGCGGAAGATTCCACTCGCGCACTTGCCGGATCACGGTTGGGTCTTCCTTCTGGAGTCGCTCCACGAGGATGCCGTCGAAGAAAAGGGTGCCTGGGATACCGGCCTTGATGAAGAATTCACCCATGCTCCGGACTTCCTGGGCGGCGGGATAGTAGCCCCCCGGGCCATTGTAGTGATGGGTGAATGCGAGAAGGAATACCGGGGCATGGCCTCCTGACGAGTCACGAAGAGGTGCGGCGGCTTCACGTGAGGGACGTGTAGTCTGGCGGGCCGGGGCAGGTGTCCGGCCAACGGTTTCAAGTTTCTGGATTGCCGCCCTCATCAGTTGGTCGGCCTTTTCCCGGTCCCGGCTCCGGATAGCGGTGGTCGATTGCTCCGCCAGGGCTTCGGCTTCGCGGGTGTCAACCCCCTTCGCCTTGGCCTCCTCGAGAAGTGTGCGGTACCGTTCCAGACTCAATCGGCCACCCCCGGGTCGGCGATCGGGGCCTTGGGCGGGGAGGAGGGGTGTCATGGCAAGGGTAAGGATTACGCTGACGAAAACACAGGTACGCCATGGTCTCATTATAACCTCCAAGGTTAATTATGACGACGTGAACAGTTCCATTACGCAGGGGACATCCGAAAGATCCGGCAGGACAACGTCGGCCCCGGCGGCTTTCAGGGCTTCCGTGGTGAATTTTCCGGTGGCCACGGCCACGGAGACGGCGCCGATGCTGTGTGCGGCGGCGATGTCGTTGGGTGTGTCGCCGACAAGAAAGCAGGCATCGAGCGCTTGTCCGGGCTTGAGCCGGGTCCTCACCCGCTCCAGTGCCAGGGCGGCGATATTGTTCCGGTCGGCGTGCTCATCCCCGAAGGCGCCCAGCACGAAATGGTTGTGAAGGTTGAACTGCTGGAGCTTGATCCAGGCACAGGCCTCCACGTTGCCCGTCACGAGTCCCAGGATGAGGCCGGGGGTGGCCGACAGCTTCTCGAGTAGGTCCCGCACTCCTGGATACAGGATGAGTTCGGCTTTGTGGGAGGCCGCAGCCAGTTCGAGAGGCAGTTGCTCGTGGAAGCGCGTGCAGTCGTCTTCCGAGAGTTTCCGGCCGTGGTGCGCCATTACCTGTTGGAGAACATTCAGGTCGGTGTTGCCTGCGAAATTGATGTAGGGTAGGTCGTCCTTGAACCCGAAGGTAGATTCAAGGGCCCTCACAAACGATTGCCGGCCCACTCCCCGCATGTCGAGGAGGGTGCCGTCAATGTCGAATAGGACCGCATTCATGCGTTGGGGAAGTCGATCATGGTCTGTCGGTAGACATCAGGAAGCCCGATGTCGAAACGCCGGCCCTGCACCATGCAGCCGACGAATCCGTCCAGCTTGCGGAGTTCATCGAGGCAGGAGGTCAGCTGGAATTCGCCGCGCTCCCGGATATTGCTCCGGATATTCTCCTCGAGCAGCTGGAAGATCTGCGGCTTGATGATATAGATGCCGAAGACGGTCAGGAAGGTGTCCGGGGCCAGGCCGTCCACCTGGAGGTGCGTCCTGGCGAATTCGGCATCAGGCTTTTCGACGAACTCAGTGATGTTGAGGATTTCCCCCGGGGTCTGCCACATGCCGGTGACGCAGCCGAAATGCCGGACCTGGTCGGCGGGCATGGGCTTGAGCCCCACCACGCTCATGCCAGTTTTTTCATACACGTCCATCAGCTGCCTGACGCAGGATTTCTCGATCGTGGACGCATACAGGTGGTCGCCCAGCATCAGCAGGAACGGTTCCTCCCGCACAAAATCCCGTGAGCAGTACACGGCGTGTCCGAAGCCCTCCTGGGTGTCCTGTGTCAATAGCCTGACGCGGCGGCCCACATCCAGGAGGTAATTGGAATAGTCCTGGTTTTCCCGGGATAGCTTGTTGAAGTTCTCGATGGGGGGGGGCGAATGGAAGAAATCCTCGAAGACTTCCTTGTCGTTGGTTTGCACAATGAGACCGACTTCCTCGACGCCCGCCTCGACGGCTTCCTCGACAATGATCTGGATGGCGGGTTTCATCCGCCCCTGGCGGTCCATGATGGGGAAGAGTTCCTTTTTCAAGGCCTTGGTGGCGGGAAAGAGCCGGGTACCGAATCCCGCTGCGGGGATGACGGCCTTGCGCAGGCGGCGACCGGCCTGGAGCACCAGTCGCAAGGCACTCATTTTCAGATCCTGCTCGATGATGCGGATCACCTGTTCCTGTGCCGCGGCATCCTTGACGATGAACTGGGCCGAGCCATCGCCCTGCGAGCCGACTCCCTTGCCTCCCAGGATAAGGGGCTGTAGCGGCCCGTAGTTCAGGAGTTTGTGAAGGACGGGCGAGGTGAGCTGGGAGGGGCAGGCGGGCGTGCAGTACCGGTCGAATCCGGACTGGGCTTCACGCATCAATTCACCGATCCGTTCCGCATCGCCTTTCTGGAGCGCCTGGGCGGCCCGCTGGGTGATGTCGGCACTGATGGGGCCGAGGTATTGCTGTACTCCTTTGCGGATCTCGTTGTCGGCAAAGGGGTAGCAGTGGTTCAGGTGGTTGAGGATTTCGCGGGTGTCCTTCCCGGCGTGCAGATCCACGATGACGAAGTGGAGATCCTTCGGGAAGGTGAGTTCCTCGACGTCAATCCGGTCTCCGTCGAAGGTCATCATGATCGGCCTGTTTCCATAGGCGCAACCTTGGTCCATGCGGCCGCAGCGGGAGGGCGTGGTGATTTCACCCATGTAGGCGAATTCCATTTCGCCACGAACCGTCATCTTGAGGTCATAGATCCGGTTAAAGGCCCGGGCTACGAGGACGCAGACCGCCGCGCTAGAGGATAACCCCTTCTTGATCGGCAGATCCGTCAGGGTGTTGTTCAGTTCCAAACCCCGTACGCGATAGTGGGTCAGCACCTGATAGGCGACGCCGGCGGCATAGCTGAAGAAGCCGCCCTTCTGTGCCTCAGCCAGCAGGGAGTCGCGATCCATGGGGATCTCATAGGGGCCGAAGGGGGTTCCGTCGCTCAGGGTGGTCCGGACAATGAGTTTGTTGGGGTGCGGCTTGACCTCGGCATGGATACCCTGGTTGGTCCCGGTAATGATGCTGTAGCCTTTCTCCAGCTCGCCGTTGATGCGCCGGTAGCTTCCTGCCCAGTCAGTATGCTCGCCGAAAAGACAAATCCGTCCCGGTACAAACAGTTTCATGGTACCCCCGAAAAAATCATTGATTAGCACACCACATTACTTTGAGTTGAGGATTTGCGCAATCCCAGAGCGCAGTTCGCCCATGCTTGAAAAAATGAAATCAGCCAAACCGGGCTTGGCCTTGTCCCCAACCAGGATGGTGCGGCAACCGGCGGCTTTCCCCGCCTCGGCATCCTTGGGTGAATCCCCGATCATCCAGGACTGTGACAGGTCGATCCCGTGGCGCCGGGCTGCTTCCAGGATCATGCCGGGCTTGGGCTTCCGGCAGTCACAGGTTCCCCGGTCATGGGGACAATAGAGGATATCCAGCAAGGAGAGCCCGTGTTGTTCCTTCAGCAGGGTTTGCAGGCGCCGGTGCATGTCCTCAACGGTCGCCGCCGTCATGCAGCCCAGCGCCACGCCGCGCTGGTTGGTGATGACGGCCGCCGCATACCCCCGTTCCGTGACAATACGCAGGGTCTCAACGAACTCGGGCAGGAGATGGAAATCCTCCCAGCGTTCAACATACCCCGGTCCCGGGGACTGGTTCACGATGCCATCGCGGTCAAAAAAAACACATTTCAGCATGAGTTTACTTCACCTCGAATTCCGCCTCTGCAAATATCTGGGATCGTACCGAACCGACCGTGGTTGCTACAACCCGTAATTGATGGCGGCCGGGTTTCAGGGTGGCCGGGTCGAGGGTGACCTCCGCGGTTTTTCCGGCGGCTTGAAACGTCCTGCCGTCCAGCAGGAACAGGAAACGGTTGTAGAATTCATGATCGCGCACCCGGACGGAGGCGGTGATGGTCCGGCGTTCGCTCAGGAGCCCTCCGGGCAATCCCTCCAGCGAAATGGTGGAGCGTGGCGCCCAGGGCGAGGACAGGGGATCGCCGATGATCAGGATCTGGAGCGGCCAGCGGATGGCCTGGTAATAGCTTTCCAGCAGGGTGCAGCCGGCCACAGGATGAACAAAGACGCGGGCATTCGGGAATTTCGCCCAGATGGACAGCGGCTCGGTCACGGTTCCCGCCGCAGCGGTAGCCCCGGCCTTGATCCATGCGGAGATCTTGGTCTGGTCGTCATGCTCAAACGCGGCGCCAAAGCTGGTCAGGTGGTCAGCCACGGCCCCTGGCCGGAACGGGAACGGTCCTTTTGAGAGTTCCGGAATGTCCGCGGCCCCCCCCATGAGGCCGATCAATCCGTTTGATCCGTCCGGCCGGATTGACCCCGATTTCGGGAAAGCATTGGTGATCACGGTGCGCACTCCCAGGGCTTCAAGTTCGCGGGCCGCGGGGGCGAATTCCCACTGGCGGCAGAGGGAGCGCACATCGGTGTTGGTCACCAAACAGACCAGGCCATCCGGCCGGGTCGAATCGGCGCGGGCACCGTTTTTCAGGCAGGCCATGATTTCCTCGCGGGTATTGCCATGGGGTCCCATGAACCCGAGCATCATGCTGGGGATCGGAATGTCTTTTCCGATCCAGGCGCGCTGGACATCGAGGGACTGGGAGGGAAATCCGGTTGCCGTGGGAGCGTCAGGCCCGGCAAAGAGGGGGGAGGCGTAGGCCGCGCCTTTTTCGCCGGCTTCCTTTCCGGGGAGATGGCCCCGGAGAAAGGTGATGCCTTGAATGGAGAGGGGCGGTGATGCGGTGATGCGGATGGGGAAGTCCACTGAATAGACCCAGGCGAGGATATGGTTCTCCAGGCCCCTTTCCCGGGACTGGCGCAGGGCGGGGTCCATGATCCGGCGGGTGAATTCATCGGGTGAGATTTCGAGGGGGCAGGGATCCGGAAGGTCGAGGGCCACGATGTTCGGGATGGGGACATGCCGGAGTGCGGCGTAATCACGGGCCAGTTCCATCGAGCGCGGGGAATTGCGGTTGGCCAGCAGGAGGATCTCGTGCGGGCCCAGTGCAAAAGCCGATTGGCCAAGGAGCAGAATGCCGCACCAGGAAAGACGGAACCGCCGAAGCACGCGGAAAACGCGGGTGAATGGAGGATTCACGATTCCT
>JAABPW010000077.1 GCA_011391785.1 Verrucomicrobiota bacterium
CCTGGTCCTTCTACTTGCGGAGCATCAGGTAGCCGATAAATGTCAGGTAGAACAGGCCGCCTGCCATGAGAATGTAGGGGTTGAGGGTTTTCTTCACCCGGACCCAGGCCAGGACGAGCCCGGCAGAGCCGAAGGCCAGAAGGGCCGACACCATCGGGATTCCCGTGAGATCCCAGGGTGTGAAGGCCATGCCGAAGGCTACCGGGAAACTGCTCTGGAACACCATGGCTCCGGTGATGTTACCCATCGCCAGGATATCCTTCCGCTTGCCAATCCAGATCACGGAATTGCATTTCTCGGGAAGCTCCGTGGCGATGGGCGTGATGATGATGGACAGGATCATCGCCGGGATTCCAAGCTTAAGCGAGACGGCGCTGGTGTAGCCCACGAAGAGGTGGGCTCCCCAGATCATCAGTCCGAGTGCCGCGATGATCTGGATGATGATTACCGGGCGGGTTTCAGGCAGGAAAAGATACTTATTGAAGTGCAGGATCTCGACGTCCTCAATCGCCTGGCCGTCGGATCCGATGGTCATCCAGATATAAACGCCATACCCCAGAACCATCCCGATTGCCAGCGTAGTCTTGATGAGGGGGAAGTCGTGGACAAAGGACGTGAGGATCGCGATACCGTAGAGCACCAGGAAAAACGTGAGGTCCCGGGACAGGGTGGGCAAGTCGGTGTGGATGGCGCGGGTTCGCCGTCCGGAGGCGGCGTAGATCATTACCGCAAGTCCGGTGATGAAAAAGGCCAGGGTGCCGAGCATGAAGGGAGCTCCGGCGATGGCGCCAATGCCGACCTGATGGGCTTCGGCACTATGGAAAAAGAGGATGGCAATAACCGGAATGACTGTTTCCGGAAGGGCGGTTCCCACTGCGGCCAGGATGCTTCCGACCACCCCCTGGTGCAGTTTCAGCCTGTGCCCCAGGATTTCAATTCCATTGGTGAACACCACCGCCGCAGCCAAAATCATGACCAGGCTGACAAGAAGCATCGCAACATTGATAATCATGGGGACATCCTTAAAATGAACGCGGACTATAGCCGCAGGAGGGGGGGTGGTAAATTTAAATTATCAAGCAGGGGTTGGGAACAGACAGGTAACGGTCGTTCCTTGGCCGGGGAGGCTTTGGACTTCGATCAGGCCCCCTGCCACCCGCATTACGCCAAGTACCATCGCTAGCCCCAAGCCGCGCCCCATGAAACGAGTGGTGAAAAATGGCTCAAACATACGCCTTCGTGTGGCCTCATTCATGCCGCATCCCGTATCCGTCACCGACAGGAAGGCATAGGTGCCGTGAGCCTGATGTTCATGAAATACCGAGGCTTCGATTTGAGCCTGTGTAACCTGCCGGATCCCTGTCCGGAGTGTGATTCGGCCTGGTTCTTCACCAATGGCTTCCGTTGCATTGGACAGTAATTCATCAACAAGATCATCCAGCCATTTGGGCTCGACCGCCACAGGCAAAGGGACTTTCTCGAATTCCATCTCGATGCTGATGCCGGCAGGAGTGGCTGGATGTTTCCGGTCGACCACATTTTGCGTAATCACGCCCAGATCCGAAGCCGTATGGGCCTGTGGCATATGGCCGGTATAAAGCCACATCAGTCGGCCAATATGGGTGGCGTCGAGGGACGCCGCCTGGATTTCTTCAAACGCCTTACGAAGGGCAGGATATTCCCCTGAATCCATAAGGCCGAGCTCCGCATTGCTGGCAATAATTTGCAGGATGTTGTTGAGCTGGTGGGCCACGCCGCCAGCGACCCCGCGCAGGCTTTCGATCATCCTGAGGTTTAGTTCGGATTCCTGTGTTTTCTGAATGCGGGCCAACAGCCTGGCATTGCTGAGTGCCAGGCTGCAGACCCGTCCGATGGTTTCCGCGATCATTAAATAATGTTCGCGATATTGGGGGCAGGCCAGATGGCTCACTTCCATTAGACCCAGCGGATCTGACGCCGGACCGAAACGCAGGGAGAAACCCTCTGTCGCGTCATCCCAAGCGCAGTCCTCGGTTTTTGCGGAACAGGCCGCTATGGCAGAGGCGGGCCGATTCTCGCCGGATTCCCCACGCACCAGCGGAGGCCCGACATGACTGGAATGGATGGGAAAGAAAACGGTCCGTTGCGGGGCGAAAAGCATGCCTGCAAGATCCATAATTTGGTCCACAACCCGTGCTTCCTTGTTCAAGACGGCAAGCCGCCCTGTCAGGTCGCATATCATCTCATAGTCTGCGAGAGTTTTCTGTTGTCGGGCCACTACGTTGGCGTGTCGTTCCGTTTGACTTTGCCCGCGCCATTCCAGGACCAGGCAGCGCAGGTTGGTCTTGAAGCAATCCAGTCCGATTGGCAGGAGTTCCCATGGCCGGTCAACATAGTCGGCGAAGGCACGCAGCTTTTCTCCTGCCGCAATATCCACTCCGGTGTCCAGCAGCACCAGTCGCGAAACCGAATCCGCATAGAATGACCTTGCCGTTTCCCGTGTGAATCCTTGACGTTCAAGCATTTGTGGCCAGCTTTCCAGCCAGCCCGGGGTGAGCAAGTGGGCGCCCTGTTGAATATAATTCCGCACCAGATCACGGCCGGCAAACCAATCGAAGCAATAGTCCATGTCCAGGCTTGTGCCCGTGCTGTTTGAAGCAAGAATCTTTTTCGCGCACTGGATCCGGCGGCGCGCGGATTCGGGAATGTCAGACGGCCAGGGGATGGAGACATCCGGATTGGTGGGCCAGGCTTCACCTCCGCAGTGGGAGACAATAAAAAGCGCCATCACATCGTCGAATTCCGGCAATGCCAGAACGGCTTCGGCTTCACGACGGTAGCGGTCGCACAGGGCCAGACAAAGACGCTCAGGGGGCATGGCAGGTCCAATCCAG
The DNA here is from genome assembly GCA_011391785.1 of Verrucomicrobiota bacterium. GTDB lineage: Bacteria > Verrucomicrobiota > Kiritimatiellia > CAIKKV01 > CAITUY01 > JAABPW01. The sequence goes on from JAABPW010000077.1 coordinate 2,874, forward strand.
AGGATATCGACCCCAGCGGCGCACGGCATCCGCCACCGCCTGCAAGGTGTCCTCACTTACCTGAAAGGGAATCTCGCCATGGTTATCCGAGAGGATAAATCCGCCACCGGGACCGGCATGCTGAATCGCCTGCTTGACTGCCGCTTCCGCCTCGGCGGGCGTCCAGCGACACATTTCAATGCCGTTGAGATTGCCCAGAATCGTTAATTTTCCGGCCGCCTTGCGTTTCAGTTCCGCAAGGTCTTCATCCGTGCTGACTCCGACCACTGCTGCTCCGGACAACGCCAGGTCGTCAAGACGTTCGATGCAGCGTCCGGAAGCCAGATGGACCGCGGCTGGTGCCTGAATGCGAGCCAGGGTTCGTCGGGCAACGACAAGACCATGTCGCTTGTAGAGATCGGCTGACACCATGCTGGTGGACGAAATAGGGTCGAAATAACAGATTGCCGTAGCACCGGCCTGAACCTGGGCATTTGCCCATGCAACACAGAATTCTTCGTTAATTCTGAGCAAATGGTCTAATTCTGCGGGATCGCCTTCCAAAAGCAAATTAAGGTAGTTCTCAAATCCGAGTTGCATGACCGGCAGGGAAAACGGCGACATCACCACTCCGATAATGGGCGCCTCGTCTCCGACTTTTTGTTTCATGATGGATGTCGCGTCCAAAACTTTTTTCAAGGCGGGGGCGCGTGACACGTCAGGTGGGGTCAGGCGCATGATGTCGCCCCGACGCTGGACAAGAGGTGCGCCCGCATTAGCTGGTCCGTCATCACGGAAAAGTGTCTTCATTCCCCAAGCTTCTGTTTCCAGAGAGGCATAGAAAAAAGTGTAGAGGCAATCATGTCCGTAACGGGCACGCATCCGCAACTGGCCTTCGGCAACATGGTCGCCACGGGAAAAATACTCCGACATCGACAGGCCGAGTTCACGGGCGCCATGCATGGTGACCAGGAGGAAGAAAGGAACACGGTCCGGCTCCTGATGGCCTAACGTCGTCAAGACCCGCTGTAATGAAGTCATGGCGGTCATGCCGGATCTCCCGCCCATTGTTTAACGATTGCCAGTGCCGCAGAGGCGTCGTAGCCCGTTGCATCTGCGCCTACGGATCGCCACAAGTCCCGGTCATAACGAAATGGTGCGCCACCGACCACCAGTTTGATGTTTAATCCACGCCGGTTCAATTTTTCACGGACCGCGCTGACCCGCAATGCGGCAGGCAACATGAGGGTAGACAGCAGCAAAACCTCAATCCGGTCCCGTTCCACAAACTCCACTACTTCATCGACGCTTACTCGCTGGTAGTCCTCGAGGAGATAGCCGCCCGAGCGGATGACGGACCACACCATTCGCCGCCCCAGCAGGTGGTAATCTTCGAGCGTGGCAATGGCCATGCGGGGTTGGTCCTTCCGGGGTGGCCCGCCGGGCGGCAGGAGTTTATCCATGACCTCCTCGGCAATTCGGCCAGCCATGTACACCTGTGCCAGTGCAAATCGCCCCGTTTCCCAGCCGTTTCCGATCTCTTCCATGGCTGGCGCCATAATCTTCTCTGCCAGCTCAAGTGGTGACAGGCTTTCTCCAGCGATATAAAGCTTTTCCCATAAAGACTTCCTGTCCATCGCCAGAAGCGCGCCTACAATGTCTTTTTGAGTGATTGAATTCACGCGATTATCTTATCACAACATTTCATTGAGTGCATCTCCGGTTTTTTTAACCAGCCCGCGCTGATTACCGGAAATAGGGGGTGCCCTCCGCCCCTTGATTGTTGAATAGCGTTGACGGTGTTCAGTCCGTATTCTAGCATCTCCGCCTTTAAATCAGCCTGGCAATACGCTGGCCGTGTCAATCGATGAGGAGTGGATTATGAAAGAACTTGAAGAAGGTACCAGGCTGACCCTTGATTTCAGCAAGATCGCCAAAGTGGCGAAAGTGTGTCCGGATGTCATTCCGGTTGCGATTCAGAATGCAGATACCCACGAGGTGATCCTGGTGGCCTACACCAATGAGATCGCGATGAAGAAAACCCTGGAATCCGGCACGGTCGTACTGTGGAGCACATCCCGAAACGAGCTTTGGGAAAAGGGCAAGACTTCGGGCGAGACTTATCAGCTGGTGGATGCCTTTGTGAATTGCGAGCAGAATTCGCTGGTCTACACGGTACGTCCGCGCCGGGGTGGGATTTGCCACACGAAGAATTGCCAGGGGCAGCCGCGGAATTGTTATTATCGCCGGATCAATGCGGCGACGATGACGCTTGAGAACCTGGATCTCTAAAGGGATCCGGGCTTCCCCTCACCCCAGCCCTCTCCCGTAAACGGGAGAGGGGTCGCGTTGTCTTTTCCCTCACCCGTTTACGGGAGAGGGGCAGGGTGAGGGGGGATTTATCCCAATTCCCGCCGGTTGAAAAGGGCGATCCCGATCAGGGCCGTGAGGCTTGTGTAAAAACCGACAAGCCACCCGGCCGCCTGTGCGGTCAGACCCCAGCCCAGTCTCCTGCCCTCAGTGAGGCGCGGGACGGGGTCAAGTTCCAGAAGCGGCTGTGTAACACCATTCATGGCTCGGAACATGCTCAGTATCGCCTTGTCCAAAGAGGAGGGTACGATCTCGCCGGATTCGTGAGGCACAAAGAACTCCCCGCTTTTGGCCACGGTTTGGACATAACCGGATGAGGCCAGCACCACCATGATGAAAAAAGCAACAAAAACGGCAACCGGCATGGACAGCAGGCACCCGGCCGTCAGTCCCAGTGCGGCGAGAAAAGCCAGCCGGAAAAGCA
>JAABPW010000089.1 GCA_011391785.1 Verrucomicrobiota bacterium
GCCCGGCAGAATTGTATTCCATGCGGGTTTTATGCCCCGTCGCATCCGTCACATTGGTGACTTCGCCAAAGGCGTTATAGTCAAACCGGGAGTGGTTCCCGAGCGCATCGGTGGCGACCGCCACGGCGCCCAGGGCGTTGATTTCATTTAGGGTGGTGTGGTGGTTGGCATCCGTCACGGTGAGCGGCCGGTTATTGCCGTCATACGTCATCGCCGTTTCATGTCCCAGCGCGTCCACTTTCCGGATCAGGTTGCCTTCCTCATCATAATACAAGCGGGTCACGTTCCCGCTCATTTCCGCGGCAAGCGAGGCCAGCCGGTCGCGATCAGCGGTGGTGAGCACACCATCGCCATCAAGGTCGCGGGCCATGGATCCGATGAATGCGGCGGGGGTTGAGGATGACGTTCCGACCGACAGGCCATCGCCATCGGGATCAGCGCCAAGACGATAGAGCTCCTGAAGTTCGCCCGAACGAAGCGCCCTCGAGTAGAGGCGGACATCGTCAAGGCCTTCTGCAAACCAATCGTTGGACGAGCTGGCATTGAACCCAATCCCCAAGGGTGCCGCGACAGGCGGCAGCAGCCCGGACCAGTTGGTTGAGGCGACAAGGGATCCATTAACCGAGAGGGCTATAGTGCTTTCACCCACCACGACACCCAGATGAGTCCAGGCGGAGGCCGGGATTGTGGAGGTGGAAACCAGCGTAACCGGCTCCGCTCCCTCGATGTGTAATTCCGGGTGCCGCTGATTAAGAACCAGGCTGAAGCCCCCGTCCCGCGCGGCAATAACCTGCACCGGATTGGTGACGGCCGCTTCCTGGCACACCCAGGCGGTCAGGGACATGCTGGCAGCTATCACCGGAAGACCGGGAACGACAACCCCATTGGTCAGCCCGTCAAATTCCAGTGCGCGCCCCAGGGGGCCTGGGAGCCCGGAAGGGGTGCCGGTGCCAACCCAGCTGCCATCATGACCGTTCCCCGAACTGTCAGCGATGCCTGTCCCGTTGGTCTCATCGAACCGGTACCAGGCGACCAGCCCCTGCCCCAGAGTCATCTCGCCCGGGTTAAGTCCGGCGGCAACTTCGATTCCATCCGCAAGCCCGTCGCCATCGGTGTCATCCCGCAGGGGGTCACAGCCGTAATCAAGCTCTCCATCGGCATATCCATCCCCGTCCTGATCAACCCCTGCCGGGAACAGGCCGATGGGCATGACTCCATCGTGGCCATCCACGAGCCCGTCCTGGTCAACATCAGGATCAAGCGGATCGAGCCCGGCCTGGTACTCCTCCAGGTTGGTCAAGCCGTCGAGATCGGGATCGGCTGAAGCGTCCGCTGCGTCGGGATCGATTCCAAGCGCCAGCTCCCAGCTGTTGGGCAAGCCATCGCCATCATTATCCAGCCCGGCGGGTTCGTTTGTGCTGACCACCAGATCATCAAGGTGTGCCGATGAAAACGCCGGCCCGCCCATCCTGAACTCGGAGAATTCCGCAACCGGATTGGCAAAGGCAAGCCCATCTGCCACCTTGACGCCATCCAGCCAGATCGCCCAGCGTTGCGTCGCGTAATCCTGCCTGACCGTTAGCCGGATCCATTGCGAAGTGGATACCCCCTGATGCGTTGCTAAAGCCTGCCAATATTGGCGATTCTCAATATCCGTACAGACTGAAACCCGGCCCCCCGCATCGAAAAAGAACGCCGAGGCGGCATTGGAATGAATCACCGGTGGATCTTCCTGAAGGCGGAACACGGGCCTGGCCTGGACATCCAGCCAAACGACAGACGCCCCAGCGGCGGCCACCCCATGGGAAACACTGGAGGTTGCCGCGACGTCCAGAGCCCGATCCCCATTCCAAACCACCTGGGTTTGAACCAGCGCCGATCCCCCCGCCACCCAGCCCCGTTGTCCACCCAGCGCACCATTCGTCACCCCGGGCAACTCAAACCCCTCCACGAAGGGAAGCCGGAAATAACTGTTCGACAGGACCGCCGAGGCGCCCATCAGGCATTCCGCCTGATCCCCCATGCCATCCCCATCGCTGTCGGCCACGCGGGGATCCGTTCCGAGCAAGTACTCCTCCCTGTCGGAAAGTCCATCGTGATCCGAATCAGAATTATCATGGGGATGGTCAGGATCCAGTCCATGGACGAGTTCCCAGTCATCCGGCATGCCATCGCCATCGGCATCAATGTCGGGAGGCGGATTGGTTGAGACCGTGATGGCATCCAAAAAGGCGGCGCGGTTTGGCGATCCTTTTACCAGAAAACCTGAATAGTCCAGTGCCGACCGGGCAAAGCCCAATCCGGTCGCAAGCGGCTTCCCATCCAAGGCAAGACTCCATACCTGGTTATTGAAATCCTGGCAGGTGGTGAACCGCACCCAGGTATTTGTCGTGAGCGGGAGATGATTGGTAAGGGATACCCAGTCAGCGCCATCCCTGACCACCACGTGACCGGAGTCATTGACATGGAACCCGATTGTGGACGCCCCGCCCAGGAGCGGGCTCTCGGGGTCATTCCGGAACACCGGGATACACCGCAAATCGGTCCAGACCACTGTTTTCCCCAGGGCCGCAACGGGATGAAGAACAGCAACGTCGGACGTTGCGCCGCCAAACAAGAGCGACTGGACACCTGAAGAAACCCAATTCGTCCAAACCAGGGCCGAGTTGTTGGATGACACCACCGTCCACCCATTCTGCCCGGCAAGTCCTCCATTCGTGACCGCAGGCAATTCAAATGATTCAGAAAACGGCAGGGGCAAGAACACGCCGGGATGGGTCGGAGAATACCCGCGTGCGAGTTCGGCTCCATCGGACATGCCATCGCCATCGGTATCGGGGTCCTGCGGATCAAGCCCCAGACGATATTCCTCCGGATTGGAGAGGCCATCCTGGTCGGGATCAGCCGCATCTGACGCCTCATCCGGGTTCAAACCATGGGCCAATTCCCAGTCATTCGGCAGGCCATCGCCATCTGTGTCAATGTCACCAGGCGCATTCGTTGCCACCCGGACATCATCCAGGAAGGTGGAACCGTGACCGCCTGAAACGCGCAACCCCGTGAATTGGGTCAGGCCATGCGCAAACTTCAAACCGCGGGCAAGGGGGGCTCCCTCATAATACAGGCTCCACACTTGATTCGAGAAATCCTGAACAATCGTGATCCGACTCCAGTTGGTGCCAGCAATCACCGGTGCATTGGTCAAGGTGATCCAATTGGTGCCACTCGCCACCACCGGATATCCGGCGGCATCGATAAAGAACGATGCCGTTGTCGCCGGATGAAGCACCGGACGGCCTGCGGCTAGACGCCGAACGGGAATCGCCCGGAGATCACTCCAGACAAGAGCGTCCTGCACTCCCTTGATCGTCTGCGAGAGAACACCCTGCCCATCCCCGTCCGGCATGAGCTGAACCGCCTGACTGCCTTCGATGTGATTCCCGGATTGGACAAACGCCCAATTGGTCAAACTCGCCTGCCAGCGGTTTTGCCCGCGCAACTCGCCCGGGGCGATGCCCGGCATTTCAAAAGGCTCAAGGAAGGGAATGACCGCCGTCACCGCGAAATCCGCCTGGGTAGGCGAGGTTCCAAGTGCTAATTCGGCCCCATCATTCCAGCCATCATGATCGGTGTCGGGATTCCGCGGATCAAGCCCATGCTGGTATTCCTCGCGACTGGCGAGACCATCGTGGTCACGATCAGAATCGGTCGGATCATAGGGATCAAGGCCATGCATCCGTTCCCAGTCATCGGGCAGGCCGTCGCCATCGGAATCCGGGACAAGTCCGGACGGGGCATTCGTGGTGACCGCGACCTGGTCCAGCACCGTATCCGAGTAGTAGGCGCCGGCGAACCGGATTCTGGCGAGCTCGTGAACGTGGGTAGCGAACGGCAGCCCCGCAATGAGATTCGTTCCGTTCAGCCAGAGCCCCCAGCGTTGGCCAAGGTAATCCTGTTGAAGCGTGAAGCGTGCCGTTGCCCCCGCCTGGAGCGGTGGGGTGTTGGTCAGGGTAACCCATTCACCCGGGGGCCAGCGCCTGTCGAACACCACTACCTGGCCCATGCGGTTGACATAATACGCCGAGCCACATCCCGTCGCGACTCCCTCAGGCGCCGAAGCCATGCGCCATACCGGAATACACAGGTAGTCAATCCACACCGATCCCGCCCCGTGAGCCGCCAGCGGATGGGAAACCGAAGGGCCATCATTGGTCGTTGCCCGCAGGCACAGGGACTGCAGGCCGGAAATCACCGGGGCTCCGGCCACCTGCGCCACCGCGCCGGTTCCTTGCCGCCATCGTCCCTGTCCGGCGAGCACCCCGTTGGTGATACCGGGCGGTTCGAATGGTTCAACAAAGGGAAGCCGCGCCAACGAGTCCGTGTTCGTCGGCGAAAACCCGTTGATCAGCTCAGCGCCATCCCCCATCCCATCCCCGTCGGAATCCCCGATTCCGGGATTGGAGCCAATCCCGAGCTCATCCGCCAGGGACAGCCCGTCATCATCCGCATCGGACAACCCGTCCAGCGGACAATCAGGATCCAGCCCCAGATCACGTTCCAGCCAATCGGGAATTCCATCTCCATCCGAATCAAGCTCCGCCGGACCCAGCACAAAACTGAATACCTGCTTGGCCTGTCCGATATTCACCGGGAAATAATCATCGGCCTCCCCGCCTCCCCAGGGATACCCCGCGATCACGCCTTCCGTAATCAGGCGCCCAAGTATGGCGACGCTGGCCTGCTTCATCTGGCCGATATTGACGGGAGCTTGCGGGGTTTCGACCGGCAGCGCAACCGACGCACGGACTTCACTCCCTGCGCCTCCCGGCAATTTCGCCTCCAATTCACGACAGGCGTTGGTGGCCAGCCACCTGATCTGCCCCTGCAGAACCGGGGCATAGTCGTTGGCAACCCCATTGGTCACCAGGACATTGCGGGTAATCCACCAATCCGGCTCCGCAGAGGCGGAACACAGAGGGACCACACATGTGACGAAAAGAATCAGGCGGCGGAAGAACTGCTTGGACATCATGGAAGCTCCTCTTCCATGGCGGCGACATCAGCTCCATCCACCCGGCCATCCTTGTTGATATCCGCACGCCACAGAATGTCCGGCGACACCAATGGCATCGTCCGGTTGATTTCCACCACCCGGCCCAAGGCGTCATAGGCGGTCAGGATCGCGCGACCATCATCATCAATGACCGCCGTCCGGTTTCCATTCGGATCATACTGGTAGCGGGTGCTTTCCCCGGCGGCATTCACGATCCCGATTTCCCGCCCGCAGAGGTCATAGGTCTTGCGGGTGCAATATCCCGCCGGATCGGTAACGACAGCAGGCTCTCCAAAAACCGTGTAACCGGTGGTGGTGCGGTTTCCCCGGGGATCCACTTCCCCTGTCTTCCTCCCGGACTCATCATACTCCGTCCGCCAGGCGTTCCCGCGGTAGTCCACCATCGTTATCGGCTGGTTGCGCGAATTGAATTGCGCGCTTTTCGACCGGAGCAGACTGCCGGTCGCGCTGAATACCGCCACGGTGGTAATATTCCCGTTCGCATCATGGGAAAAGACCGTCCGGAGACCCATCGCATCAGTTTCGAAATGACGTCGGCCCAGCAGATCATATCCAAAGAAACGGCTCCGGCTCTCCCCCCCGGGTACAAAATCAACCTGGTTGGTCAGTTGCCCCGCGGCATCATACCGGAATAGCGTATGAAGCCCGCCTGCGCTGATTCCCTCGACCTTCCGGCCCAGTGCGTCATACCGGTTACTGGTCGTGTTTCCCCCGGTATCGCACAGGGAGATCACCCTGCCTGCCGGGTCATAGAGATGCCGGGTCGAATCCCCGCGGCGGTTGGTCGTCCTCACGATACGCCCCAACGCATCGTATTCCACGCGGGAAACCTGCCCCAGGGCATCCGTTGTTCGAACCAACCGGTTCAGGGCATCATAATCCATCCGGGTCGTATATCCCCGCCCATCGGTGAGACTGGTCTTGTTTCCATTGGCATCGTATTCGGAAACGATGGCATGGCCGGCCGGATCGGTTTCCCGGATGACGCGCCCCATCCGGTCATAGTCCGTCCGGGATCGCCGTGCCTCCGGGAATCCCGCCCCATCCGTCCGGCAATTCAACCGTCCGAAAAGATCATATCCGCAGGTTATCACACGCCCCAGGGGAAAGGTTTCCCGTATTTTATTTCCGCCTGCGTCATAGGTGATGGACACGGCATTCGACGCGGGATCGGTCACGGATATAACCCGTCCCAGGGAGTCGTACTGATAGGACATGACAAAGCCGCACTTGTCGGTCGTCGTGAGGACATTGCCTGCGGCGTCATAGGTTTTCCGGGTTGAATTCCCGAACGCATCCGTCACGGTCAGCGGACGACCCGCGGAATCATTCGTAAAAGTTGTGCGCCCCCCGTTCTTATCGACACTTTCGCGGATATGGCCAGCCGGATCGTAACTCAGGGTCTCCGTTCCGTTCAGGGGATCAGTGGTCGAGACCAGTCTTCCCAACCGGTCATACTCATATCGGGTAATGAATCCGAGGGCATCCGTCGAACTCCGCTTGAGGTCATAGGCATCAACCGCATACCGGGTGATGCCGCCGAGCGCATCCGTAATGGCTATGATATTGCCGCGTTCATCATAAGCCGTCAGGGTCTGGCCACCCAAGGCATCCCGTACCTTTATCTGCCGATCAAGCACATCATAATCAAAGACCGTGACACCCCCGCGCCCATCTGTGCGGGATATCAGGTTTCCAGCGGCATCAAATGACTGCTGGATTTCGCTTCCGTCCGGAAAGCGTGTATAAACCGCGCGACCCAGCGCATCAAAGCCGGTTGCCTGAACCTGTGCGTCCGGATGCCCCGCGCCCGCTATCCGGTTGGTGACGCGGCCAGCGGCATCATACGCATCGACAATCCTCAGCCCGCGCGGATCCGTTTCGCTGATCTTCCTGTCATTCGCGTCATACTCCCACTCCGAGCGATGTCCCAGGGGATCGGCAAGGCTGATCATCCGTCCATACCCATCATGGCGTGAGACGGATACACCACCCGACTTGTCAGTCACGCGGCACGGATTCCCGCGCCCATCCAGCTCTTGGCGAATCACATACCCCAGTTCATCAACCGTATTGGTGACCCGCCCCAACGCATCGAAACAAAAGGTCTTTACGAAACCCGCTTTGTTGGTTTCGGCAACAATATTTCCCTCGGGATCATATCGCCTGCCCGAAACGGCACCCAGCGGATCCATCTCCCCGATACACCTGCCCAGCGGATCGTAGGTGTAAGCCGTTACCCGGGCATCCCCCAACCCGACACCCACGGTCTTCCTGATGGGCTGCCCCGCCGCATCCCTTACATATTCCGTGACAGCCCCGCTCCCTTCCCCCTCCCGGATCTTGTTCCCGACCCGGTCATAGCTCAGCCAATGAACAGTCCCTGCCGGATTTTTCGATGACACGATGCGCCGGTGCCGGTCATAGGTTGATTCCGTCCGATGGCCCAGGGGATCGGTTTTGCCAATCCTCAGCCCCCGGAGGTCATAGTCATACCGATTCGTCGCCAGGACACCGCCGAAACCCGAAACCTCAAGAACCAACCGGTCCGCAGGATCATAGGCCGATGCAACACAACTCACCTGATCACTGTCGCCATCAAGCAGGGTGCTGTTCGTCAGGTTCCCGTTGGCATCATATCCCGCTACCTTGACAGGCCCGAGGGGATCTGTTTCTCGAACAATATTCCCCGACAAGTCATAGGCAGTCGCATACTGACGGGCCTCCGCCTGCCCGGCACCCACGGTTTTGTTGGTCACCCGATTCAAGGAATCATAGGCCAGGCTGACCGTCAGCGGGGGCGGGACATCCTGTGCCGGACATCCGGGATAACCCGCAACGGACAAGGTCTCGGTGATTTTGTTCCCGTTGGCGTCATAAGTGGTCACCACCCTGTTCCCGCCCTTGTCCGTTGCCGACACCGGATTATTATTTCCGTCATAGGCGATGGTGGATGACTCCCCGCGCCTATCAAAGGTGGCCACAACGTTGCCCCGTGCATCATGAAGAAATTCCTGCGGATTCCCCAGGGCATCCACAATCCTGGCGATATTCCCCTCCTGGTCATAATCCGTGAAAGTCTGGAAGCCGCACTTGTCCGTGTGGCACACCTGCCTCCCATACCCGTCATAGTCCGTCCGCTCAATTCCCCCCAATGGGTCCACGGACTCCACTTGCAACCCGCGTCCATCATACCGGTTTGTGGACACCGTCTCCTCCACAGTCCCCGCGGCCAGAATCGTGCGGATCACCTGCCCATTATGATCATAGTCAAACCTGGTCTTCACACCGGCTTCATCAATCTCCCCAATCTTCCATCCCGCCGGATTGTAACTGGCATGCCTGCTTCCCCCGGCAGGGTCGGTAACCCGGATACAGTTCTGGAAACGATCGTAATCAAAGGTGGTTTCATGCCCGCGCCGGTTACGCGACCTGACCTTGTTCAGGCCCAGGCTGTCATAGTGGAAGGTTTCCGAATGGCCGGCCCCGTCCGTCGTGCCCAGGGTGTTTCCATAGCCGTCATAGGCGCGGGTCGAGGAGTTGCCGAGCGCATCGGTGGTTCGCGTCAGTTGGCCGCAGCCGTCATACTCCATGGTCGTGACCTGACCCAGGGCGTCAACCGTCAGGACGGGTTTATTGAATACCGGATCATACTCATACCGCCGGACATTGCCCTCCCCGTCGGTCCATGACGTGAGATTTCCCCGCTCATCATAGGCGAACTGATGTGATGCCCCGCCCCGTTCCGTGGCAACGATATTGTGCGACAAATCATAAAAGTAAAAGGCATCGGAGGGATCACGACCCGGATCAAAATGACGGTAACGCACTTCCAATTGAAACGCGTCGATCCATACATCCGGGGCGAATGCCGATCCCGACGGCAACGATATCCTCGCTGTCACATTGCTGATGTCCGCCCAGGTCCAGCGACTCTTGTCGGCCGTGATGTTGAGCGCAATCCAGTTGGCATTGGTGGATGTCCAGTTGGTTGAACTTAGCCCCAGGGCGGAAAGACAAACAGGCTTCACCGCGCTGCCACGCACGGACAGGACAACCTTGACGATGTCATTGCTCATGCCCGGCACATTGAATCCCCATCCTGACGCCGTCAGGGGACTGTTCGTGGCGAGACCCGGATTATGCGCCATCAACTCGTCACTGGCGCCCAGGGCGTATTCAATGTGCCCCCAGGCTGACGTCGCCGGCGTCTGAACCGAGGCCGGAGCATGTCCAGCCAGGAGATTGACGCCGTCCGTATCCTGATAGACCAGTTCCCCCTCGCGGATATAGACCTGGCTCACATCATTGGAGGCATTGTACACCACACCCTGAATGCTCCCTGATCCCGGAATGCAGGAATAGGTGGTCCCTTTCAAATACAGGTAGCGCACTTCATTGCTCACCCCCCCGGTCATTTCGCCATCGCGGAAGGACTGGACGCGATCCACCATGTTGCTGCCCGGGTAATAGGAGATTCCGACGGAATGCCCCTCCGCATCCGTCCGGCCAACCAGATTATGCTGGAGTTCGCCCGAAGCCTGCTGCTTGTCATAGGCGTACCGGGTAACCGTCCCGAGAACATTGGTCACGGCAACAAGGTCGTCGCCATCATAGGCATATCCAACGGATCGTCCATGATGATCCACCACACGGCTCACCTTCGCATCAGCCTCTCCATTTTCATACCGCAAGGTCAGGCCCTGGCCCAGCAGATCACGGATGTGGGCAAGGCGCCCCCTGCCGTCGTAATGGAACGACAGGGCATTCCCGTTGGCATCGACCTTCCTGAGCAGCTTTCCGTCCAGCCCGAACACAATCCGGGTCAGGTTCTTATTGAGCAGGTGATATTCATTGTTGGTCTTGATCAACTCAAACGTGGTGCCCGGAAGGTACTTGAATTCGCCGCTGGCATTGCGGGTGTAGGTGACCCCCAGGTGAAAGGTATCCACCAGCACATCCATCGTGGTGTTCTGCAAATAGGTTCCGAGTTCCAGCCGGGCCTGGACCGCATTGATATCATCCCAGGTCCAATAGGGGCGATCGGAAGTGATGTTCACATAGTCGAAGTCGTAGGCGCGATGCCCCCAGGTCACGGAATTGGACCCCCCGGCGGACAGCTTCATGCCGACCCCGTGCTGAGGGTGATCGAGGTCATAGGTCGTCGCCCCGATGCTCGTCAGGTCAACCTGAATAATCGTGGAGGGTCCGGCGGGGTCCTTGAAATTCCAGCCGCCTGCCACCAGCGGCTGAAGGGAACCGATGGTGCCATAGAAATGCGCGACGCTGGCATAACCTCCGCTCGCGTCCGGAACACCCGTCGCCTTCATGCCCTGCTCCCATGAGGGGGCACTGATGCAGGCCCGCGCATAAACCCCGGTGAAGCACAGATCGGGATAAATCGGGAGGGTGGTATCGGCGGTAACATAATGAATCACCCAGTCCCCGGGAAATTCAAGGCGTTCGGCATGGTTGCACGCCCAGCCGTATCCGAACAGACCCTTCCCCTCGCGGCGGCTCCGATAGTTGCGCGCCACATCAAGCATCAGCCCCCGCGACTTGATGGCCAGATCCGGCGCCTCGCGCTGGACCCACTCTCCCGTTGCCATATCAACCGGGATCTCGCGAAACCGCTTGATCGCCACCGAGGAGGGCGCCGCCTGCGGCGCGGCGAAGCAGGAACCAGGGATAAACACGCACAGCGCCAGATTTAGCCAGAGGATCCGCATCAGTTGCCACCCGTGGCCCGGTTCGTATACGGACCCATGGAAAGATCTCCCTGGGCCGGAAGATGCTGGATCACCGCACTCTGAATCGTTGCCTGACCGGCAACCGTCACGTTGGTCAATGACAGGACGGCACTGCTCAACTGTCCCTGGACGAACAGATTGGTCTTCACCGTCAGGTTCCCATCCACAGTCAATTCCCCCGCCAGCGAGGCGGCCGCCCAACATCCACCGGCAACCATCACCCAATACCCTTTGCAAACGCTTCTCATGTCTTTCTCCTTCTCATGGACAGACCACCACTTTGCCTGTCGGGCGGATCACAACATCCCTGCCCGCCAGGTACAGCATCGGCTCGTGGAAGGATTCCCCTCCCGCCAGTTCAATCACATCTCCCGAATAGGAAGCCGCATGGATGGCACCAAGACTCCGCTTGGGACCATGGCCAGGGACAGGTGAGGCCGACAATCCATCGAGGGAGTCATGGCCCATGCTTGAATCGGCATAAAGGGTTACGGGCCCGCTTGAACCTGAAACCGGATCAGTACCCCGGTTAAGCTCCGCCCCATCGGGATAACCATCACTGTCCGTATCTGAATCCAGGGGGTCCGTCAGATGCACCAGGGTTTCCCGGGCATCAGGCAGATCATCCCCATCCGTATCCAGCCCCGCATTGCCGACAAGATAGAATCGGTTCGGCCTACAGGTCGCCCCGGTATCGATCCAGCAAAGCGTGTTTGATCCGACCGTGACCAGGTTTTCAGCAAGAACCTGCCAGCCACCCGAAACAAGGTTGGTGGACACAAGGACATCGAGGCAATTGGTGAAAGAATCGGGATAGGCAATGCGGATCAGGATTCCAGAGGTAGAGCCCGAAACTGATTTTATCACCAGATCGGACTCGGCGGCCAGGAGGCTCACTGCCTGCCCCGTCACCGCCAATGAACAGATTATGGACTTGATCCGCGACATCCAGACACCCACTTTCATTAACAATGGGTGACTGTATTACTAGCTAACTTTTAGCCATACAAGTTATTATTTTTAGTTAGCCGACTAGCATTAAAAAACGCAACACTCAATAAAAAGCCCTTTTAATGCAATAGCTTTAGCAATTCGACTATAAATGAATTGCAACGAAGATTAGATTCACGATGGAATCTGAGTTAAGAAAAGATTAGTATTTCAGATTTTTCGTTTTTCGAAAAACCCGAATCAGCCCGGCACACAGGCCGAGCACGAGCAGGACGGTCAGCTCGTTGATGAGCGTGTCCACATGGCGGGCGGAATACACACCGTCCGACCACCTGAGGCCATGAAACACCTCGAATGGCGCCTTGAAACGGACACCCGAGACCGGCCACAACAGCATGACTCCCCGGCCATAGGTCATCCAATCGAGGGCAAGGTGCATCCCGAAGCAGGTTGCAGTGAGCGCAAAGACCCCCCGTGCACTCCACCCCGGGAGCATCATCCGGTTCACTGGCAGGAAAACCGCACAGAGCGCGAACCCGAATCCCAGGCTGTGCGTGATCTGGTTGTGGAATGACGCCAAATTCCCCAGCAGGATCCCGACGACCGCGTCGGCATCCGGCGCCATCGAGAACACAAGACACACAATCCAGGGCCTCCACGAGACCAAAGCACGTCCCCCGTCCTTTCGCAGAAAGGCAATGGCCGCGCCAACCGCAAGATGTGCTACCGGTGATGGCATATGCGGATCATTCTGCAATTGATGGTACGGCATGGAAAGTGTTAAATACCGGCCATGCAATTATTCGCGCTGAGTCTCAAACGAAAGTTTCTCCTGCTCATCCTTGCTGTTTATCTGGCAACGGCTATCGTCGCATTCTTTGCCTTTTCCGTGACGGTCAACCGACTGATGAATCATCTGGGCTCGGGTTATGCGAATAATTACGCACTGGCAAACAAGGCCCTGATCCAGGAACCTTTGACGCGTGAGATCGCCCTGGCCCAGCAGCTGTCGCAGTCCGCCGTCATCCGCCGCTGGATCGCCAATGAATCCGATCCGGAACTTCACAAGGAGGCGATGGAGGAACTGGAGAGCTATCGGCTCCGCCTCCACGACCAGAGCTGGTTCCTGGCAATCAACTCCAGCCTGCACTATTATTCCAACGACCGCCGGAACAAGTACGCCAATAAGGAGCTGATCTACACGCTGTCCTCCACCAATTTGCAGGACTCATGGTACTTTGCCACCCTGGACAGCGTGCCCCGCTATGCCCTCAACGTCAACTATGACCGCGGCCTCGATGTGCGCAAAGTATGGATCAACGTCGTCGTCAGGGATGCCGACGGCCGACCCCTCGGCATGGTAGGAACGGGGCTGGACTTGTCAGGCTTCCTGGCCTCGTTCGTGGATCATGCCGGGCCCGGCGTGGAGCACATCCTCCTCGACAAGCGGCTGGCCATCCAGGCGCACCGCAACCGCAGCCTGATTAGCGAGCAGAGCGTCGCCACGCCGGAGTCTCTCCGTTCCACCATCGCCCGGATCATCCCCCTGCCGGAGGACCGGGATCGCCTGGACGCCGCGCTTGAAAAGTTGCGAAACGGAAGCCCGTCGGAGACGATTGAAGTCACCGTGCGAGGAAAGCCCCGGATCCTGGGAATTGCCTACATCCGTGATCTGGAGTGGTATGAGCTCACGCTCCTGGATATCAAACAGTCGATCGGCCGCCCCCTCCTCTTTCCCCTGTTTTTCCTCATCATGCTGATCACCCTCATCCTGATAGTGCTGTCCGGGTGGATCGTCAACAAGCTGATCCTCAAGCCCATCTCGGAAATTACCAAGGCCACGCGATTGGTTCCCGGGGGCGATG
Organism: Verrucomicrobiota bacterium; assembly: GCA_011391785.1. Lineage (GTDB taxonomy): Bacteria > Verrucomicrobiota > Kiritimatiellia > CAIKKV01 > CAITUY01 > JAABPW01. The sequence continues at coordinate 13,641 of JAABPW010000089.1, forward strand.
CCACCCCCCTTCCAGCCTCCACCCGGCAGGATGAGATCGGCACCCTCACCCGCGCCTTCTCGGAAATGAGCGCCAAGATCCGGGACAACACCCACACCCTGGAGGCACGTATCCTTGAGCGCACGGCCGAGCTGGATGAAACAAACAGCGCCCTGCGCGAAAACATTAATAAGCTCAACGACGCCAGCTCAAAGGTCAGGATCCTCACGGGAATGCTCCCGGTATGCTGCTCCTGCAACAAGATCCGCGACGCGAACAACCAGTGGCAATCCCTCGAGCATTACGTCAAGGACCACACGGATACCGAATTCAGCCATGGAATCTGCCCGGAATGCGCTCACAAGCTGTACCCGGATTACACCCACAAATCACACCTTGAACCGCCCCCTCCGTAACGTTGCGGAGTCATTGCCAAGGCACCGCACCGGGAAAGCGGCCGGCACAGAGCCTGATCCATTCAAGGGCAGCCTCATCACTCGTGATGGCACGATGACAGTCCTGCAATTGGGCCTCCCGGTACTTCTCGATGCAACACATCTGCTCGATGATGCGGGCTAGCTGCATGACATTCCTGCTAAGGAATTTCAGTCCATTCGCATAGCGATTGGGCACCTTTTTCTCAACCGGCCCGGACCAGATGATCTCCCCGGTAATCTTGTTCCTTAACGTCAGGGGCGGAAACTCCATCACCACCAGATCCCCCGGCACATAAGACTCCTCGGACACAAAATACATTCCGCCAAAACTGATATCCCTCATCTCATGGGAAACCGCTTCAATGTGCCCCTGTTTCTGGCAATGAACCGTCAAGGAAACCGGATGCCGTATAAAACACCGCCGGTTCGCCTGAACCTGATGATTGTTATGCATACGAACCTCTTTTTTGCGCTGTTACAGGTTTCACCCCAGCCATGGAATCAGGGACACCAAATCCCCGTATCCGGTGATATTATCCCCCTCCCCCGCCTGTACAACAAGGTCTATTTTATGGGCCGCCCTATCGCTCCTGCGAAACCGCATCCTTCATCGACCACATCCGGCGGACCATGGGATCGCCGGGAAGGCCGTTTTTAAGGATCGCATTGCGGATCTCAATCTGGCGGGCCGGACTCGCCATCGTGTATTCGTTGTTCAATTTCACCAGGTCGGAACGCAGGCGCTTCAACTCCGCCGCCACCCAGTCCGCAGGGTTCATGCTCTTCAAGGTCACAGTGCCCTCCTCGGTCACCAGTCGCGCAACAATGCCGCCCGCGATCAGGGAGCCACGCCCGGAACCTGACTCCGCCTTCTCGACCATGTCCTTCACGAATGAATCCCGCTTGCCCAGGATCCCCTCGAGCCGAACCATCTGCTCGCCCACCTTGCCCCCGGCCAGCCACCGGTTATCGGGCAGATTCAGGAACGTCTTCAGGATCTCGATCTTCTGCACCGCCTCACGGGCCTGGGTCAGTAGCGAGACAAAGGGCAGATCCGATAGCATCGCCTGATCCGCCTGCGCCGGCATGGCGCTCAGGTGGGTGTAGAATTCCTCAACCCCCAGGAGGCGGTCATATTCACCCACGGCATCACGTCGGCTGCGCTTGGGCAGCCCCTGCTCCAGGCTGTCGCACATCAGGGCCTTGCCCAGCACCTCGGGATCCAGGAAGGCCTTGATCACCTCCGGCTCGGCGGAGTCGGCGCCGACCCGCTTCGTGATCTCGGTAAACAGGAAATTCATCTGGCCGGCCTTGCTTTTGAGGTTTGCAAATACCTGATCCATCCTCGTCCGGGCCTGGGAGACCCGCAAATCCAGCGAACAGGCATCCACCGGCGGCAACTTCAGGTCAACCGCCATCGCCTTGGCGAACTCCATTCCGCGCGCCAGCTCAGCCGCCTCGTTCAGCCGCGCAAAGCTCTGGCTCAATGCCTCGATCGGCTCATACAGCACATCCGCCCGCCGTTTCAGCGCCCCTTCGGAACTCTTCCGCGCCTTGCCCACGGCCATGACAATGTCGACATAGGAGGGATAATCCGCCTTCAACCGGTCTAAAGCCTTCTCCAGTCCACTCCCCTCGTCCAGCAGGATCTCCTGGCGTCGCTGCATGGACACCAACTCCGCCTTCAACCGGGTCAGGTACTTGGGGGTTTCGGCCCCAACCGCGTCCAATGCTTTTTTCACAGCGGCGTTGTCTTCCGACAACTCCGCATAGCCCACATCCTCGCGCACGATCGAGGACTCGGCATGCATCAGGGCATCCAACATCGCCTTGGCTTGCAACGCGTTCTCCTTCTCCAGAGGCGCCGTGTCGTTCCATTCCCACGCCTCCTTCCGGGCCGCCTGTAGCATGCCCAGATCGCGCGAAGCCTGAACCCATTTCCCCTGCGTCAGCTGACGCTGGGCCCCCTTCCAGAGTCCCAGCGTGCTATCCCACAACCCCAGCAACCTGCGAAGATCCTCGATGGCCACCTGGCAGGACGCCGAGTGACGCGCATTGACCGCGCGCTCCAGTTCCAGCGAAGCCTTCGGGAAAAGCTCGGCCGCCGCATACTGGCGCGCCTTGCGCACAAAAGCCTCGGCGGGCGAACGCATATGCTGGTAGGTCCAGAACAGGGCCAGCGCCGCCACCAGCGTCCCGCCCAAAATCCCCATCCGGAGCATGGCCTGCTTGTTCGACCTCTTGACCGCCCCGTCATGGAATTCCATCTCCAGGTGCGATATTGAAATCCGGTCGCCGTCCTTCAGCAGGCGCTCCTTGTCATCACGCAGGGCCAGCCCGTTCACCGAGGTCCCATTCTTGCTCCCCAGGTCGCGGATCCAGCAACTGTTGTCCTCCTTGATCGTGATCTCCGCATGCTTGCGCGAAACCAGCATATCGAGGAACACCATGGAGGAGGCCGGGTCGGACCCGATCGTGAACGACGGGGGATTCAACGGCTTCTTCTGGCCGCGCGTCTTGCCGGTGAGGATAAGCAGCTCGGAAACCGCCTTGCCGCCCTCGGTCTTGTCGGCTTCAACGCACAGCGTGCAGTTCCCAATGCCGATCTTGTCGCCCAGGGCGAGCTTCCGTTTTTCGATCTTCTTTCCCTGGAAGAATGTGCCATTGGTGCTTTCCAGATCCTTCAACCAGGCCGCGCGCCCCTTAAGGAACAGGCAGGCATGCCGGGAACTGGACACGGTGTCCTCCTTCGGGACCGGCCAGGTGCAGGTACTGCTGCGCCCGATGGTCAGTTCCCCGGAGATCTCGTTGGACTTGATTTCGTGAATGATACGGCCGTTATGTTCGAGTCGGATAAGCATGATGGTCAGGGCTCCGTTTTCCACTTTCGGACAGTGTTGTAACGCTGGTCCTCGTCATTTGAGAAAATTCCCTTGGTAAATTCCGCGATTTTCTTGGCCCGCTTGGGACTGCCCTGCATCACGGCGGCGTCAAAGGCCAGCTGCTGGCTGTTGAACCAGAGTGCCTCACGCTCCCTCAGCCGGGCCAGGAGCTGGAGCGCCTGCGTCTCGACCTCGGTATTTCCCTCGCTGACCGCCTTGGTCAGCAATCCCGCCAGCACCGATTCGGTTTCCCCCCATGTGGCCGGAGCCACCCGGTTGAGTTCCTGCCGGACCTGACGGAGGATGTCCGCCTCCGCCGCCTTCGGCAGATCCTGCACGGGCTCCCAATAGGATCGGCAGAAATCAATCGAGGGAGTCATGAATTTCGACGACAGGATCCGCTCCGCGCGAACCCGCTCGATGGCGGGCGCCTCTGCCCGGATGGCAATCCGCCGGATCCCATGACGCATCAGGGTGGCGACCCCGAACCAGGACCCGTCCCCATCCCTCTGGTAGGTGATCCGGATGGCGGGAATTCCATTCTCCTTGCCCAGGAAGGCCACGGATAGCGACGGCTTGTCGAAATTCCAGCGCCCCCCGCTGGCCACCATCTGCTGCATCCAATCCTCAACCAGGGCGGCACGCGTCATGCCTGCGAACTTCTTGTCGAGCTCCTCCTGGAGGATCACCTGCATGGGAATATCCAGGTCACGCCCGATCCTGCAACTGACCGCTACCCCCCCTGAAATCGACTTTTTCGAAGCCCCCGCCGTACCGGGATACAGGATATTGAACCCGCCATCCTTGATCCCGCCACTGGGGGCCGGCTCGAATGCGTCCAAATACTCACCTGCCTCGTTCTTCGGCCACGCGAATTCTTTTTCGGGCGGAGGCGTGCGTGGCCTGAAAATGATCACCAGCAACAGGAGCGGGATGGCAATGACCAACCCCAGCGTCATCCGCTGCCGCACCTTCTTGTGTTCGGCCGTCTTCAGGAACTCGATTTCCTCGGGCGATACCGCCCGGGTTTGCATGGCGCGGGTTTCTCCTTCCGCCCCAACCTCGGTCGTCCAGTCGGGCCTGGACATCGGCTCAGCCTCATGCGCGCCACCTGACGGCATGGCGCGGGTCCTGTCATCCGCCGGCGCGGCCCGGGGAGGAGGAGGCGGCGGAGGGCGTGATATCCCCTTCCCTGTATCGGCCTCGTGCAGGGAAACGGCGGGAAGCGGGCGTGTCGCCGCAATCGTCCCCTTCCCCGCGACCGTACCACGGGTTTCAGGCGGCGCGGCCAGGGTGGCATCGGCCAGGACACCGCCCCCCTCGTCAACCTGCTGAAAAATCAATACCGTCGCCTTGCCCAACCCGATCCGCTGTCCAGGCGACAAGGTGACACGCCCGGTGACATCCACCCCGTTCAACTGGGTACCGAAGCGACTCAGGTTCTCCAGAACGGCCGTCGTTCCCGTAACCGTGATTTTTGCATGGAGGCCGGAGATGTCCGGCGACCCGAGGCGCACGGCCGCCGAGCTTGACCGGCCCAGGATGGACTCGCCGGGATTCAGCGTGAAAACCGCACCCGCGGGCTCGCCTTTTTCCATCGTCAGAATCAACGCCATACTCAACCTCCACCCTTCATGTAATTCCCCACCCCGGAATCCATGGCCCGGATGAGAATCGGTGTCACAATGATGATAAACACCGCCGGCAGGATGAACAGGGCCGTGGGAATCAACATGAGGGACGGCGCCCGGGCGGCCTGGCGCTCCGCGCGGTGGAACCGGGACCGCCGGATCTCCTCCGCCTGGATCTTGAGGGTCGCCGCGATGCTCGCACCCATCTCGCTGCTCTGCACCACCGAAGTCACCAGCGAGCGGAACTCGTCCAGCTGGATCCGGTCCGCCATCGCCTTAAGCGCCTCAATCCGCGACTTGCCAAGCTCCACCTGGCGCAGGGTGACGCCAAACTCATCGCGCAGCGGACCGTGCGGACCATCGTTCACCAGGTTGCGCACCGCCGCGCCAAAGTCCTGACCGGCTTCCATCGCCACCGTCACCAGGTCAATGGCATAGGGCATGGACTTGGACATCTTGTTCTTGCGGGTCAGTGCCATGCGGCTCACCCAGGCCACGGGATAGTACCACGCCATCAGCCCGAACAGGATCCCGCCGAGCAAGGCATAGGCCCAGTTCATGCTGAGCACGAAAATGAGAACACACGTGATCGCCGCCGTCACCGCGCCGGCAAAGCCCTGCATGCCCCGAACTTCAACCACTTCCAGCGGAAGCGCCCCGGAGACAATGTCCATCCGGAGCTGGAGTGCCTGACCGGGGAACGTGTGGTCCATCCAGGGACCCGCCATCTTTCCCACCGTCCCCACCTCGGAATGAAAAACGCGGTACATCACGGGCTTCGCCCCGGGCAAGGTCTTATCCTCCCCGCGGATCACCGCGTTCAGCCCCGTCACCAGGAACAGGATCGCGAGGAACACGAGCATTTGTATGACAACCACATCCATATATACCCCGCTTTCACAGTGTTCAGTATTCAGTATTCAGTGTTCAGATCTGAATACCGAAAACTGAATACTGAACACTTTCTCTTCACTATACGTCAATCGTAACAATCTTGTTGATGATCAGGAATCCAACGGTTTCGAGGAAGACAACGGCCGCAATCGCGCACCAGCCGATCTTCGTCTGCACCAGGGGCATCATCAGTTCCCGGTCCAGGAAAAACAAAATGGCAAAGGCTACCGCCGGGGCGGCGGCCATGGCGATGGCCTCGAATCGACCCTGTGCCGTCATGGTGCGCAACCGCTCCTGGAATTCCGTCCGCTGCCGGATCGTGTCCGTGATGCGATCCAGAACCTCGGCCAGGCTGCCGCCCGACTGCATGGTCAGCTTGATGGCCGTCACCAGCAAACTCAAATCCTCGCAGGGCATGCGCTCGCAGAGCCGGTTCAGGCTCTCGGGCAGGTCCATTCCCAGCCGGTATTCATGCAGCACAAGGGTCAGTTCCTCCGTCATGGGGCCGCCGAGGTCGCGCGAGACCAGCTCCAGGCTCTGGGGCAGCGCCGCGCCTGCCCTCAGGCCGTTCGCCAGACCGAGCGTCAGGTCCGTCAGTTTCATCTCGAATAACCGGTTCCGTTTGGCAATGCGCCGCTTCAGCCACCACTTGGGAATCTGGTAACAGAAGAGGCCGGCGAGCAGGCTGAGGGGAATCAGGATATAAGGATTGAGCACATTGAAAATAATCAGGATGGAGGCCAGCACCCCGGCGCCCAGAAACGCCGCCGACCAACAGGCCTGCGCCAGCCGCTCGGGCGTGGTGAACCGGTACATCGGTCCCTGCTGCTTCCCCTCGGTCTTGACATACCGGCCCGCCGTCCGCTCCAGCCCGATCTGGGCAAGGACCGGCGTGACCACCCAGACAATCCAGGTAACCGCCACAAACACCAGTATTAACGCCAGAATGTCGATCATAACGTTCTCCTCGAATTCAGTAGTCAGATGTCAGTAGTCAGAATCCAGAATTTAGAATAATTCTTCGGACTCCTGAATCCTGTCTCCTGACTACTCGCTACTCGCTACGCTTTCGGCACAAACACGTTCATGTTCAACCGGAGGTCACCCTTCAGCTTGAGCTCCTCGACAAACCTCGGGATGTTTCCTGTTGCCACCATATGACCGATCACCTTGCCGTCCGGCGAGAACCCCTTCTGCTCGAACAGGAAAATATCCTGCAGCAGGATGGTGGTCCCCTCCCGCCCGGTCACCTCGGAAATCGCCACGATCTTGCGGCTGCCGTCCACCAGCCGGTTCTGCTGTACGATCAGGTTCACCGCCGAGCCGATCTGCTCCCGGATGGCCGACGAGGGCAGGTCGAACCCGGCCATCATCACCATGTTCTCCAGGCGGGCCAGCGCATCGCGGGGGGTATTGGCATGCACGGTCGTAAGCGAGCCGTCGTGACCGGTGTTCATGGCCTGCAGCATGTCCAGGGCCTCGGGACCGCGGCATTCGCCCACCACGATCCGGTCGGGCCTCATGCGCAACGCATTGATCACCAGGTCCCGGATCGCCACCCGGCCGCGGCCTTCGATGTTGGCCGGACGCGCCTCCAGCCGGACGATATTCCGGTGGCTGAGCTTTAACTCCGCCGAATCCTCGATCGTCACCAGCCGCTCATGGCGGGGAATGAACTGGGAAAGCACGTTGAGCAGGGTGGTCTTTCCGGAACCCGTACCACCCGACACCAGCATGTTCTGGCGTGCCCGCACCGCCTCCTCCAGGAAGAGGGCGATGTCCTCCGTCATGCTCCCGAACGCAATCAGGTCCTCCGTGGTCAGCTTGCGCTTGGAGAATTTCCGGATGGTGACCGAGGCCCCATCCAGCGCCAGCGGTGGAATGATGGCATTCACGCGCGACCCGTCCGGCAGGCGGGCATCCACCATGGGGCTCGCCTCATCCACATGTCGGCCCAGCGGTTCGACAATGCGCTGGATAATGGTAATCAGGTGGCGGTTGTCGAAGAACTTCACCCCCGTCTCGTTCAGGCGTCCTTTTTTCTCGATGAAGATCCGGTCCGGCCCGTTCACCATCACCTCATCGACCGCCGGATCCCGCAGCATGGGCGTGATGGGGCCGTAGGCGATCAGCTCATCCAGCAGCGCCTGGCGAAGCACGTCCATGGCCACATCCCGCGGCAGCTCGTGACGGACCTCGCGCAGCACCTGATCCAGCGCCATCTCCAGCTTGGCGCGCATCTCCTCGTCCTCGATCTGTTTCGTGGCGATCTCGGGCAGGTTCAGCTTGAAGAGCACCTGCTCATGGATCCGCTTCTTCATCGCCATCATGTCCGGGGTGTAGAGCATGGCCTGGGCCATGAAGGCCGGGTCCATGATGACATCGACCGGCTCATCCTTGTTGACCGGCCTCGGTCCCCCGCCCGGCGCCTTGCCCGCCTTCGCCGGATCATCGGCGCTGAACACCAGCGTGTGGTCGCCCACTTTCAACTGGTCGCCCGTCTTGAGACCTGCGGGAGCGGCCAGCTTCTGCCCGTTGAGCAGCGTGCCGTAGGTGCTGCCCTTGTCGGTGGCGGTAACCGTTCCGCCCGAACAGGTCAGCGTGAGATGCAGGCGGGACACCTTGGTATCGGCGAGCACCACGGTGCTGTCCTGGGCCCGCCCAATCCGGGTTTCAACCGCCGGATCCAGCGGGATAACCCGCCCGGACGATCCGGCTTCCGGCGATATGATGGTGAGGAAGGGCATGGGATTTAGAAAAAGAAGAAGCGGCGGCCGCGTTTTTCCTTCTGCAGTTGATCCACCGGCGTCGAGGATTCCTTCAGCGCGGGAGCTGTTTCCTCCGACACGGGGGCCGATGGGGTGGTCGCGCCGACAATCTGCGGGCTGACCAGGATCAGGACCTTGCTGTCCTGCTGCATCTTGTTCTTCTCGGAGAAGAAGAACGACAGCACCGGCACACTCCGCAGGAAGGGGGCGCCCTCGTTGCTGGACTGCTCGATCAGGCTCTTCATGCCTCCCAGCACCATGGTCTGTCCCAACGGACAGTTGATCGTGGTTTCAACCTTGTTCTCCTTGAGGTCATAATCGCTGCCCACCGGCACGGGATAGCTGAGCGACAGGTTCAGGTCCACCGCCACCGTCTTGGAGTCCACCAGCCCGCCCTTGACCTTCATGATCAAGCCATAGTCGATGTCCGACAGCCCGACCGAATCACGTGAAACAATACGCACCTTCAGGGTACCGCCGCTCTTGAACAGCCGCCACTCCGGGGAATCGTTCTTGAACGTCAGGTGTCCCGCGTTCTGGAACCGGCCGGGCCCGCTGCCCGCAAAGAATTTCAGGGCGCCCTGCATGCCGCTGTTGATCGTGTAGGAGCCCGTCAGTCCGGAGGGGTCCTTATCCCCGAATTTCCCCTGGAATGCCGCCGACGTCGAATCCAGGATCAGCAGGCCCGCCTTGAGAAGATTGGCGCCAATCCGCTTCTCCTCCTGGTTTGAAACCCCCACAAACATGACGTCCATCTCCAGCATCGTCGGCACCACCGTCAGGTCGAGCAGGGCGCGCACACGGGGATCCTCCGCCCCTTCCTTCGCCGGCTTGGTCGTCAACCAGTTCTGGGCCTCGACAATCTGCACCACGCGGTCCTTGTCCTTCTGGCTGTAGAGGTTGCCGGAGACAAAGATGTTGTTGCCCGAGAATTTCACCGCCACCGTTCCCGGCGCGGGAGATGAGGCTTCTTTCTCGTCCTGGACGGTGAGCCCGGCCTTCTCGAACGCCTTCTTCAACGCCAACATCACCTCGGGAGTCGGCTGGAAGGTCGCCAGATTGGCAACCTGATCCTTGTAGAGGGGAATCACCTTCTGCAGATATTTCCAATGCTCGATGCTGCTGATCTCGCCCTTGATCACGACGCGGCCCAGATTGATGGAGATATCCACCTCGGGAACGGAGTCGAGGTCACGCTTGACGGCCGACAGGACGGCGTTGATGTTCTCCACCACCGTAATGGTGTAAAGCGCCGACACGTTGCCGTCACCTGTCACCTGGAGGTCAGTGGCGCCAGCCTTGACACCCATGATGCGCAACTGTTGCGGCCCGGAGGTCTCAACCTTGGCCACAGTTGGGTCGGCCACCCGGAAGCCCTGGATCGGGAAGGCAACATTCACCTGTTCCATTTTCCCCACGGTGACCGCCACCGGCTCGGCATTCGCCGCCCGCACGGAGCACACCCCCACGACCAGCGACAACAACACCACACCCATCCACATCCAACCGTGACTCGTCTTCATGATTTTCCTCCTTGTAACAACTTTATCACCAACAGCCTGACAGGCCCGGCAAAAGGGGCCTCTCCTCCTGCCGCCTTACTCCGGCTTCGCCGCCGGCGCCTTTTCCTTGATGTTCACGACACCGGGTATCTTGGGAAGCTGGACGGACTCCATGCCCTGCAGCAGGTTGTCGAAGGTCGCCTCGTCCACCATGCCGATATCGAGCCGGTTGATGGCGGCATCGTCGCCGGGCCGGCGCAGCGCGATCGTCAGGGCGGCCTTGCGCTGGGCGGCAATCAGGACCTGGGCCTGTTGGGGCGGAAGCGCGAGGATGATCTCGCCGGCGCCAGCCTCATCGGCACCACGGGCCGTCGCCATGGCCCCGACATCCAGAACCCGGACCCGGGGGAACAACACCATCGTGGCGACCTTGGCCTCGTACTGCGTCCCCACCGAGAGATCCGCCGACTTGACCTGGCTCGTGATCTTGAAGGTGCCGATCACCGCCACCTCGTCACCCGGCTGAACAATGCGGGCAATGCCCCCGGCGGGCACACTGAGCGAAACCGCCCATTCCCCCTCGCCGACAATCTCCGCCATGCTCTTGGACAACCCCACGTCGGACAACTGAACATAGTCGCCATGGGTGATGGAACGCATGGCTTTCTGGCCGATGACCACTTCCGCTTTCGACCAGAAAATGGACTGGGCCGGACGGGCCGAAACCGGGATTTCCTTCTTCATGATGGAATCCGCCGTCAACACGTCGCCCGCCGTGATATTCCGGGCCACCGCCACCACGAACGTGGTTTTTTCCTTGGACTTGTTGCGCTCCTGCAAGAGCCGGTTCACTGCCAATACTGCCGCAAGCCCCAACAAAACCGCCAATACCAAGGGAATAAAGTTCTTCATATGCTACACCACGTTCCTTTCCAACTCCTGTTTATCAAACCACGCTCTTTTCACAACACCTTTTGGAGAGTCTTCTCATCTTTCCTCACCCCATGAGAATCCGCACTGGCCGGGCTCCTTCTCCCAAATCATCACCAGAACCCGGTGGCCGCGGCGCATCCAGATCGCCAGCTCCATCCGATCCACCCCTTCCCCCACCCTGATCGTCTTGTCCAAGGCCCAGCCACCCGCCTGTAGCGACTGCTTGAAATCCTGGCTGACCACCGCCAGCGCCCCGTCCATCGACCCGGTCTGCTGCCAGGTTTTTCCGGACCGGTCCTTCTTCGACACAGTCGCCAGCGGCGGAATCGGCAGCACCACCTCACTCGTCTTTTCCAGTGTTCCCACCCGCACCGGCGCGGCCTCCCCGGCAAGACAAACACTCAACAGTAAAAGCTGAAGTATTCCCACACCTTTCAGAATTTGGAAAACTGAAAGCTGAAAGCTGAAAGCTGAAATCGTCAATTTGAAATTATCAATCTTCAATCTAAAATCCCGTTTTCTGATTTCTGCTTTTCCTCTCTCACTCATACGGCCACTTTTCCTTGTAGATATCGCGCCACTTTTTCGTGACCTCGCCGGACTCGTCAACACCGTAGCGGTTACGGATATAACCGGGGTCGGCCTCGGCCTTGGTCCGCATCAGGACCACGTGCCCGCCGCCCATGCTCCGCCCGATCAGGTCCATTTCCTCTTCCGGGACCCCGCTCTCGAACATGACGTTGCCGGCATTGAACATGAATCGCGTCCAGTCCGGCATATTCATTTTCAACTGAACAATCCCCTGATCCTCGAGGCTCCAGTCGTATTCTTTTTTTTCCGTCTCGACC
>JAABPW010000079.1 GCA_011391785.1 Verrucomicrobiota bacterium
CCCGCTGCAGTTGGGCGAGATGGCGGTGAGATCCCAGCAGATGCTGAATCGCGTTCTGGATGCCTTCGTGAATGTCGACATCGCCGCGGCCCGTGAAGTCCGCGTGGAAGATTCCGAGCTTGATGCCCTGAACCGGGCGATGGCAACCCGGCTCAAGGTGGAGATTGCGAGCCGGCCGGACCTGCTGGATCCCTTGTTGAAGCTTATGAACATTGCCCGCCATCTGGAGCGGATTGGCGACCACGCGACCAATATTGCCGAGGATCTGATCTATCTGATCGAGGGAAAGATCGTGCGGCACACGGTCGCTTAATCCTGGATGCGCCCGAGATACCGGCATTCGTCAACCGGGATGCGCATATCCATGTCGGTGCCGCTCTCGCGGTGATCCAGGTATTCGGCGGCGCCGCCCGCCACCCGGCCCAGCGAGAAAGACAGGAACGGCAGGTCGATGGCGCGTTCCACCGTGATTTTCTTGTCGATGAGCAGGGGCCAGGCGATTCCCATCAGGATGCAGGTCAGGGCGGCATCCACATTGACGGCATGGATCTTGTTCGTTGCGCCGGACGCGGCAAGGCCCTGCGCCAGGCGGTGAAAGAAGTCGAGGAACACGTTGTAGATCTTGTGCTCCTCCATGTAGGCGGCAATGATCCGCTCGCGCGGATCGTAGTTCACGGCCTCCTTGTTGAAGACCGGATGCCCCAGGCAAGGGATTTTCGGGAAATCTACACCCGCTTCCTTGGCGACCGCCTTTCTGGATTTGAATTGGGTGATATAGTCGGTAACGATGGCGTCAAGATCCGGCGCCTTTTTCCGGTCATAGGGATCCACCAGCTGGGATTGTCCGAAAATATCGATCAGCATCCGGGCCGCTTCCTGTCCGTTGCCCCCGTGAACCGTCCCGATGGCCGCCAGGGTGGCAATCATGGCGGTATTGGGCGAATTGCCGGCGGAGGCCGAGAGCTTGGGCGCCTGCGCGGATATGGTGCCCGGGCCGTTGGTCAGTGACGCGATAAGACCCATCTCGAAAAGGCGCGTCTCGAACCGGTGTTTGGGCGGGTAGCCGAGCCAGTACAGGAGCGTGGCCTCGGTGAACGAGGCGTGTTTCATCAGGTTCAGCACCGAGTGGCCGTAGATGCGCGGGGTGACGCCGTCGCTGGAGGATGCGTGCGAGGTGTTGCGCATGGGCTGGCGCGTCGCCAGCCGGCCGATGCTGGACTTGACGAACCGCTCGATGAGCGAGCCATAGGGCTCGGGAATGGTTGCCGGGGGGATGTTGAGGTCCCGCGGAATCCCGCGTCCCAGTGGGCCGAGGTTGATGAACCAGGGGCGGAGCGCGAGCGGCTGGGCGGGCGGGAAGTCCGTCTTGATGCCCAGTGCCTCCGTGAGCGCCATGGCGGCGGTAACGATGTCGTGAAGGGTGTTGACGCGAATGCCTTTTTTCTTTTCGGCCAGCAAAGCGATGAACCGTTTCCGCTGGTCAGGGTCGAAGACCGGAACCCCGAAGTAGTCATCGAATAATTCCATTTTCGCTGAGGCGGAGGTGTTGTTGCCATCAACAACGGCGCCTGCATGCCCGAGGGAGATGTTCTGCCCTTCGGCGAAGCGGCCGGAAACGTAGACCAGGATCGGTTTTGACTGCTTCAGGCCCTTGAGGTAGTCCAAGGCGTCCTTCTCGTAGGTTCCGCCCGGCTCCACGTAGAGAACGATGAGCTTGGTGCGGGGATCCTTGATGGCCAGGGGAAGCAGGTCGCGGAGGGGACTGAGGATCAGGGGATCCTTGCCCGTGGAAATACCATAGGAAACACCCATCCCGGCCGACTGGAGGTAGGTGGCGATGGTGTTCACCATGTTGCCGGAATTGGAGAGGATGCAGAGGCTCCCTTTTTTGAACGTTTCGTCGGGAGAGTCGCCACCCACGGCGCCAGCGCGGACATGGTCATGGACATTGATGATGCCAAGAGTGTTGCACCCGATGATGTCGATGCCGGCCGAGGTGGCGAGCGACTTCAGTTTAGCCGTCACCTCGATCGAGACGTGCTCGGTGATGATGAAGATGGTCTCGACCTTGTTCTGGCCGTGTTCAATCACTTCCTTGACGTCACCGTAGACGGCTTCGGGAGGGGAGTAGACAATCACGCGGTTCGGCTTTTTCTTGTCCGGCAGGGCGGACATGAGTTCGTCGAACTGGCCGAACACGGGGATCGGGCCGCCACCCGGGACATCGACGGTCTGGCCTGCCTTCCCGAGCGCCCAGCCGGCCACGATGTTCGGGCAATAGCGCTGGGATATGATGGAGACTTTGGAGGCTTCGCGGCCGGTAATGTTCGAACAGGCAATGCGATCGCCTTTGTTCAGTAAATCACGAAGGGATTTTGCTCTCATCCAGGTCTCCTTAAACTTTCTTGTCGCTGTGGCCCGCCAGTTTGGCCGCGTAGGCGGCGACCAGTGTGATCGGCGTGTCAGGCCCGAAGAACACATAGGGCATGTTGAGGTTCTCGAGGGTTTTCTTCATCACGGCAAAACCCTGGACGAGGCCGGGGCCGCCGCGTCCGATCACCACGGGAATGTTGATGCGGCCGTTTTGCGCCACCCACTCCTCCAGCGCGTCCGCCATGGCGGCAAAGGTGACGTCGATCTGCGTGTTGTTCGCCTTCCCGCCCAGGATCAGGAGCAGGGACGCGTCCGCGAGCTTGTGACGGAAGCAGATCTCGGCGGTTTTCTTCATCCGCTCATACGGCGGATTGCCGCCGAAATCGGAGAGGAACATCGGGTCGCCGCCAAGTTGGGACAAGGTTTCAATGATAATGGTGCTTGCCCCGCCGCCGAAGAGGATGGGCAGTATCTTTTTCCCGCCCAGGCTCGACACGTGGGCCTGGCCCTGGTGGCTGGAGGCCGACCAGGCGCGCATTTCCTCGTCGAACGCTTCTTCCTTTGTCGGGTATTCCGGAAGTTTGAATCCCATGTCGCGGAACTTGAAATTGTTCTCGTCGAAGGTGGCCTTGAAGTCACAGGCAAAGATCTGGCCGGCTTTGGTGATCCGCCAGGGGTTGATTTCGCAGGATTGCATTCCGGTCGAGACAAACATATCCCACTGGTTGACGAAACAGACGGCGAGACTGGAGTTGAGCTTTCCCTGCAGCCCGAGCTTGCTGAGCGTCTCGGAGGCCTGGTAGGCGTTGAGGCCGCGGAAGACATCCACGGGAATCGTCACCTTGTCGGCCTCCGCGACGGACTCGATATCCGCGCCGCCTTTCAGGGATACGGTAAAGGAGGGGGAGAGGAACTTGGAATTGTAGGTGATGGCGGTAAAGAGCTCCATGTCGGCCGGGACGGACTGGACCATGTAGGAGGTGCGCGGCTGCTGGTCGCCGACTTCGGTCGCGGCAACCTTCTTGAGCAGGCGCATGGCTTCCCGGTAATCGCTCACCTTGTGGACGGTGCCGGCCTTGCCGCGTTTTCCCGCCAGGACATCGGGCTTGATGATCCCGCACCCCCAGGCCAGGAGCTTCTTTTTGACATCGGACTGATTGACCGGTTCGACCACAAATTCGGGCACCGGAATATTGAACCGTCCGGCGAGTTGCTGAAGAAAGACCAGTTCGCCAATTTTAGGGCTCATGAATCCTGACTCCTTGATAGGCTCAATAGCTAATCGGAAGACAACCCCCTGTTCAAGACCTTTCTCGAAATCCTTTTCCAGGTCTTTTTCCAGGTAGTCACGCAAGCCAGCGTGAATGGCCCCGATTGAGGAAAAAACTCGTGGTTTCAAGCCGTGCGTCCAGTTAGTATCTTTGGTCATTATCAGAGAGGAGTGATCGCCGTGAAACTTAAAATAGGGAATAGTGTTTGGGGTCCGGGGGTGGATCATTCCCGGCGCGTGTGTGCTATTTATTCCTTTTTTGCCGGGGTGGGGGTGTTTCTTCTGCTGGCAGCCGGGGCGCAAGCCGCAGGGCAGCTTGAGGAGGGGTGGCGCAATCCACCGACCCAGGCGCGGCTTCGCGCCTACTGGTGGTGGCTTAACGGCAACGTGACCAGGGAGGCGATCACCAGGGATCTTGAGTGGATGAAGCAGATCGGCATGGGTGGCGGACTTGTGTTTGATGCCGGTGGCGCCACGCAGGGAGGACACGCGTCCGTGCCGGCGGGACCGCTGTTCGGGTCGCCCGCATGGCGGGGGCTGTTTGTGCATGCCCTCCGCGAAGCCGATCGCCTGGGGCTGGAGATCGGATTGAATCTCCAGAGCGGGTGGAATCTTGGCGGACCGATGGTTACGCCTGATAAGGCGACCAAACATGTCACCCATGCCCAGCTCAAGGTGCAGGGGCCGACGAATCTTGTTGTCGTGCTGCCGCGGCCAGCCGGGAATGCAAAATCCTACCGCGACACCTTCACGCTGGCATATCGCCAGAAAGCGGTGTCACCGCCCCGGAAGCCGATCCGCAACCTGATTGAAAAAAGCGCCTTCCATGAACTTGGAGGGAGCGCGGCAGATTGCACGCCGCTACTCCAGGATGAGCCCCCGACTCCAGGCGAGGAGGATGTCCTGGCCGGGGATGTGCTCGACCTGACGGACAAACTCGACAAGGATGGCACGCTACGCTGGTCGGTGCCCGAGGGGGTGTGGATGGTGCTCCGGTTTGGCTATAATTGCAGTGGCGCCCATGTTTCAACCTCCAGCGGCGGCTGGAACGGTCTTGTGGTCGATTACCTGGATGCGGATGTGATGCGGTGGTATTGGGGCCAGGTTATCGATCCCATTATCGCTGATGCCGGGCCGCTGTGCGGCAAGGTCTGGAAGCTGGTACAGACTGACAGCTGGGAGCTCGGCGGGGTCAACTGGACGCCGAAGTTTCCCGAGGAATTCCGGAAGCGGCGCGGATATGATATCCGACCCTGGTTGCCGGTTATCGCGGGGCGGATTGTCGAGAGCCGCGATGCGAGCAATAGGTTCCTGGCTGATTTCAGGCGCACGATCGCCGACTGTGTGGCCGATAATCACTACGGCACCATGGCGGCGTTGGCGCGTGAACATGGCATGGGTATTCAGCCTGAGTCAGCCGGGCCGCACACGGCGCCGCTGGATGGCTTGCAGTGCTATGGCCGCAGCGAGTGGCCGATGAGCGAGTTCTGGGTACCGTCGCCGCACCGGCCGACGGATGATCGCCGCTTCTTTGTCAAGCAGGCGGCCAGTGCGGCGCATATCTATGGCAAGAGCGTGGTCTGTGCCGAGGGGTTCACCTCGATCGGCCCGCATTGGAATGATGTGCTGTGGTCATCCCAGAAACCGAGTTTTGACCATGAGGCCTGCGCCGGCCTGAACCTGGTCTTCTGGCATGCGTTCACGTGTTCGCCCAAGGAGATGGGGCTGCCCGGTCAGGAGTATTTCGCCGGCACGCATTTCAATCCGCAAATCACGTGGGCGAACCAGGCTCATGCCTTCGTGGGATATCTGAACAGGTGCCAGTTCATGCTCCAGCAAGGGAAGTTTGTCGCCGATGTCCTCTATTATTATGGGAACCATGTTCCGAATATTGCCCGCCGCAAGGAGGATG
>JAABPW010000080.1 GCA_011391785.1 Verrucomicrobiota bacterium
GACGCTTGCAGACGGCAATCGCCTCCTGAACGCAGCGCTCCACCTCGGGATCGAGTCCCCCGACGAAATATTCCTTCGGCAGACCAAGCTTCATTCCCTTGAGATCAGTCTTCAGCGCGGCGCGGTAATCCGGCACCCCCGTCGGTATGGTGCTGGAATCCGCAGGATCGCATCCCGCCATAACCTGCAGAAGCAGGGCGGCATCGGCCACGGACTTCGTCAGCGGCCCGATCTGGTCAAGCGAAGACGCGTAAGCGGTCAATCCGTAGCGGGAAATCCGGCCATAGGTGGGCTTGAGCCCCACACAACCGCAAAAGGACGCTGGCTGCCGTACCGAACCACCGGTATCGGACCCCAGCGCGGCAATGGCCGCATCCGCCGCGACCACGGCCGCCGAACCACCGCTCGAGCCACCCGCCACGCACTCGGTGTTCCAGGGGTTCCTGGTAGGCCCATAAGAGGAGTTTTCGGTGGTCGAGCCCATGGCGAACTCGTCCATATTGGCCCGCCCCAGAAAAATAGCGCCCTCCGCGCGGAGCTGAGCGATGGCTGTGGCATCGTAGGGGGAAACATACCCTTTCAGGATCTTCGATCCGCAGGTGCAGGTCTGTCCCTTGACGTTGAGAACATCCTTGATGGCTATCGGCACGCCCAGCAGGCGGCCCGCCTGCCCCTTGGCACGGGCCTCGTCCGCCGTTCGCGCCTGCTGCAGGGCATCGGCCTCGTCCACCGCGATATACCCGTTCAGGCGCCCATCTACCCGTCGAATGGCATCGAGAACGGACTGGACAACCTCCTCGGAACGGCACTCACGCCGCTCCAGCCGGCAGATCACCTCATTCAGTGTCAGGGTATTCAGCATCCCAGTATCCTGTCGGAACGAGTATTCCCCCTCACGTCAGCAGTCCTGTTCAGGAGTCCGTCCCGTGCTTCACACGCTCGCTGAGGAGATCAAATACGCCATACGCCGTGACCACGACGAAGCAGACCAGCGGAACGATGTAGGAAAACGCCGCCGATTTCATGTCGATCAGGCCCGCCTGTATCATCGGGAACAACGCCCCGCCCAGAATCGCCATCACCAGCCCGGCACCGCCGAATTTGGTATCCTCACCCAATCCATGAAGCGCGATCCCGTAGATGGTGGGAAACATCAGCGACATGCAGGCCGAAATGGAGACCAGGCAAAGCACGCCGGCAAGATTCACGGACGCCATGACCACAATACACAGCACCGTGGCAATCGCCGCCAGGATCGCCAGCATCAGGCTCGGACGGATCAGATGCATCAACGCCGTGCAGACGAAGCGGAATCCGAGGAAGAACAGCATCGCGCAGATATGATAGATCCCGGCAACCGTCAGGCCCGTCATCTCCTTGCCGGGCTCAACCAGTCGGATGGCCTGGACGAAGTTGCTGATCCCGGACCGTTCGAGGAGATCGATCAAAGGCCGTCCTCCGCCCCGCTCCACGATCCCCGCAATGTAATGAATGGTAAAGGTCCAGACGCAAATCTGGGCGGCTACATAAAAGAACTGGGCAATCACACCGAACGTGTAATGCCGGTTGCGCACCAACCGCCGCAGGGTCGGCAGGAAATCGATCGAGGTACCGGCATCGGAAACCCGCGGCATCTTCACGACCGCCAGCAGGATCCACAGCACGATCAGGCCGAAAGCCAGCATCACGTAGGGACTCATGATGGCGGACAACTCGGCGGACTGGATCTCGCGGAGAGCGGCGGCCGCCATACCTTTGCGCTGTTCTTCAGTCGCGGGGTTCATTCGGGGCAGGATCAGGAAGCCGGCCATCATCATGCCGATGACCGAGCCGACGGGATTGAAGGACTGAGCAAGATTCAACCGACGCGTTCCAGTCTCCTCATCGCCCAGGGCGATCACGTAGGGATTGCAACTGGTTTCCAGGATCGACAACCCTCCCGCCAGAACAAAAATGGCGAGCAGGAAGATATTGAACTGCATCATCCGGCTGGCGGGATAGAACAGCAGCGAACCGACGATGAACAGACCCAACCCCACCAGCACCCCCGTCTTATAACTAAACCGCTTGATGATAAAGGCCGCCGGGAGAGCAAGACAGAAATAGGCGCCGTAGAAGGAAAATTGAACCAGGGCCGACTCGAAGTTGGACATGTCCGTGAAAATGCCCTTAAAGGCGCGCACCAGCGGATCGGTCATGTTGTTGGCCAGACCCCATGCAGCAAAGCAGGTGGTCAAAAGAAGAAACGCTGGAATATATTTCCGGGGAATCAGGGGAACCGACGAAGATTTTGACGTGTCGCTCATTGTATCGTTGCCTGCCTTTTCTGGGTGTTTTTATAATCGGCCTTGCCGATCCATCGCCGCTTCAAAACTGTCTTGATACTAAACACACGCGACAGCGTCAAGTTTGCAGGAGGCGGCTGCCGCCTGGAGGAACTGGTCGATATCCGTATCGGCGTGGGCGGCGGAAACGAAGCCGACTTCGAACTGCGAAGGAGGCAGGTAGATGCCGCGATCAAGCATGGCATGGAAAAAGGCGGCATGGGCCTTGGTGTTGCAGTGCTTTGCATCAGCCAGGTTGCTCACGGTATTGGCGCAGAAATAAGGCGTGAACAGGCTGCCCAGCCGGGCGCAGTGCATCGGCACGCCCTGCCCCTTCGCCAGGGCATTCACGCCCTCCGCAAGCATCTTGCAGCGCCGCTCCATTTCGGGATAAGGATTTTCCTGTCGGAGAAGCTTCAGCGTCGCCATACCCGAGGCCACGGCCACCGGATTGCCACTGAGGGTACCCGCCTGGTAAACCGGCCCCAGCGGCGCGAGCTTGCTCATGACGTCCGCGCGCCCACCTACTGCCCCGATTGGCAATCCGCCCCCGACAATCTTGCCCAGACAGGTCAAATCCGGCGTCACACCTGCCAGCATGCCATAGGAACCCGGTCCCATCCTGAAGCCGGTAATCACCTCATCAAAGATCAGAAGCGCGCCGCACCGGTCGGCGGCCTCGCGCAATCCCTTCAGGAAACCCGGCGCCGGCGGGACCAACCCCATGTTGGCCGCAACCGGCTCGACAATGATGGCGGCGATATCGCCCCCCTGCGTCCGGACCAGCTCGTTCACGGCATCAAGGTCGTTGTAGGCGGGCACCAGCATTTCCGCCGCCGCCGCGGGGGAAACCCCGGCGGAGGCCGACAGTCCGCCCGTCAGCAGGCCGCTTCCGGCGGCGACCAGGAGATAGTCGGCATGGCCATGATAGCACCCGTCAAACTTGATGATCTTCCGGCGCCCGGTATAGCCCCGCGCCAGCCGGAGCGCCGTCATGGTCGCCTCCGTCCCCGAACTCATCAGGCGGACCATCTTCATGGAGGGAATCATCTCGCAAAGCAGCTCGGCAAACTCGACTTCGCGCGGCGTGTTGGTCCCGAAGCTGGTCCCCTCGGCGGCTGCCGTGCAGATCGCCTCGACCACCTCGGCGCGGGCATGCCCCAGGATCAGGGGACCCCAGGAGCCGCAGAAATCGAGTAGCGTGGCGCCATCGGCGGTTTTCATGCGGGCACCCTTTCCGCTCACCATGTAGACGGGATCCCCACCCACCCCGTTAAAGGCGCGGACAGGGCTGTTCACACCACCGGGAATCACACGTGTCGCTCGCTCAAACAATTCTCGGGAAGTCATTGCTCATCACCCTGGACTGTTGCGAAATCACCTTTCCCCCGGCACGGACACACACCAGTTAAAGCCGCAGGAAAACAGCAATTTCAATTCGAAAAACGATGCCAGAACGGTTCCGGTAAAGCAAGATCATGATTAGGCATGTCAGTCTTCGACAATCACCCGGAAGCCGACTTCCATGACGGGCTGGTAATCGGCGAAGGGAACGCGCCAGCTGCTGGTACCCATGAACGGGCGGCTCCACCAGGATCCCCCTCGCACAACCCGCTCGCGGCCATCAGCCTTCAGGGTGTTCCGGCTATCATCACGGCAGGGATAGGACTCATAGGAGGAACGCGTCCACTCCGCCACATTGCCATGCATGTCATACAAGCCCCAGGCATTGGGCTTGTAGGAACCAGGATGGGCCGAAAGCTGGTTCCCATCGTTGCGAGTTTCATCCCGGGGAATATAGGCATCATACGGGCCTGGATTCTCCATGATGTGCATCCCGTGGTATTCCTGCGCCGAGGTATCGGCGGCAAACCGGCTGAGCGACTTGTCGCCGAAATTGGCGAAGGACACATAATCCGCATTGGTTCCCCCGAAGGAATAGGGCGTCGCCGTCCCCGCCCGGCAGGCCCACTCCCACTGCGCCTCGGTCGGCAGGGTCACCTTGCGGCCGGTCTTGCGCGACACCCAGTCGCAGAATGCCATCGCCTCGCGCCACGAGACACGGCATACCGGTTTCCCGGCCTGATCGAGAGGCCACGGGCGTCGCCCGAACTGGTAGCAAATGGCATCTGCACAACCGCTGTCATGGGATGGATCGAAGAGGCCATACTGCCCGTTGCTGACCTCCAGCCGTGCCATCCAGAAGGGCTTGGCAATCCTGGTCCTGCTCACCGGCTGCTCATCGCGATGTCCAGTGGCGGAACCCATGGCAAACTCACCCGCCGGGATTCGCACCAGTTCCATCGTGGCGCCATTACCCAGATCCAGTTTGAGGGGTCCA
The DNA here is from genome assembly GCA_011391785.1 of Verrucomicrobiota bacterium. Lineage (GTDB taxonomy): Bacteria > Verrucomicrobiota > Kiritimatiellia > CAIKKV01 > CAITUY01 > JAABPW01. The sequence goes on from JAABPW010000080.1 coordinate 4,666, forward strand.
TCGCTTCCCTGCAGGGCCTTCGCCCTGGCTTCATCAAAGGGCCACCCTGGGATTGTCACGAGGGGATTCTCCACCGGCTTCGGTGGATGCGGAATCACCGGGGGCTGTTTCACGGTCTCGACCGGCACTGGATCCTCGTGATTCACATCGAGCCCCGCATACTTGCGGCGCGCCTCGGCACGTAAAGCCTCCGCCTTGATCGCGGGCTCGCCGACGATCGACGACCAGGTCCCGTGGTAGGGCCGGTTCAGGTCCGCCCAGGTCACCAGCCGCGCCCAGGCATCGCCATCCAGCTCAACCCCGTAATGTCCCTTGCGGAGCAGCTTGCCGAGATCGGTTGTCGAGAAATGGAACTCCATGGGAGCCAACAGGTGATAATCCCCCTCAATGCCGTTGTTCCGCACAAAGGGAAAGAGGTTCGCGTAACTGGTGGAGAACCGCCCGCCATACGGCCCCCCGCTTCCGGCAAATGCACTGTGCCAGCCTGTCAAGCGCTTCCCGCTTTCCAGATCCGGATCAGAACCACCCGGCTTGTGGCACGACACGCAATAGCGGTTGAGGACGGGTTGCACCTCGCGCTCGAAACTGAACCCCATCACCGGCTGTGCCCGCCACGGCTTAAGGTCAGATGGTTGCCGCTTCAGGGCCAGACTGGAGCGCGACGGAGGCGTGCTGTTCTCCCGTTCATGGCACCCGACGCACGAGAGGTTCTCCCCGGGCATGGCCGTCATCCAGCTCCGCATCAATGCCAGTGCACGCCCCTCCTTGTCCAACGGCTGGATCGCGATCGGGGTATTCGCAGGAGCCTTGAACAGGACCGAGCCGTCCGGTTCCACCGGCACGGTACCCAGCACCCTGCGCATATCCCAGGGACCGTC
>JAABPW010000081.1 GCA_011391785.1 Verrucomicrobiota bacterium
AAGTGCGCCACAAGCGATTCTCATCACGGGATTTCTCATTGATTGCCTGCAGTCAATATTTCGTTTATTCAAGATTCACTGTAGTCCCATAGGGTTGTCAAAAAAAGTGCTGGACTGATGCGCTTCGCCCTGCCACTCGGTAGGGATGAAAAAGAAACAAACATTCAGTCCAGCAGGGTTTTCGTACACGATTTTGAGACAGGTATGCAACTTGATTCCGCCGCATTTGGTGAAGCGGCTGGCGGAGTTGTATGGAGTCGATGACAAGAGCCGGACGTTTACGCCGTGGAGTCATGTGGTCAGTCTGGTTTACGCGCAGATGACTCATGCGGTGAGTTTGAACGATGTTTGTGACGGTTTGCGGATGAACGAGACGATGCTCACGCCAATTCGCGGGGCGACGGCTCCGGCGAAGAACACGTTGAGTCACGCCAACAGGGAACGCAGTCCGCTGATGGCCGAAGCATTGTACTGGGAGGTGATGGATCACCTGATGACACAGAACCCACAGTTTGCCAAAGGCAAGGTACGCCGGGGATATTTGCGCCGGTTCAATAAGGCGATCTACGCCATGGACTCGACCACCATTAAGCTGGTGGCTAAAAGCATGGACTGGGCAAAACACCGGCGACGGAAAGCGGCGGCCAAGTGCCACATCCGGCTTGATCTTCAGTGCCTTCTGCCGAAATGCGTCATCATCGATACGGCCAAATTCCACGACAACACCAAGGCGCGAGACTTGTGTTCCGGGCTTCAGGCCGGCGAAATCGTGGTGTTTGACAAGGCCTATGTGGACTTCGACCACCTTGCGTACATGGATCGTGAAGGTATCTTCTGGGTCTGCCGCGCGAAGGACAACCTGACATGTCGCGTAATCAAAACCTTGGACACTACCGACAATCCGAGGGTCTTGCGCGATGAGGTCATTGAATTGACCACGTATGCTTCCCACAAGGCCTATCCCAAAACCCTGCGCCGGGTGGTCGCCCTGGTTGAGGTGGATGGGAAGGATTGCGAGATGGAATTCCTGACCAATCACATGGAGTGGAGTGCCTGGACCGTGGCGGAACTTTACCGGTGCCGATGGGATATCGAGGTGTTTTTCAAGGAGATCAAGCAGACCATTCAGCTGGCCGACTTCCTCGGTCATAATGCCAATGCGGTGCAATGGCAGGTCTGGACCGGCCTGCTGACTCACCTGTTGGTGCGTTATCTCGCATTCCAGCATTCCTGGCAACACAGCTTTACCCGCCTCTTCACCGTCGTCAGAGCCGTCTTGTGGCGCCGATGGCATCTGGGCGAACTGCTCGAACTCTATGGGACAGCCAAACCGCCCGGACGACTGTGTGCCGCCCCGCAACAAGCCTTTTTGTGGGAGGATATGTGAAATCCCGCCCTCAACACAAAATACCTGTGGGACAGCCAAATCCCCTAAAATGGAAGCAGTATTAGCCATGCTCAGAGAAACCGGAAATCAAAACCTATGAAATCTCGATATTTGCCACGAAAACAAAGGGCTTTTCATGAAGCCTCAACGCTTATGGGACTACAGTGAAAATTAAGGAAAAATCAATTAACAACCAACAACCAACAACCAACAATACTGTCCTCCTTCTCGGCGCGGATGAAAACGAATGCCTGCCGATTCTGGCGAGCCTGCACCGGCATGGTGTTTCCGTTACCGCCGCGGCGCCAAGACGGTTGAGCATGGGGCATTTCTCGCGGTATCCAGCCAAACGGCTGATCTCCCCGGATCCCAATAAGGAGCCGGAACTCTTTATCAATTGGGTTGAAGAGTCCGTTAAGGGCGGACAGTACGCGGTAACCCTGGTATGTGGTGAAACCGCCACCTGGTTGCTGGCAAGTGCCCGTACTCGGCTGGAACCTTATACGCGAATTCCTCTTGTGGATGTCTCGCGGTTCTATATCTGTCGTGATAAGTCGAGGACGATGAAGGAGGCGGAACGGTTGGGTATTCCGATCCCCAGGACGTATTACCCGGACGATGTGGGGATCGAAGCCGTTGCGCGGGCCATTCCGGCCTATCCCGTGGTGCTGAAGCCCTGCATCAGCAACGGGGCGCGCGGCATCAGCTACCCGAAAAACGCGGCTGAGTTGGCCTCTCTCTATCAAGCCACCCGCGCTGAGTACAAAAGTTGCATTGTTCAGGAATTCATCCCGCATTCAGGCATGCAATACAAGGCTGAGATCCTGTTGGATGCCAATCAGAATATTCTTGCCGGCGGAGTCTATGACAAGCCGCGCTTTTATCCACCCACCGGCGGCTCCAGCACGCTGAATTCAACGGTGGATCGCCAGGACATCCTGGATCTCGGCATCCGCTATCTCAAGGGCATCGGCTGGTATGGGATGGGCGACTGCGATTTCATTGTGGATCCCCGCGACAATACCCCGAAGTTGATGGAGGTGAACCCCCGATTTACCCGGAGCATCAAGATCCTGGTCAGCGCTGGCCTTGATTTCCCGTACCTGCTTTACCGCCTGGCCCTCGGGTTGCCCGTGGATCCACAGTTCAATTATGCGAAAGGGCTCTACCTGCGCTATTTCCTGAGCGATTGCGTTTGGTTCCTGCGCTCGCCCAACCGATTCAAGGCCCGCCCCTCGTTCTTCTGGTTCTTTGGACGCAACCTGAAGGACGAAATCTTCTCCTGGGCCGATCCCGCCCCCTCGATTGCCTTCTTCATCGTCTACGTCTCGCGTCTGTTTAACAAAAAAACCCGCCAATCCATGTTGAGAAGCCGATAGTCGTTCGTTGTTGGTCGCTAGTCGTTGATCGACCAACAACCAACAACCAACAACCAACAACGAACAACCAACAACTCATGCATCTCCTCTACATCCACCAGTTCTTTGCCGGGCCCGACGCCCCGGGTCCCGCCCAGCCCCGCAATCTGGTTCGTCTGCTGGCCGAGCGGGGGCATCATGTGGACGTGGTTGCCTGTGATTTCAACGCCTACAATGAGCAGGACGAGCCTGAGGAGTCCTACACGACTCCGGCGGGCGGTGTCGTGCGGGTCCATCGCCTGCGCACGCCAAGGGGCCTGAGGGCGAGCCTGATCAGTCGCCTCCGGAGTTACGGGCGTTTTGCCTGGGCGGCTTATCGCTTCGGAAGGCGCCTGCCGGCGCCGGATGTCGTGATGACCAGCATCCAGCCCTTGTTCGGCGGGTACGCCGCCTTGCGACTGGCGCGCCGATGGGGGAAGCCATTTTTACTGGAAATCAGGGATTTATGGCCCGACGCCCTCATCGTCAAGAAAGCGATTGCCCCCTGGCAGGCGGCACCGCTCCAGGCCATGGCGAAGTCCCTGTATTTTGGAGCCGACCGCATCGTCTGCCTCACCCCGGGACTCAAGACGGAAATCCTCAAGAAAGGGGTTTCTGCCGACCGGGTGGACTTGTTCTCGAACGGATTTGAAGCAAGCACTTTCCAGTTAGAGCCCGGGACGAGGGAGCGGATCCGCCACCAGTACGGCTGGGACAACCAGTTTGTGGCGGTCTACACGGGAACCCATACTGAAGTCACCGCCATCGATGTGATCGTTCACGCGGCGGCCGCCCTGCGGGGGCGCCGTGATATCCGGATCGATCTGTTTGGCTCGGGTCAAAGCAAGGCCGGCGCCATGGCGTTGGCGAAAAACCTCGGACTGGACAACGTTCATTTCCATGATCCCGTCCCGAAATCAACGATCCCCTCGATCCTGTCGGGTGCCGATGCCGGGGTTATGACGCTGTTCCGGAGCCCGCTGATCCATATCTATTTTGAAAACAAGTTCATCGATTACATGGGGGGGCGCCTGCCGATCCTCGCCGCCATGGAAGGCGTGCAGGCTGAACTGATCACGCGTTGCGGTGCCGGGAAAGTGGTGCCCGCGTTCGATCACGATGGGTTGGCGAAGACCATTGCGGATGCGGCTGATGACCCGGGGCGATGCCGGGAAATGGGCGCGGCCGGCTATCGTTTCATCAGCACCAGGATCGTCCAGGGGGAAATCCTGAACCGCTACGCCGATGTCCTTGAAGCCTTGGGGCGGGGAGAAGTCGACCAGGTTCCGACATGGGATCCGTTTGAGTAAAAGGTTAGTTGTTGGTCGTTGATTGTTAAGATGGTTCATGGTTGACAGGAATTACGACTAACGACAAACGACTAACAACCAACAAATCTTATGACTATCATTGTGGCATTACTGGGGTGCTTTCTTCTGGCGCTGGTCGGGACGGCGCGTCTTCTTTTCCTGGCGCGTGGGCGGGCTGGGTGGGCCATGTATCTGGCGAATGTGGTATGGGAGACAGCTTCCAAGAAGCTGGGGGTGGGCCGATCCCGTCTGGAAGCCGCGACGGCGGCCCTGGGGCTGGCGCTTCTCCGGGCGGGCGGAATTTCGTGGATGGGCGTCATGATCGCCGGGGTGGCGCTATTGGTCATGGAGATTATGATCCGCCAGTGGGAGCGGAAACTTCTCGTAACCGCCTACGTCAGGCAAGGGGGGAGTGGACCTGCCCCAACTGCGGCTCCAAGGTTGATTCTGACCCTGGAGGCGCCTTTTGTCGAGCGGTTGCCCCGGTATCAGCTTGGCACATTATGGGTGGGTGTCCCATTCGACATTGAAGTGATTGTGGGAAACCATTCCGTCATTTCCGGTGACAAGCCGGTACAGCTGCGACTTTTCGCCCCGCCGGCCTGCTTCAACCACGGGAATACGGAAATCGCACTGGGACCGATTGCGGCGGGTGAGGTATCCCGGACCTCGTGGCGCCTGTGCCCCACGGCGCGAAGTGGCGGAGGACGCCTGGAAATCACACTGGAGTCCGACGGTATCCACGAGCGTTTCCTTGTCGGGTACGATGGATGTCAATCTGCCGCTGAAACCCGAATCGAGCAGGCCACCATCGGGCGATATCCAGGCGGCCGGCGCAGCGCGTTCGCCTGGCGCGGCGACATGGATCTGTACGATACTGTCACGATGCAGTCGATCGCGGGGCTGGAAACCGCCCTGGGCCTTGCCGCCCGATACCGGTTCCCGCAAACGCTCTGCCTCTCCACCCGGCTATCGCTTGATGAGGCGGCCGCGCGGGAGTGGGCCGGGCACTATGGCGTTGACCGGGGCGCATCCGAAATCCCTGAGTTTGCGCAATGGCTGCGGGAGAACGTCGAGCTGCGTCTTACTGGCGGTTACCCGACCTCGTCCTCCAGGAAGTTCCTGATGGAATTGGGGAACCACGGGCATCTGCATTATGATACCGCCACCTCCGCGTCACCTGAAAACGGCTGGCGTTCGCACGCGCGGATGGGGGCGGGGCGGTACCCATGGCTGGGCCCTGACGCCTCTTCCTTCGGCGAACAGCGGGACAATGTCCTTGAGGCGCGGCGTTGGTGCGAAAGGGTCTGGGGCTTCGCGCCAAGATCCTGGGCCAAGCCGGGACGGTGCAATGACGGTGACACCGCGCGGGCCGTCGAGGCGGCAGGGTGCGAGGTGTTGAGTGGTTCCGATATCCGGGCCCGTGACAACGTCCTGTATC
>JAABPW010000082.1 GCA_011391785.1 Verrucomicrobiota bacterium
ACTGTCCCCCTTATGAAACCAGTAACCATCTTCTTATCCGCCCTCCTGCTCGGAATCGCCGGATGCCGCACCCCCCCGCCTGCCCCCGCACCGGATGCCGCCAGCCCGACCGGTGAAGATGAGGCCTATCGCCAGATCCGGATCCTCACCAAGACCATGATGCTGGTCCGCCAGAATTATGTCGATGAAAGCAAGGTCAGTTATTCCAACCTCGTCTCCGCCGCCCTCAAGGGCATGCTCCAGTCGCTGGATCCGTTCAGCCAGTACATGGAGGCCCCCGCCTACCAGGCACTGAGGGAGGAAACCCGGGGAAAATTCGGCGGCATCGGCATCCAGCTCGGATTCAAGGATGGCGTGCTGACCGTCATCACCCCCATGGAAGATACCCCGGCCTTCCGCGCCGGCATCCTTTCCGGCGACAAGATCGTGGAAATCGGCACGAACAAGACCGACAGGCTGGACATGCGCGAGGTGATCTCATTGTTGCGGGGTGACCCCGGCTCATCGGTTACCATCACTACCCTGCGGGGCGGGTCCTTGAAAAACCATACCCTCACCCGCGAGGAAATCAGGATTATCCACGTCAAGGGCACCCGCATGATCGATGATTCCATCGGCTACATCCGCCTCACCGAATTCAGCGACCCTGCGGCCAAGGCCCTCGAGAAAGCCCTCGGGAGCCTCGCCACCAACGGCATGAAGGCCCTCATCCTGGACCTCCGCAACAATCCCGGAGGACTGCTCACCTCCTCTGTCCATGTCAGCGAAATGTTTCTTCCCAAGGAATCCCTTATCGTCTCCACCCGCGGCCGGGGCACCTCGGCCCGCCCTGCCGTTTGCCGCGCGGGCGGCGACTTCCATGTCACCAACATCCCCATGGTCGTCCTCATCAACGGCGGCTCCGCCAGCGCCGCTGAAATCGTGGCAGGCGCCCTGCACGACAACAAGCGGGCCATCCTCGTCGGGGAAACCACCTTCGGCAAGGGGTCCGTCCAGAACATCATGCCGATTGATGACGGCGCCGCCGCCCGCATCACCACCGCCCGTTATTACACCCCGAGCGGCCAGTGCATCCATGAAAAGGGGATCGAGCCCGATATCGTTGTGCCCGTCGCGCCCGAGGAATGGCGGAACGTCGTTATCAAGCGTTTGGAACAGGAAAACCCCGCCGCCGTCGATCCCAAACTGAGGCCCGCCGATCTCGACAAGGTCACCGACCGCCAGCTCGACCGCGCCATCGACCTGCTGAAGGGAATTTTGATCTTTGAAGGGAAGCGGACGTGACGCCAGGCTCCATTGTCGATTTACGATTTAAGATTTCTGATTTCAGATTTTCTTTTTCAGCTTTCAACTTTCAGCTTTCAGCTTTTTTATGAATATCCTTGGCCTCGAAACCTCCTGCGATGAAACGGCCGCCTCCGTGGTGCGGGATGGCCGGGACGTCCTGTCCAGCATCGTCTACACCCAGATCGCCCATCACCGCCCCTATGGCGGCGTGGTGCCGGAGATCGCCTCCCGGATGCATGTCGAACACCTCCCCGCCGTGATTGAGGAGGCCGTTTCCGCCTCAGGCATCGGGTGGGACGACCTTGACGCCATCGCCGTCACCCAGGGGCCCGGGCTCGCCAGCTCCCTGCTCGTCGGCCTCGCCGGGGCCAAGGCACTGGCCATCCGGCTCAACAAGCCCCTGATCGGCATCAACCACCTGGAAGGTCATATCTACTCCATCTTCCTGGATAACCTGGAGCTGCTGCCCGCCTCCCTCTGCCCGTTCCTGGCCCTGGTTGTATCCGGTGGCCACACCTGCTTCATCCAGGTCAACGCCATCGGCGACTACCACCTGCTCGGCCGAACCGTGGATGATGCCGCCGGCGAGGCGTTCGACAAGGGCGCCAACCTGCTGAAGCTCGGATACCCCGGCGGCCCGGCCATCGACAAGGCCGCCCGCAACGGCAGCACGGAATTCGCCACCTTTCCCCGTGGATTGATCCGGAAGGTGAACGCCCGCCTGCCGGGGCTCAACCCAAAATACTGTGTCAGCTTCAGCGGCCTGAAAACCTCCCTCCTCTACCACATCAAGGATCATCCCCTCGGCAGCGGACCCGACGCCGATGTCAATAACCTCGCCGCCAGCTACCAGGAGGCAATTGTCGACACCCTCGTTCAACGCGCCTCGCACGCCTCGGAAACCACCCGCGTCATGGCGGTCGTGGGCGGCGTCTCGCTGAATCGACGGTTGCGCGAAAAACTCGCCGACATGGCCGGGAAACGCCGCCTCAAACTGGTCCTCGCAAACCCGCGCTACTGCACCGACAATGCCGCCATGATCGCCGGCCTCGCTTTCCACAAATGGAACTCCCGCCTCCCCCTGGAAGAATCCCTCAACATGGATGTGGACCCGAATATGGGAATAGGGGAATAGGAATAGTGGGGTCAGGGTTCGGGGTTCAGGGTCAGGAGACAGCAGTGAGCCAACAAAGAGAAGGCAAACCGCAGATGGACGCGGAAAACGCGGACGAATTCAATGCCTCCCCATCAGCGTCTTCTGCGTTCGTCTGCGGTTCGCCCCCTCTTCGGCGGCATGGGACCGGGCTCAGTCTGCTTATCCTGCTCGGCCTGACCAGTGTATGCCTCGCGGGATGGTTCGACTGGGGGGCGCGGGGGATTGTCGTGGTCCGGGGCACCACGTCGATCAAAAATGAAGGCGAGCGCGTTCTCGCCGGAAAAGTGGCCGCCCGGACGGATAAATGGCTTACGGAACTCGGGCTCCGCCACAAACTGCTGAACGATACCGACGTCACCCCCTGGACCCTGCGCGGCGCCCGTGCCGTCATTCTGCCCTATAACCCGAATCTCACCCGAACGGAACTCAAGACCTACCAGTCCGTGATTCAATCCGGCGGGATCCTGCTGGTTTTCTACGGCATGAACACCAACCTCGCCGCCATGATGAGCGTGAAACCCGGTTCCCACCGTACCGCCGCGACCCAGGGCCAGTGGAGCCGTCTCGAATTCGACACCGCCGCCCTGCCCGGTCTCCCGGAAGCGGTCTACCAGTCTTCCTCCCACTTGATCCCGGTTTATCCCGCCTCCGGCTCCGCCCGCATCCTCGCCCGCTGGACCGACCTTCGCGGCAACCCCGCGCCCGAGCCGGGCTGGGTCAGGAGTCCCGCCGGATTCTGGATGAGCCACATCCTGCAACCCGGCGATGAGGACAGCAAAAAACAAGTGTTGCTGGCCATGCTGGCCACCGTCATCCCCGGAGCCTGGGACAAGGCAACCGAAAAACTGCTCGCGCCACAGCGTCCCTTCGGAAATTACGGTTCCTTGAAGGCGGCAAGGAACGATCTGGGCGGGAGTTTGCCGGGCCGCCTTCCCGAGGGCGCGAATCCGGGCGTGACCCGTTACCTGGCCGCCCGCGCCAGCCTGGCCGACCTCACCCGCCGATATGCCCGGCACCATGCGGCGGAACTGGCCGGGACCAACCTGACCTGCGGCATCTGGCTCGATCCCGATACTCTCAACGGACCCGATACCTGGCCTTCCCTTGCGAGCAATGGAATCAATACCGTGTTTTTCCATGTTGGCAATCCCCTGATGACGGTCCCTAACCCCGCCGTCATTTCCGGTACACAACCCCGGCCGGAACGCCTCCATGCCTGGCTCACCTGCCTCAATGTTGAAACCGCACCGGCGACTGAACTCGCCCGGCTGCGCGAGGCGGGACGCCTCCAGGTCTCCGATTCCGGCAAGCCGCTCAACTGGCTCTGTCCTTCCCATCCCGAAAACCGCCGCCTGCTGACCACAACCGCCTCCCGGCTGGCGCAGGAAGGCGTTTTCGCCGGAATCCAGCTCGATTACATCCGCTATCCCAACCGCCAAGCCTGCTTCTGCCCCGGCTGCCGGGGCCAATTTGAAAAGAAACTGGGGCACGCCGTATCCCAGTGGCCTGACGTGGCGCGTAACGGATCGGTTGCGGTCGCCTACCGGCAATGGCGGGCGGAACAAATCACCGCGTGCGTCACGGCCATCCGGTTTTCCGTGAAAAAAGTCGACCCGTCCATCAAGGTCTCCGCCGCCGTCTATGGCGATACCCCCGCCTGTTACGCCACCGTGGGCCAGGATTGGCCCGGCTGGCTTGACCGGGACTTGCTTGATTTCGCCTGCCCTATGAACTACACGTCCGACCTGGCCGAGTTTTCCAGCTTGATCAAGAAGCAGGCCGCGCTCCCCGCCGCCCACCGGATCCTCCCCGGCATCGGCGTCTCCACCCTCCGGTCTCACCTCACCGCCGACCAGACCCTCGCCCAGATCATCGAGGCACGCCAAGCCGGCTTCCCCGGCTTCGTCCTCTTCGAGTTTTCTCCCACCATAGAACGCGATGTGCTAGAATTTCTCCCGTACGGCAATAAACCGCCAAACGAGAGAAAGCGCAGATGAAACCTGGAAACGCCATCTTCCGCATTAGAATCCTTGCCCGTCCGCGTATTCTGCGTCCGTCTGCGGTTCCGCTCTTCCTGATGTGGGTCATCCTCCTGTCCCCCCTGACCCATGCGGCTGAAAAGAAGGGCGGACTGGTCCTGCAGTTCGACGATGGCTGGAGCAGCTGGGCAACCTTCATTGCGCCTGAACTCGAGAAGGTCGGCGGAAAGGCCACCGGCTTCATCAACAACCAGAACATCGCCAACGGACGGATCACGGCGAAGGACCTGCGGACACTCCAGAACACCTATCACTGGGAAATCGGCACCCACACCTGGCATCACCTGAACGCCCCCGGCGCCATCCGGAAAAACGGCATGGCCCCCTGGCTCGCCGAGGAACTCATCAAGTCCATCACCGAACTCCGTGCCCTGGGCCTGACCGTCAATGCGCTCGCCTTCCCGTTCAACGCCTACAACGCCGAACTGGTCCAGGCCGTGCAACCCCTTGTTGAAAGCTACCGACGGCCGGAACCCCTCGCCATCGCCGATACCATCGCCGCCGACAAGTCGGTTCCCGCAACCGCCATCGATATGGCCCACTATGTCCCGCCTGCCTTGCTCAAGAAATGGGTCGACCTCGCCGCCAGCAAGGATTCCTTGCTCTTCCTTTATGGACACCGGGTCCTGCCCGACAGCAGCTTTGTCACCGGCCGGGTCGTATCCGTCACCACCACCACGCTTACCGCCGATCAGCCTGTCATCCTTCCGGAAGGCTCCAGCCTGGTCCTGGTTCCCGACATTTCCCGCCGTCCGCCACCCCCGCACTACTTTCAAGTCATTTCCGCGACCAACGCCACCATCACCGTGGATCACCCCGATCTGACCAAACTGACCAGCCCGGGCGCCATCTTCATGATCGGCGAAGCCTACAGCACCCGCCTCTCCGACTTCCGCACCCTGCTCGAATACGCCGCCGCAAGGGTCCCATTCTACACCCTGCATGAGGTAGCAGGGAGGAATCAGAAGACAGGAGTCAGGAGTCAGTAGACAGGAGACAGGAGACAGAATTTAGGAGTTTATTTTTCCTGCTGCCTCCTTCCTCCT
>JAABPW010000083.1 GCA_011391785.1 Verrucomicrobiota bacterium
TCCTGAGGGATGAGCTGGCCATTGACCGGACCCTGCTGGCGAATGAAAGAACGCTCCTGGCCTACTTGCGGTCCGCGGTGGCCTTGTTGATCGCGGGGGTCACGATCATCCATTTCTCCCAGGGTGGCTGGTTTCAGGCAATGGGCATAGCCTGTCTTCCTGCCGGTGTGATTACCGGTGTGATCGGGGTATGGCGCTATCGGTGGATGAACCAGTCCATTTCCCTGGTCCGGCGGCAGCTGAAAAAGGTGGAGTCGGACGGTGGCAACCCACCATAATCGTTTCCAATGACAACGTGCCAGTCATACAAGGAGGGGTGTTGCGGGTGTTGCGTCAATATGCGCTGGCATCCGCAACGGGTTCAGGCGTTTGTGGCCCAAAACACCCAGGTTTTCAAGGAGCTGGTTCCCGGCACCTCCCGTCCCGGGTTCCGGGCCCTGGTCCGGATTCACTGGCGCCGTGGCGGCTGGCGGGATCACCTGCTGGCTGGCGTGCTGGCTCCCCTGACCCTGGGACTCTCGGCGTGGATCTGGATGCGTTACCACGGAAGTTGCTGTTTCGCCGGGATCCTGGACGATTCCGGCCGGGTGGGGTGCCTGATTCATCCTGCGAGGGTCGGGATGCCGGATCTTCGGCGTCATGCCTTCCCGTTGATACCGGTGCTTGGCTGTAACCGCCAGTTGCTTTGTCCCATGCTGGATCAGAACCCCGCCGATCATGGTTCCGGCTGGATAACGACTTCCCGGCGCGGTTTTCAGAGCCTGCACCCCGGAAAAAAGATGCTTGCATGGGATGAATAGGAGGGGCATATTTCCCCCTGTGGGCGGGACATTTTGAGTTCCGCTCCGGTTCTGCATGAAACTTATGACTGCTCAACTTAAGACATGCATAGTGGATTATTGGCGCGCCCTTCGTTCCGAACGGGGCGATGTCCTTTTGGAATATGTCCTCCTGACGATTCTCATCGTCCTTCCGCTCGTAGGCGCCTCCACCGGCATGTTCAACCCTTCAGGAAAGACCTTTAATGTCGAGGGGGCCCTTTCCGGCGAGGATTTCGGTCTGCTCGGCAATTCTTTTGTGCAACTTTACCGGATGGTCATGAGTGGCGTGAGCCTGCCGTTGCCGTGACCGCCGGTTTTAACGAAAAGACAGGAAAAGCAGGTAATATGGCGTTGTCGCCGTAAACAGGAGGTCAGGATGAAGCGTTTGATGAATAGTCGGGTGCGTAAGGTGATGTGCCGTTTGATGGGCGACAAAACCGGTGGCGTGATGATGGAATACGTCATCCTGGCGGTGCTGATCGCGGCGGCCGTGGTAGTGGCTGTGGCGATGTTCGGCAAGACCCTTGTCGGCATGTTCGATGTTGCCGGCAAAGCGGCCACAACCCGTGAGAAAACGGCCAAGAGCACCCTGGAGGCCACTCGTACCGAACAGGATACGAAGGCCCAGGAAGCCAAGGATTATCACGACAGCATGCACGAATCGAATTAATCGTGCAGTTTGTATTGCTGTTGACGGTCTTGGTCTGGGCAGGTTACCTGTCCTGGACCGACTGGCGCACACGGCTGCTCCCCAACTGGTTGACGGTCGGGGGGGCGGTCGTGGCGTTGGTTTTCCGCCTGGCGTTGGGCGGATGGAACTCGTTTATCGACGGGTTCGCCGCCGCCGCGGTGGCGGGTGCGGTACTCCTGATTCCGTTCCTGATGAAAGGCGCAGGAGGTGGCGACGTGAAAATGCTTTTTGCCGCCGGCGCGATCACGGGATCGGGAAAATTGTTCATGCTCCTCTGGACAACCTCTTTGGCAGGGGTGGTAATGGGGGTCATTATGTTGTTGTGCGGACAACTTGAGGGAGCACGGATGCGCCATCTGGTGCGTTCGCTCTTTGACTGGCGTTACGACCGTGCCGCCGGTGCGGCCACCCTGCCTCCCAAGGATTCTGTTCGCGCCCGTATTCCATTCAGTTTGCCGATCACGGTTGGCCTTCTGGTGGCGCTTATGTGGTAGAAAAGCAGAAAGCAGAAAACTGAAAACGGAAATTAAAGAGAGAGGACGGATGTCGGTGGCTGAGCGTCCACTATATTTAAGGGGCCTGCCAAGGAGCGGTCCGTCCTTCTTGCGTACTTTTTTCTCATCTTTCATCCTTCATCCTTCAACCTTTCCCCGCGCCGGCTCCGTCATGCTGGAATTCGTCCTCGCGTTTCCCCTGATCCTGACCCTTATGATGGCCTGCATGCAGTTCGCCCACATCTGGATGGCCAAGCAGGTGGTGCATTATTCGGCCTATTGTGCCGCCCGGGCGACGCTGGTGTGCCCGAACGGGGAGCGGAATGCCGCCGCCAAGCAGGCGGCTGAACAGGTTTGCGCCTGGGTGGTCAACGGGATGACCGCCGGGGAAACGGACAAGCAGGTTCCCGGCTGGGGTGAGATTCCCGGCTCCGGCGGAGTGGCCCGCAAGACCCGCGTCGCCATCACGGACATCGGCAAGTGGAATGTCCAGGCCACCGTGACCCACGATTTCGCCCTGATCATGCCCATCGCGGGCCCGATGATCGGCTGGTTGACCAACCCCTGGGACAGCGGCAATGAATATGCCGAGCAACGCGCCGATGATTCCGGGAACATCGGGGATGCGGACCTCATCCGCTACGCCCATATCCAGTTTATCGAAACCGTGGTGATGCCCAAGCCCTACGTGACCCTGCCGAACATGGGGATTCCCTCGGGGGGGTGGTAGGAAAAGCTGAAAGCTGAAAGCTGAAAATGGGAAGAGGGAAGAGGAAAAGCTGAAAGCTGAAAACTGAAAATGGGAATCGGCAAGCGGATAGCTAACGATGGTTTAAGATGTTGAAGTTATTGAACAACGTGGTGAAGCGGCTGTGGAAGGATGAGAGCGGCGTGGTCCTGGCGGTGACCATGATCGTGTTCCTCACTCTCTTTGTCATGGCTTTGTCGGTCTATGCCGTGGGGGAGACGGTGCGGTTGCGTGTGGAGGTCCAGAATGCGGCCGATTCCGCCGCTTATTCCGGGGCGATAATCCAGGCCGACTGCAACAGCCGGGTGGCCGCGCTCAACCGGGCCATGTCCTGGACCTATGTCAACTTGTGCCGGATGGAGATGGATTACATCGTGGACAAGTGGCTGGAGAAGACGGTGGACAAATGGGAAAGCGACGACCAGCGGATGACCCTGATTCACGCTCCCAGTACCTGCAACACCGAGCAGGGGTATTATCCCACAGGGAAAGGCGTGACGCCGTTCAGCGATTCGAACCACAAGAAAATCCAGCTCAACAAGCACCGGACGGTAACCGTCGATGAGATCAAGCAGACCCGGCAGCAGGCGGCGGCCCAGAACAAGAGTTACGATGCGTTGAAACAGCCGATTATTGATTACAAAAAGAACATCAATGCCCTCAACAAGAAGGAGCAGGAGCTGATCCAGAAGCTACCGGACCGGGTGAAGAAGACGGTGGAGACCATCCTGAAAGGCAACATCGCGGATACCTGGAATGACGGGTTCTGTCCCGGGGGCGGCAACATCATGTATACCCTGCTACAGGAAGAATCCCCGTTGGAGAATAATTTCAGGATCCTCAAGCGGAGCAGCAAGGAAGAGGATGATTTCCTGCGCCACTCCAATTACATCCCCGACCAGGATAGCACCACGGCCAAGGTGCTCGGCACGGGTGCCGAGGATCACCAGTGGTTTGTCAGGACCGGGAGCAGTGATGATGACGGGTTGCAGCGTGACTACAAGCAGCGGTTCAATATGCTGATTTCGGAGTGGGACTGGTTCTCCTCGGTCTGGGAGGAAGTGGAGGGGGTATGCGTGGGGAGCATTGTCACCATGGGAAGCAGCACGGTCAAGGGGGAGGATGTCCGCGACGAACAGTTTACCTCCGAACTGGCCCTGCCCCGGGTTCTCAAGGAGACTTTTTTCGCCAAGGGCGGATCCATTGTGGTGGGGGTGACTCGCAAGGTCAACAACCCCTTCCAGTTCATGGCGGATGGCGGGCAGCTGGGTATTGTCAGGCCCTTTACCCTCGACAACGGCAACCGCTTCATGTGGACCGCCACCGCCGCCATCGCGGGTTATAACCCGAAGCCCACCGAAGACTGTGAGGGGAAATACGAGGTCACCTATGAGAACAACGAAGGGGACCGGTTGTGGAATCTCAAGACGAGTGATTGGGATGCCGAGTTGATTCCCCTGCACCGTGCCTGGGCCCTGGGCAAGAACCGGAACTGGGACAAGGAAACGGCCGGCGAGATCCTGAACAAGGTCAAGGGCGGGCCGTGGACGGCTTTGTATGGAGGGGGCGGCGCGCCCGGTGCACAGGGTGGCCCGGAACTCATGAATGAGGGTGCCGAGGTGTCGTATGGCGCGGCCGAAGGGTTGGTTGTACATTAAAAGCGGAGGCCGGCAGGGGGATGCCGGTGATTTGAAAGCGGGATGGTTTTCGTTATGAATATGATTCGTTTTATTAAAGTGGGTGTTGCCCTGACAGTCGTGTCGGCGGCGGGAGCCGTCTGGGGTGCGACGGCTGAAACCGGGGGGGCGAAAACCGCCACTCCCGTGCTTGCCTCCTATAATGAGGGGTTGAGCCTGCTCAAGGCCGGGAAGCAGGAGGCGGCGCTGGAGGCATTCATAAAGGTGGTTGCCGGCGGGGCAAAGATGACGGAGCCTGAAGCCCGGGCGATGGTGTCCTCATCCGCCGACAAGGCCGGGATGATTCTGATGGAGCAGGGGAAGTTGGAGGCGGCGGAATCGATGACGCTCAAGGCCATTGCGGTCAATCCCCGGAACGCCCTGGCGCTGAACACCCTCGGCATGATCTTCCTCAAGCAGAACAAGGCTGAAAAGGCGGCCAATTGCTTCAAGGCGGCCATGCGGGCGGATCCCCAGCTGGCGGCCTCCTACCGGAATCTCACCGGAATGATGATGGCGAAGGGGGACTTGGTGAATGCGGCGCAGTACCTCACGATGGCCCTCGAGGCCGATCCCGCCGACCTGCGGCTTCTGGACAGCCTGGCCCGGGTATATGAGCAGGACAAAAAGCCGGAGCTGGCGGAAAAGACATGGAAGACCCTGCTCCAGAAAACCAAGGATTCGCCTCGGGCAAAACTCCAGCTGGGAGAGTTCTACCTGCGCACCGGTTCTTTCGACAAGGCGCGGCCCCTGTTCCAGGAAGTCGCGGCCGCCAATCCGAAACTGCTTGATGCGCGGTTGCTGTTGGTCAGGTTGCTGGCCCGCGAGGGCAAGACCGCCGAGGCCGAGAAGGCGGGCCGGATCCTGCTGAAGGAATTTCCGGACGACCTCGCGGTGCGCGCCGAGCTTGTCGGCCTGGTGAATGAGGCCGCCCCACGGAAGGAGAAAAAGCCATGAATGCGCAAGCCCCGATTCTTCGCCGACGGTTTGCCGTGATTATTCCGGTCCTGTTTGTGTTCCTCCTGTATATGGCCAGCCCCCTCGCGGCTCTGGCGGATGAC
>JAABPW010000084.1 GCA_011391785.1 Verrucomicrobiota bacterium
TCGTCATGGACCGGCGCGGTGATGTGGAGAAGACCGAGACGCTCGATTCCCGGCGCGTGATGATCACGTCGACCATGCCGCTGAATGAGATCCTGATTGATTTCCATGACATCCTCAAGAGCGTCAGCCGCGGTTATGCCTCGATGGATTACGAACATGCCGGCTACGCGCCCAGCGACCTGGTCAAGATGGATATCCTGCTGAACGGGGAGGGTGTGGATGCCTTCTCCTGTATCATCCACCGGGACAAGGCGATTTCCCGTGGACGGCAGATGTGCGCGGCGTTGCGGGAGGTGATTCCGCCGCACCAGTTCACCGTCCCCATCCAGGCGGCCATCGGGAAGAACATCATCGCCCGCGAGACGATCAAGGCGATGCGCAAGGATGTGACGGCCAAGTGCTATGGCGGTGATATCTCGCGCAAGCGGAAGCTTCTGGAACGCCAGAAGGAAGGCAAGAAGCGGATGAAGGAGATCGGTTCCGTCAGTGTTCCCCAGGAGGCTTTCATTTCGGTGCTGAAGAGCACCGGTTGAGCCGGAAAGCGACCCTTATGTCAGGATATTTGCATACACGCAGGTTGGTCAAGTTGGGTCGGGAATGGCTTCGTCATGCGAAGCATTGCCGCCATATGCGCGAAGATGTGGCCAATCCCGCGGTGCTGGGGCAGTTGACCGCGGCTGAGGCAGACCTGAATGCCGCCGTCGCGGCGAAGGACGTTGAGGTGATTGAGAAGCGGTGCGAGTCGGTGAACCGGGCCATGGCCCTGGTCATGCCGCCCCGGTCCCATCCGACCCTCCGGGAGAATCTGGAAGTGCTGGTGGTGGCGTTTGCCGTGGCCATGGCTTTCCGCTGCTATTTCCTGCAGCCGTTCAAGATTCCCACCGGCTCGATGCAGCCGACTCTCTACGGAATCCATTACTCCCCGCAGGATCAGAAGGGCTTTTTTGAGCTTGGTCCCCTGCGGATTGTCAAATGGCTGGCTACGGGAGAGTGGTACACGGAAATCACGGCCCAGGCGGCCGGAACGTTCCGGGGCCCTTACTCCTCCGTCCCGACCGGCGATGGCTGTGCGATCGACAACTATGACATCAACGGGACGGTCCATGCCATTCCCCGGGGAATGCCCCTGGTGGTGTCGAACGGTAATGAGGTGGTTACCGGACAGGTCATCGCGCGAGGGAACAAGGTTAATGGTGACCACCTGTTTGTGAACCGCGTGAAGTGGAATTTCCTGCGTCCTTCCCGGGGCGAGGTGATGGTGTTCCGGACCGACGGGATCCCGATCCCGCGGTTGACTGAGAAAACGCATTACATCAAGCGGATGTGCGGTCTGCCCAATGAGGTGATTTCCATCCGGGAGCCTCGCCTGCTGGTGGACGGGATTCCTCCGCTCGACGGCGAGGGTGTTCTGTTTAATGCCCTGCTTGCGCCGGGATATGCCGGTTATTGTGGAGGGGGGAATGATGCCCTTTTCATCAAGAGAGACGGCGATTCCATTCAGCTTGGGAACGGGCAGTACCTGGCGCTTGGCGACAATACGCACAACAGCCTTGATGGCCGCTATTGGGGGCCGGTGCCTGCGGAGAATCTGGTCGGTCCCGCCATGGTCGTCTATTGGCCGTTTTCAAGCCGTTGGGGCTGGATCCATTAATTAAGACTGCAGGCAGGGCCTATTCAAAAATCCGTGCGAGGAGCCATTCGACATCGGCCCGGGTGATGGGTTTTGGGTTGGCGCGGGTTGAGCCTGACGCCAGGGTTTCTGCAACGATCATGTCCTTTTCGCGAAGGGGTTTTCCGGCGAAGGGGGAGGTCATGTCGAGCCTTGCCATAAGATCCCGGATACGGGTCAGGAGATCACCTCCGACCGCCCCGCTGAGAATGTCGTATTTGGCACCGAAAACCTGACGGTTGAGCTCGATGGCGTGTGGCAGGCAGGCGGCGCAGACTGCTCCATGGGGCACATGATAAAGCGCTCCCAGGGGATGGGCGAGCCCATGCACAACGCCGAGCCGGGCAAAGGAGAGGGCGATTCCCCCGAGATAGCTTCCCGTGAGGAGGGGGCCGGCGGAGGCGGAGCCGGACTCCAGATAGACGGCCTCAAGATGGGCGTTGATCAGGTGAACTGCCTGAAGCGACAGGGTGTCGCTCAACCAGGTCGCATTCCGGCTGGTGAAGGCCTCGATGGCCTGGGTCAGGGCATCCATTCCCGATGCGGCGATCACGGTTTTCGGGCAGCCATTCAACAGCCCCGGATCCAAAATCACGACGCTCGCCATCATGCCCGGGGCGCGGATCGACTTCTTGGCACCGGTGGCCTCATTGGTCAGCACCGCATTGAGGGTGGCTTCGGCACCGGTGCCAGCGGTCGTGGGCACGGCGATCAGGGCGAGTCCCGGTTCATCCAGCGGCTCACCATCATGGTAGTGGGCTGGCGGGTGCGGGGCATTGACAAGCGCGGCCGCGGCCTTGGCGAGATCGATGATGCTGCCACCGCCGGCCGCGGCGATCCAGTCGGCCTGATGGTGGCGGGCGGCCAGGATCACGTCTGAAACCTCGTGAAGGGTCGGCTCGCCACCCCGATGGCGGAGCGTCCTGATCGACAGGCCCGCCGGCATCGCGGCCATGAGGGCGTCCAGTCGTCCCTGTTGTTCCAGGGCCGCGCCGTGGAGGATGATACCCCGTGAACCAAACCGGCGGCATTCCTGTAGCAATCCGGAACTGGCGCCGTGGCCGGATAGGGTCTTGGCCGGGATTGACAGTGACTCTGGAAGGATGTTGGACATGGTCGGGCGGATTGCGGCTCAGGGCGATTTAACGGTGATCTTGTAAAACCTGGCGGGCAGGAAGGTGGTGCGATCGGTGACGCTCATGAGGCCACTCACGCCGGGTATGTTGCTGCTGCCCGACAGGGCGCTCCAGCTGTTGCTGGCGGTAAGGCTGGGGCTGAAGTAGACGGTGTAATGACGGTTGGAAAGCCCCGGCCAGCGCAGAATAAATCCATTTGCTATTCCCGAGTCATTGTTCGCAATGCCCATTTTCAAGGTGCTGGCGGCCAGGGCGGCATCGGTACCGGCTATTTCCTCCTGGGCGTTGGACACGCCGTCATGGTCCCAGTCGCCAGTGCCTCCAAGATTCAGGAATGACACTTTGGTCGCCGGGCCGATCCACCCGATCATGTCCCTGGCCCAGACATGGAAGGTGTTTGTCTGGTTCATGGCCAGGGCATCCAGGACTCCTGAAGTGGTTGTTTTCCAGATACCGTTGGTGGTGCCTCCGCCATCCTGGAGGGAGATGTAGTACCCCTTGATTCCTGTCCCGCTATCGGTAAATCCGCGCCAGGTTCCGCTGATCGAGGTGGCGTCGATGACGTAGTTTCCGAAGGCGCTGAGCGCGAGAGTGATGGTGGCGTCAGCCGTCGAGGGCGGCGTGATATCGAGCCAGTAGGGACCGGCCAGCGCCGGAGTGCTGATATTCCCGCAGGCATCCCTTGCCCTGACGCTCACCCAGATATTGCTGCCGTCGGATGGCGGGGTCGTCGTCAGGGTCGTGTTGGTGGCAATCAGGAACGGGGAGGCGGGCGATGAATTCGTGTCACAGGCAACGAGGTAGTTTTCGAGTCCGGATCCCCGGGTTTCCGTGACGCTGTTCCATTCAAATCGCATGGAGGGTCTGGTCGACCATCGTTCCGTCCAATGGGTGGGTGAAGAAAGTCCGGTCGGGGCTGGCGGCGCCTCGTTGTCCACCATGAAGGGCTGGCTTGTCACCCAGTTGCCGCGGAGGAGTCCATCCCAGGTCCGGGCGCGAAGCAGGGTGTTGGCGGAAAACACAATGCCGCTGCCTGACTGGAGGGAATCCCATGTGACAAGAACGCGGTTTGTCAGGAGACCCGTTGCGTCCCGGGTGACCAGGCCGGTGAGCGGCGGGGAGGTGGCGTTATCGAGCAGGGCCGTGCCCATGGCGGATTGCGCGGTGATCAGCCAGGGCTTGCTCCAGTCATATCCCGCGCCGGTGCTCCATTCATAGTCGATTTGGCAGGGGTCGCCCTCGGCATCACTGACCTGGTTGCTGAAGGTGACCACGCCGGTTCCGTTTGTGGAGGTTTGTGTTGCACTCAGCCAGGTGAGGGCGGGCGGGGAGCGAACCAGCAGGTGCAGGGGGAAGGCATGGGTGGGGGTGTCGGGATCGGTGCCGGACAGCCAGAGGGCGGCACGCCTGTCGCCGGTCAGGATGCCGCTACTATTGAAGGTCATGGCCGGTATGACGGTGATCGCCTGCGCTGCGGCGGTCAGGTTGGTGACCGGCAGTGAGACCCAGGATTGCGGGGCGATGACGGGGGTGACGACAAGGTTATCCAGGTACCAGCCTTCCTCCTCGGTATTGTCGTCGGAGCCGAAGTGGAAACGGATGATGGCAATGCGATCGGCAAAGGCCGCGAGATTAAAGGTGGCCCGGTTCCATGCGCCGGTTCCGGCAAAGCAGGGAGTTTTATCGATCCAGGGCGAGGCACTGTAGCCGGAGATGAGGTTCGGGTACCCGCCAATGGGCGTGATGGCCTGGAAACTGACGCCGAGGTTGGTCGAGATTTCGACAATGCCGCCGTCCCAGCAACTGTTGGGGAGCCAGCCGGGGCGCCAGTACTGGCCATCCAGCTCGCATTGAATCCAGTGGTCGAAGGAAAGCTGGGCACCATCGGGGATATAGAATGGGGCGGTGTCGAGCTTGGCGTGCATGCTGCTGCCGTAAATACGGGAAACGGGGTTGCCGCAATACCATGAATTGGATCCGGACAGGCTGCGGTTGGTGCTGATGGTCCAAAGGTCATTGATGCCGCCGTGGGTCCAGTCCGCGCTGCCGGTTTCAACATCGTTGCTGAAACCGCCCCACAGGAGGCGGGGTGTGGCGTTGAAGAGGGCCCGTCCGGAATTGATCACCACCAGCGAAAGGTTGGTGCTGGTGTCCGGCAGCATCAGGGTGTCGAAGCGGGCGGGTGAAATCTTCACGGAGGGATAGCTGATGGTAAAGGTGTTTGGCCCGTTGGTGGTGCTGCTCTGGTAATCGGAGGCGATAATCCGGTAGGTGAAGCTGTCGCCGTTCGTGCCCGGCGCGGGCAGGATCGCGGTATACCTGTAACCGGGGCTGGCGGTCATAGCGCTGGTGGTGTTGCTGCCCCCGTTCTTGTTCCACAGGAGGGTGGCGGAGGCGACCCAGTCGTTGTCGGAAATAGTGGCGATGACGGTGAAGGGTGCAGAATGGGTTTGCGGATCGGCGAGCGGAGTATGAAGAATGGAGGGCGGGGTCGGGCATGAGGCTGGGTCGCGGGGGTTGGTGTGATCCCGGAACTCGTTCCGGTTGCTGAAGAGATCGCCGTCGGTATCGGCATCGGGGTCGATGGCGTTGGTTCCGAAATATAGGACTTCCCACCAGTCGGAGATCCCGTCGGCATTATTATCCAGGGCTTC
>JAABPW010000085.1 GCA_011391785.1 Verrucomicrobiota bacterium
GGGTGCCCCGCCACCTTGCGTGGCGGGAACCGAACATTTTTGCGACCCGTGGCACGAGGCCACGGGGACGCCCCCCTCCTGTAACTGCCCCCTTACTTAGCTTTTATGGAAGCCTTGACACCCAAACAAGACCTGCTATTTTCACCCCCAGTTCTTTGATAACCAGAAGCCGTGAAGTAAGTACGGAAGTCTGTGAGATTCAGACGCGGTCGCGCCGCTGTAACCGGATACGAGACCCCTGAGCCACTTTTGCATGAGCGGGAGGAAGGCGGGGTGGAGGTTTGATGCCGGAAGCCAGAAGACGTAATACTTCATGCTCAATGGACCGGTGACACGGGGTGTCATCCGTCTCTCTTTCGCGATGGAAGAGGAATGAGGCGTAAACAGACTCATAATACCTTTGATTTTCCATCCGGGAGATCAAAGGTTTTTTTGTTTATGCGTTGAGAGACCGTGGGCAATGGCGGATGGAGAGGATCAGGAATTCACGAGAGGCGCCAAGCGCTGATCGCGGAAGAGCGTGCCCGAAAACGGTCGAAATGGAGACAACAATGAAGAAGCTGAATGGAATTCTGGCAGGGATGATGTTGGCGGCGGCGGGGATTCAGGGGGCGACGGACGCCACCCCTGCGGTGGTGCAGGAAAAAGTGGTGGTGACGGCGACCCGTGTGGAAATGCCCGTTGCGACGGTCGGCAGTTCCATTACCGTCATTGACCGGGAGCAGCTGGCCTCGCGGCAATGCGCCACGGTGGTCCAGGCCCTGCGTCAGGTTCCGGGTGTGGATGTGGTGCAGCAGGGCGGGCCAGCCGGCCTCGCCGCCATCTTTATCCGGGGCGCCAAATCGGAGCACACCCTGGTCCTGGTGGACGGGATTCCCGTCAACAATCCCATCGACGCCACCCGGGCCGCCGACCTCTCGCAAATGGCGGTCGAAAATATCGAGCGGATCGAGGTGCTGCGCGGCGCCCAAAGCACCCTTTACGGCGCGGATGCCATCGGGGGCGTGATCAATATCATCACCAAAAAGGGGCAGGGCCCGGCCCAGGGTGAAGTGTCCGCCGAGGCGGGATCATTCAACACCTTCAACGAGAAGGCCGAAGTCCGCGGCGGCACGGGGAAGGTCAATTATTCCGCCGGCGCCTCGCGCCAGGATTCCAGTGGCATTTCCAGCGCCGAGGCGCGGAACGGCAATACCGAGAAGGATGGCTATGGCCGCACCGAGGCCTCGGTCCGGCTGGGCTGGACGCCTGTGGAGGAAGTCGAGGCGTCAGGAACGGTCCGGTGGAACCGGTCCAATTTCGATTACGATGGAATGGTCAACGGGGTTCTGGCGGATACCGATGACCATGCGGATATCGAGAGCCTGCTGCTTGCCGGTGAGGGCAAGGCGAAGCTGTTCGATGGACTGTGGCGCTCCCGGCTCGGGGGCTCATGGGTCAGCCAGACCCGTGATGACGCCTCCTCCCTCTCGGCGTCCTCGTTCGACAGTCTGCTCCAGAAACTGGAGTGGCAGAATGACCTGTATCTTGGCAAGGCGAACATCCTGACCGCCGGGCTGGAGGCACAGCAGGAGTCCGCCCAGTCCACTTACGAGGCTGTCGGTTATGTGGACCAGTTTGACCGGCAGACCGCGCGCCACCAGAGCGCCTACGTGCAGGATATTCTCATGACCGGACCGCTGACCACCACCGTGGGCGGCCGGGTGGACAAGTATGACACGTTCGGGACGGAAACGACATGGCGCGCGGCCCCGGTCTATGATGTGGCCGCCACCGGCACCCGGTTCAAGGGTTCCTATGGCACCGGGTTCAAGGCGCCCTCCCTGTTCCAGCTCTACTCGGTGTATGGCAGCAAGGACATGGAGCCTGAAACCAGCACGAGCTGGGATGCCGGTTTTGAGCAGTCCCTGATGGAGGAGGCCCTGGTGGTGGGCGCCACCTATTTCGAAAACCAGTTCGACAACATGATTGATTATGATTACGCCACCTCCCGTTACGGGAACATCAGCAAGGCCGAGTCGCGCGGCGTGGAAACCTTTGTGACCGCCAAGCCGGCGAAGGATCTCACGGTGCGGGTCTCCTATACCTATACGGATACCCGGGACGACGCCACGGAAGCCCAGCTTCTCCGCCGCCCCCGCAATAAAGTGTCGGCGGAGGTCGCCTATGCCTTCACCTCGAAAATCCGCGGCGGAGCCGGACTGGTTTACACGGGTGAGCGGCAGGATCTGGACCCCTCCACCTATGCCGCTACCCCCCTGGAAAGCCATACGCTGGTGAACCTGAACGCCTCCTATGACGTTTATAAGAATGTGACCCTGTTCGGCCGCATTGAGAATCTGTTTGATGAACAGTATCAGGAAGTCATGGGGTACGGGACGGCCGGTCGGGCCGGATACGGTGGCGTAAAAGTGATCTTCTAAATGGATGTGATGCAACCAGTTTATGGCGGAAGCCGTCTTGTGACGGCTCCCTTTTCCATCGGGGAGGGACCCTTGAAACGACCCGGGGAAATGAGCCGGGCGTTTCTCTGGGCCGTTGTTTTGCATCTGACGGTGGCGCCCGGCCTGTTTTGGCTGGTGAAGAATGGCCTTGGCAGAGCGGGGGGTTCCGCGCCGGTGATTCTGGAGTGCGATGTGAACATGGCTTCCCGGGCTCCTGTTCCCGCATCCGGTGAGGAGACAGCCTTGGCGCAAGCGGTGGCATCCACTCCGCGCGAGGTGCGTGAGGCGCCTGTCTTGAAGGTGCCTGACCCGGCTGCGGTCCCGGTTGCCTTGACGGTTCCGATTATAGCCGCGAGTGCTGAACCGTCATCCAGTCTGGGGGTTCCTGATTTGGCGGCTGAAGATGTCCGGGCGCTGGCGGCATTGCCCTTCCCGCCGGCGGGGGGGCAGGGCGGCACCACCAACGCTGAGTTTGCAGTTTTGGCGAACCCCGGGCAGGAACAGCAAGGGGGGCGCCCCACGGCCTTGTCCGCGATCCGGCCCCATTATCCCTATGCCGCCCGGACAAGGGGGCAGGAAGGCTCCGTGACCGTTCATCTTCGTGTGACTCCGGGTGGCGAAGTGGATTTTGCCGAGGTCGCCCGTAGCAGTGGCGTCGCGGTGCTGGACCAGTCAGCCATGGCGGCGGCCCGGAAAGCCACCTTCAAGCCGGCGGAGCGCGATGGTCGGCCGGTTTCCGCCGAAATGGATCTTCAATTTGTGTTCCGGCTGGAGGATTGAAGCCGGAAAATGCCGAGAAAATTCATGAATTTTACAACGCCCTGCCGCCTGAAGCCTGGTGCCCTGCTGGCCATCCTCCTGCTTGCCGGGTGCAAGCCTGCGGTGCCGGTTGCTTCTCCCCAGGAAGGCCGTCAGCCCCGTATCATTTCCCTGGCGCCGAGTATCACGGAGATCGTTTTCGCCCTCGGTGCCGCAACCCAGCTCGTGGGGCGCAGTTCGGCCTGCGATTATCCCCGGGACCTGGTGAAGCAAGTCCCCATCGTGGGCGACTTCGGTGTTCCCTCGCTGGAGCGACTTCTTGCCGCCAAGCCGGACGCGGTGCTCTATACCGATCTTGCCGACCTGTCGCTTGAACAGAAACTCCGCCGTATCGGGCTGAATCCGGTGCTGGTCCCCTGCAACCGTCTTGAGGATATCCCCGGCGCACTGGTAGAGGTGGGACGTCAACTTAAACGCGAACCGGAGGCCGCCCGACAGGCCGCCGCCCTGCGGCGCGACATCGCGCAATGCCGGGCCACCCCGGTTGCCACGCCGCGGCCCCGCGTCCTGGTGTTGATCTGGAACGATCCCCTCACGGCCGCCGGGAAAAATTCCTTTGTATCCGATCTGGTTACCCTGGCTGGCGGGCAGAATATCGGGGATGAAATTGACCGCGATTATTTCCAGGTGTCCAGCGAATGGGTTGTGTCGCGCGATCCAGACATTGTCTTTTGTTTTTTCATGGCAAGCGGGAACAGGGTTCGCCACGTGATCATGGAGCAAGCCGGATGGAGCCGGATCAAGGCGGTGAAAACGGGCCGTGTTTATGATGGATTTGACAACAGCTTGGTTTTGCGTCCCGGTCCCCGCGTCATGGAGGGGGTTGCCTTGATCCAGTCCCGCATGAGGGAGTCCCATGAATAGCCGCCGCAATTTCGGGTGGGTGATCGGGCTGACGCCGCTCCTGCTGGCGCTTTGTCTTTTGCTGGGCCCCTCGGGGATCCGGTTGCCCGATTTCCAGACCGAGCGCGAGATCCTCCTGTTGCGCCTGACGCGGGTCATCATGGGATTTGTCGTAGGCGCGGCGCTGTCTTGTGCGGGGGTTGTGTTTCAGGCGATCCTGCGGAATCCGCTGGCGGAGCCCTATGTGCTGGGCGTCAGCAGCGGTGCCGGGCTGGGTGCCGCGTTGGCCATCCTGACCGGATTTGCGGCCGTCAACGCCTTCGCCCTTCCCCTGTGCGCCTTCGTGATGGCGGTGCTCACACTGGCCATCGTCTACGCCCTGTCCAGTCATCGTGGCGCCATGCCGTCGCTTTACGGTCTGATTCTGAGTGGTGTCATCGTGAGCGCGGTGTGTTCAAGCCTCCTGATGTTCATGGTTTCCGCCGCCTCGCTGGAAGGAATGCACAATGTGCTCTGGTGGATGCTCGGGGATCTGGACGTGGCTTCCCTCCGCCTGCTCGGGTTCAGCGCGGTGCTGGTGGCGGCCGGATGTCTTGCCATCTGGATCATGTCGCGCGAGTTGAATGCGCTGACCCTGGGGCACCACATGGCCCACCATCTGGGCATCCGGGTAAAGGCGTCCATCGTGATTGCGCTCCTGCTGGCCACCCTTATTTCCGCAACGGCCGTGGGTGTCTCCGGCCTGATCGGGTTTGTCGGGCTGATCGTCCCCCACATCATGCGCAACCTGGTGGGTACCGATCACCGGCGATTGGTGCCGGCCGCGATCCTGGGCGGCGGCGCCTTCCTGGCGGCCTGTGATGCGCTGGCCCGGACGGTCCTGTCGGTGGAAATCCCGGTCGGGGTGGTGACCGCCCTGCTGGGCGGACCGTTCTTCCTGGTTCTGCTCAAGCGGCGAAAAACCCCCGGATGGATTGAATAAGCCGCCATGCCACCCGCCATCCAGCTTCACCAGATCACTGCGCGGTACCATGAAAAAGCCGTGCTTCAGGATATTTCGCTGACCGTTGAAGCCGGGGAAATGGTCGGGCTTCTTGGTCCCAATGGCGCCGGGAAGTCAACGTTGTTCGCGGTGCTGTCCGGACTTCTTGCGCCGGTTGAGGGGACGGTCAGACTGTTCGGATGCGACATCCGGCACTTGCCCGCCTCGGAGCGGGCGCGGCTTATCGCGGTGGTTCCCCAGGATCTGGATATTCCCGTGCCCTTCACGGTGGAAGAGGTGGTCATGATGGGGCGCACTGCCGCCATCGGAA
>JAABPW010000086.1 GCA_011391785.1 Verrucomicrobiota bacterium
CAAGACCGGGATTCTGGGGGGTGCCGGTTGCGGGAAGAGCGTGGTGATCCAGGAGCTCATCCACAATGTGGCCAAGGAGCATGACGGGTGTAGCGTTTTTACGGGTATCGGGGAGCGCATCCGTGAGGGCAATGAATTGTATTTCGAGTTCGAGCGGGAAGGCATCCTGCCCAAGGTCATCATGGCGTTCGGTCAGATGGATGAGCCGCCGGGCGCACGCTTCGAGGTGGCCAAGACCGGCATCACGCAGGCGGAATGGCTCCAGGAGCAGGGCAAGAATGTGCTGCTGTTCATGGATAACGTGTTCCGCTTCGTCCAGGCCGGCTCCGAGATTTCCACCCTGATGGGGCGCGTGCCGTCTGAAACCGGATACCAGCCGACGCTGAGTTCGGAGGTTGGCGACCTGCATGAGCGCATCAAGACAGGCAGCGGGGGCTCCATCTCGGCGTTCGAGGCCGTGTATGTTCCCGCGGATGACCTCACGGATCCCGCCGTGGTGGCGATCTTCAGCTACCTCGACTCCGTGCTCGTGCTGTCGCGAGACCGGGCGCAGCTGGGATTGTATCCCGCCGTGGATCCGCTGAACTCGTCGAGTTCCAACATGGATGTCGCGGTGGTCGGGCAGCGGCATTTCAGCATCGCCCAGGAGGTGGTCCGCATGCTGACGAAGTATGACGAGTTGCGGCGCATCGTGGCGGTAATCGGTATTGACGAACTGTCGCGCTCCGACCGCCTGATATATGAGCGGGCCCGCAAGCTCCAGAACTATCTGACCCAGCCCTGCTTTGTGGCGGAATCGTATACCGGGCGGAAGGGGCAGTACGTTCCCACCGAGGTGACGGTGAACGACTGCGCCCGGATCATTGAGGGTGCCTATGACGACCGCGACGAGCGCGAGTTCTATATGATCGGGCGTATTCCATGATCAAAGAATGGCAAACGGTATTGATTGACGAGGGGCTGTTGACCGCCCGTCAGCTGGAAAAGGCCGTTGCCCTGTCACGGGAGCGGAACGAATCCCTGATCAAGACGCTGGTGCGCCAGGGAGTGGTTTCGGAGGACAAACTGCTGCGTGCGGTGGCGCGCCAGCAGGGGATCGGCTTTGTCTCATTCCGTGAGGTCCAGCCTGAATCCGCCGCCGTGGCGGGGCTGACCGCGCGTTTTGTGGCGCATTACCGGGTCATGCCCGTCAGGCTGGAGGCGAACCGGCTGATGCTTGCCGTGGCCAATCCCTTCGATCAGGCGGCCATAGAGGATATCGAGAGCAGCCAGGGGTACCGGGTTGAGCGGGTGCTGGCGTGCGAGGGCGATATCCTGGATGCCATTCGCATCCATTACGGCGTCGGGGCTGAAACCGTGGAGCGGATCCTCGCGGACCAGCCCGGCCAGGCCGGGGCGAGCCAGGTGGAAGAGTCGCATGATCTGGAACACAAGGCCGACGAGTCCTCGGTGATCAAGCTCGTGAACCAGTTGCTGCACCAGGCCATCACCGATCGCGCCACCGATATCCATTTCGAGGTGTATCGGGACGACATCCTGCTGCGCCGGCGGATCGACGGGATCCTGTATGACACGATGGTGTCGAAGAACATGGTTTCGCTATATCCCGCCATCATCTCCCGGATCAAGCTGATGGCGGGACTGAACATCGTGGAGCGCCGGATGCCCCAGGATGGCCGCGCCCGGGTCAACATCGGGCATTACCAGTACGATCTGCGGGTCTCGGTGGTGCCGTCGGTCCACGGCGAAAACGTGGTGATCCGCATCCTGCCCACCACCATGCTGTTCAGCCTGGAGCAACTTGGCCTTTCCGAGCGGAATTCGCACATCCTGACGGAGCTCATCCAGCTTCCTCACGGCATTGTGTTTGTTACGGGGCCGACTGGAAGCGGGAAGAGCACCACGCTTTATGCGTGCCTGACCCGGCTGAACACCCGCGACCATAAGATCATCACCATCGAGGATCCGGTGGAATATGAGATCAAGGGGATCATGCAGACCCAGGTCAATCCCCGGATCGACCTCACTTTCGCGCGGGCGCTCCGCAGCATGCTCAGGCATGACCCCGATATCATGATGGTCGGCGAGGTTCGTGACCGCGAAACCGCTGAAATCACCATCCAGACGGCCCTGACCGGGCACCTGGTGTTCAGTACCCTGCATACCAACGATGCCGCCAGCGCGGCCATCCGGCTTCTGGACATGGGCGTTGACCCCTACCTGATCGCGTCCACGGTGCGGGCCTTCATGGCGCAGCGGCTGGTGCGGGTGGTTTGTGAGCACTGCCGGGAGTGGGTCGAGATTGGTGGCCGCCGCTGCAGCCGCGGAAGAGGGTGTGACCAGTGCGGCAAGACCGGTTACCGTGGCCGGGTCGCCATCAGTGAAATCCTGCAGTTGCTCCCTGAGATACAGGATCTGATCCTTCGGCGCGCCTCGGCGCGCGATATCCGCCGCAAGGCGGTTGAGCTGGGAATGCAAACCCTTGCCGGGGACGGATGGGATAAGATCGCCAAGGGCATCACCACCGTCGATGAGGTTACCCGCGTGACGTTTGATACATTGGCGAATACGGATTGAGAATTTCAGATTGAAGAATGTCGAATTCCGATTGAAGGATGTTGATTTCGGATGGAAGATCAGGCGAATTTGGATTATAAAATCAAAAATCTTCAATCAAAAATCTAAAATTCCAAATGCCAACTTTTTTCTATAAAGCCAAGCAGGGGCCCGACAGGACTGTGGATGGTGAAATTGCCGCAGAAAGCAGGCAGGCGGCCATTGCCCGGCTGGAGCGGACCGGGCTCAGTCCTTTCTCCCTTGAGGAGATTGCGGGCGACAAAAAAGAGAAGGTGCGATCCCGGGGGCGGGTCCGCGGGCGTGATATCACGGTTTTTACCCGGCAGCTGGCCGGCTTGCTTCGCGCGGGTGTTCCCATTCTTCGTGCCCTGTCCACCATCCAGCAGCAGACCGAAAACAGGATGTTCCAGGGGGCCATCATGGAGGTTTCGGCAGCGGTGCGTGATGGCCGCACCCTGTCGGAAAGCCTTTCCCGGCACCCGCGTCTGTTTCCTGAGCTCTATGTCAGCATGGTCCGTGCCGGTGAGTCGGCCGGCATGCTGGACGAGATCCTGATGCGGCTGGCCGAGGCGCGCGAAAGTGACGATGAGCTCCAGTCCCGCGTGATCGGGGCCATTGCCTACCCTGCGCTGGTGCTCTCGGTGGGGATCCTGAGCGTATTTGTCATCCTGACGTTTTTCCTGCCGCGGATCATGCACCTGTTCGACGGGATGTCCCAGGAGTTGCCGATCCCCACCCGGTTGGTGTTGTTTGTGAGCGGGGTCTTTTCCCGTTATTGGCCCGTGCTGTTGATTGTGGCCGGCCTGCTGATGCTTCTGGCACGGCGCCAGTTGAAGAGCGAGGAGGGACGGCTGGCGCTGGATACGTCTCTGCTGAAGCTGCCGGTCATCGGGAATTTCGCTCGCGATACGGATGTGGTCCGGTTTGCCCGCACGCTCTCGTTGCTGGTGAAGGCGGGAATTTCCGTGGACCGCGCCCTGGCCTTGGCGGCTAATACGCTGGCGAACCGTCGCCTCCGCGCCGCGGTCCAGGCGGCCGCCGCCGAGACGGTCCGGCAAGGTGCGACCATCGCCGATGGGTTCAAGCGCCGCCCCGAGATTCCCGAATTTGTGACCAATATGGTGGCGGTGGGCGAGGAAAGCGGGCATCTGGACGAGGCGCTCTCCGAGGTGGCTTCCTTCTATCAGCGCGAGCTGGATCGTGACCTGAGGCTGGTGACCACCCTTCTGGAGCCCCTCTTGATTTTGCTTGTGGGCGCCGTGGTCGGGTTCATCATCTTTGCGATGTTGCTTCCCATTTTCCAGATCGGTCAAACCGTGCGTTAATCAACTAGGCTCAAAGGGAGTGGATCATGAAGAAATCGAAAAGCGGATTTACACTGATTGAATTGATGATCGTGGTGATCATCATTGCGGCGCTGGCGGCGATGGTGGCGCCGAACCTGATCGGGAGATCCGACGAGGCCAAGGCCAAGATCGCGCAGGGTGACTTGCAGAGCCTGGACACGACGCTGAAGCTGTACCGGCTGGACAAGGGGGCCTATCCGACCACCGAGCAGGGGCTGGCCGTGTTGCTATCCGTGCCGGGGCCCGGACGCGAGCCGTACCTCGAAAAACCGGCGAAGGATCCCTGGCAGCGCAATTACATCTACAAGTGCCCCGGCACCCACCGGACCGCCAGCTACGATCTCTTTTCGGCGGGACGCGACGGCAGGGAAGGTTCCGAGGATGACATCAAGAACTGGGAATAGCGGCTTCACCCTGATCGAGGTCCTGGTGGCTTCGGTCATTCTTTTTGCCGGGTTGGGGGCAATCCTGAAAGCCTACAGCCTGGCGGTGTCCGCCCTGGATTCGTCGGCTGACATCGTGGCGTCGTCGCTCCTGTTCCGTGACCGGATGGCCGATCTTGAGCTTCAGGCCGCGGACGGCAGGGGTGGCGCGCTGTCGACGGGAGGCTCCACCTTGTACAACGGCGTGGCCTACAAGTGGGAGGCGCGCGTTCGGCTTCAGCCGGAGGCTCCCGGCCTTGAGATCCAGTCCGCGCTCATTCGCGCCTCCCGAGCCAGGGGTGGTCTTTCCCGCACCGTTGAATGCGAATGGCCCCTATTCAAGGATCTGGAAATTCGAACGTCCAACATTCAACATTGAACATTCAACATTCAACATTTAGCGTCGAGCGAAAAGAGCCTGAGGCGCCTTGTGGTTCCGCGGCCTTCACCCTGATTGAGCTGCTGGTCACCACGGCCTTGGTCGCCGTGGTGGCGACGGTGGTCGCGGGGGCGTTTGCCGCAGGGGTCCGTGTCTGGCAGCGTGCCAGCCAGCTGGGCGGAAACCATGCGGATGCGCTCATTGCCCTTGAGCAGGTCCAGAAAGATGTGGCCAACACCGTGCCCTGCAGGCGGGTCTTGTTCCGCGGGGGCGGGGACTGGATTGAGATTCCCTCGATTATCCCGGTCACTGCGGCTAGGGGGCGGCAGGATTACCCCGGGGTCATCCGTCTTGAGTTCATTGCCGCCGCACGGCGCGTTGACAGGGTTGTAAAAATATTTCCGTTTCCCGATCCGGAACGGGAAACCCGCGAGACGCTGGTCGATGGCGTTGAAATGGTGAAGCTCGCCTACGGCGACCGGGGTTCTGGA
>JAABPW010000087.1 GCA_011391785.1 Verrucomicrobiota bacterium
CTCGTAATCGTAACCTTAATCTTAATCGTAATCCATTCTGGGGCAGAGGATTAAGATTAAGATTAAGATTACGATTAGGATGAAGATTCCAACGGAATTCTATCAAGGACTATCAGATATCCGGGAAGAGGGGGCAGTGTGTCTTTCGGCGTCGCAGAGACAGGGAGTGAGACAGTTTTAGAGGGTCAGGAGATCCTGAATATCCGTCCATGTCATGGCGTTGAACACTGTTTCGCCTGTTGAGAGGGTGGCGTCAATGACGGCCTTTTTCTTGCGCTGCAATTCCAGCACCTTTTCCTCGACGGTACCCTTGGTGATGAGCTTGACGCTATAGACCGTGCGTTTCTGGCCGATACGGTGGGCGCGGTCGGTGGCCTGGTTTTCGACGGCGGGATTCCACCAGGGATCGAAATGGATCACCATATCGGCCCCGGTGAGGTTCAATCCGACGCCACCCGCCTTCAGGCTGATCAGGAAGACGGGGATTTTCCGGTTGGTGTTGAACTGGTGTACCACCTGCATGCGTTCCTTGGTGGAGCCGTCCAGGTAGCAGAACGGAATCTGCCGTTGATCCATCTGGTTCCGGAGGATGGTGAGCATGGAGACGAACTGGCTGAAGACCAGGACGCGGTGTCCGCCGTCGAGGGCCTCGTCGAGCAGTTCGAAGAACAGTTCCATCTTGGCCGAGGGCGCTTCGACCTTGAGTCCCTCCATCCGCAGCAGGTCGAGATGGCAGCAGGCCTGGCGCAGGCGTAGTAGGGTCTTGAGCACTTCCATCTTGGATTTCTGGAATCCCTGCTTGGCGACCAGGTCGGTGAGCTTGTTGCGGGAGTTGTCGATCAACTGCTTGTAGACGGCCTTCTGGTCGGCGCTGAGCGTGCAGGACGCAATGCGTTCGATCCGGGGCGGGAGATCCTTGGCTACCTCGGTTTTCAGGCGGCGCATGAGGAAGGGCTGGAGCTTGCGCCGCAGCCTGGCCTGGGCCGCATCGCCCTCGGGGCCGCCCTCGGCGATAGGCAGTTCGTAGTGGTGCCGGAAGCTGTCGTGCGAGCCAAGATAATGCGGCATCAGGAAATCCATGATGGACCAGAGATCGGCGACGCTGTTCTCGATCGGGGTTCCGGTGAGCACCACTTTCTGGAAAGCCCGCATTTCCTTGGCGACGATGGCGTTCTGCGTGGAGCGGTTCTTGATGTGCTGGGCCTCATCGAGCACCAGCACGCCGAATTCATGCTCGCGGTAGTGGTCGGCATCGCGGCGGAGCAGGGCATAGGAGGTGATCACCAGGTTGGCCTGGGGAAGTTCCGCCCACTTGGCATGCCGGTCAATGCCGGAAATGGTGAGGACTTTCAGCGAGGGGGTGAAGCGCTGGGCTTCCTCCGCCCAGTTCCCGACAAGACTGGTGGGGCAGACAATCAGGCAGGGCTTTCCCCGGGCAACGGGATGATGCCGTTCCAGCTCAAGCCAGGTAAGGGTCTGGAGGGTTTTGCCCAGACCCATCTCGTCCGCCAGGATTCCGCCGAAGGTGTTGACTTCAAGGAAGCGGAGCCAGTTGACCCCCTCTTTCTGATAGGGGCGCAGGATCGCGTCCAGGGAGGCCGGCAGGGTGACCGGCTCGATGGAGAGTCCCTTGGCCTGCCGCTCGGCGGCGGTGCGCCAGGCGGGAGGCGCCTCCACATCGACCCCGTCCAGGGCATCGAGCGAGGTCTTGACGTAGGAGGCGTACACGGAGGGCATCCGGAAGACCCCGGGCTGCGAGCTTTCGCCGCTGGAGCAATCGCGGAAAACCTCGATCATGGCGTCGATGGCCTCGCCATCGAGGAGGATGGTCCGCCCGTTCCGGTCGATAAAGGAATCGCCCTTGAGCAGGGCGCGTTGGATATCGGCCGGGGTCAGGCGGTTTCCGGTTCCATCCTCGAATTCAAAGCCCACTTCAAACCAGCCGGCCTGGTCGTTCTGGGCGGTGATGCGGACAACCGGCGTGGCGAATTCAGCGCCTTCCATGAAGCCGCCAACCCGTCCTTCCATTTCCACCCGCCAGCCCTTTCGGCGCAGGGCGGGAACATGGCTTCCCAGGAAATTAAGCACCTCCCGGCAACCCACCACGGAAGTGAGGCTGTCGCCGGTTTCCCCGCTGAATCCGTAACGGACAAGATGGGCGAGGCCGTTTTTCTCGGCTTCAGGATTGCGGACCATGTAGCGCATGAAGTCCGAGGGGTCGGGAATGGCGAAATGTCCCTTGGGATCGTTGCGTCCCGCCACCAGGCTGAACCCGTTATACTCGGCATGGAGCGTGCCAGCCAGGGACGCCGGGCTGCCCCGGATCACAAACCGGAACTTGGGCTGCCCGGGCTCGATGGTGAAGAGATCCGGCGACAGGTCGCTTTCCACCCGCATGAATCCGGCGAGGATGGGTATTTCCGCCTGCATGAAGCGGGGGACCGATTCGCGCGGGATGATGACCGGCTCGGTGTAGATGGACCGGATGGGATCGGGGAGGATTTGCTCCAGGGGCCAGAAATGGTGGGCGCCGAAAACCCAGCCATGCCGCCCTGAAACCACATACAGGGGGATTTCCGTCGCCGCCTTGAAGGGGATTTCGGTGTGGATCATCAGGATTAATTCGCCATTGTCGCGGTCGAGGTCCAGGTTCAGGTAGGAGACCAGTCGGGTGGCCGTGACTGTGATCGGAGCCGGATTACCCTCTTCCATGATCTGCTGTCCCTGGAGGAGCTGCAACAGCGACACGAAATCCTGTGGCCGCAAGTTGATCTCGCTCGCGGCGGGGCCTTCGCAGATATCCTCGAGTACAAACAGGACGGACTCGTCCTTCTGGTTCAGGCCGAGGGTCAAATGGGGCGGGATTTTGTCGAGGGGAATCTCCTGGTCGCCGATGAGGGCCGAGCTCCGGATCGGAATCCTATGGTTGGCGCAATCCTGGCGCCAGCCGGATTTCAGGGTCAGCTGGATATGGGCCTCGGTGCTGCCGGGGGTGCCGGTGCGGGCGCGCTTCACATAGGCGGCCTCGTTGAATTTGGCGATGCGCTCGGCACGCTTCAGTTCTTCCTGCCGTTTGGCCTCGATTTCCGGATTGTTGGAGCGCCGGATCAGCTCCAGACAGAGCGCGACCACATGGCAGCAGATGATGCCCCGTTCCTTGCTGTCCCGGCAGGGACAGTGGTTCTGGGCTGATCCGTCCTGGAGGATACGGACCGATGTCTTGAGCGGGCGGTTGCTCCAGAGGATCGTTCCATTGATGAACGGCGGTTCATACACCACGTCCTGGACCAGTCCGCGGTCCATCTGGGTTTTGGCATCCTGGAAAACCCGGTGCCCGGCCCAGTTGATCAGGATCTGATGGCTGATGGGAGGTTTGCTCATGGCAGGGTCAGGCAGAGGGAGGTCCATTCGCCGAGCTGGATCGATTCGGTGACGGTCATGCCGCGGGCTTCAAAGGCGGTGCAGACCTCCGCCGCCTGGGGATTGAGGATGCCCGACAGCACGAGGCGGGCGCGCGGGGAGGGACACAGGATGCCCATGAGGATGTCAACATGGTCTATGAGTACAGGGGCCAGGATGTTGGCCACCACAACGTCATGGGAACGGCTCAGGCCGGTGGCCGACAGGTCGGCGGCCATGAAGCGGATCTGGTCGGCCACGCCGTTGAGCCCGGCATTTTCACGGGCGATCCGGACGGCATCCGGATCGTTATCGATGGCCACCAGGTTTCGGAATCCCAGCCGGGCGGCGGCGATGGCCAGGATCCCCGAGCCGCAACCGATATCGGCAAGGCTCAGGCCCGGTGTCCGGGCAAGGCGGTCCATGATCTGCAGGCAACCCCGGGTGGTGCCGTGCTGGCCGGTGCCGAAGCTCATGCCCGGGTCCAGCTCGACAATGAATTCGCCGGGTGCCGCCTGGCAGGATTCCCAGGATGGCTTGATCCAGATACGGTCCGATACCTTTTCCGCATGGAAGAATTTTTTCCAGGCTTCCGCCCAGTCCTCGGTGGGAAGTTCCCGCACGGTGGCGGAGAGGGGGTCCCCCTGGAGATGCGGTTTCAAGAAGGCGCTCATGGCCTGACAGCGGTGATTCGCCTCGGATTCCGTGGCGCAGAAATACTCGATGATGGCAACATCCCGGTCGGCATCAAACCAGGAGGTGCACTGGTCGTCCCCGCCTTCGAGGGAATAGTCGTCGTAGAGCTCCGCCACCCGGCCGGTGGTTTCCAGTCGTGCCGTGAAGAGCGGGGGGCGGGAATTATGGGAATGAGGGGAGGGAGCCATGGGAATAGTGGGAAAATGTTATTCTTGGGAAGAGGGCTTACGGGCGTGGCTGAACTTGGAGCGGTCATAGGGTTGGGAAACCACGGCGCCAGCCGGGCCGAGCACGGCGCGGGTCTGGCCGGCCCTGGCCAGGACGGCATCGGTGGTGCGGAAATGGCACTTGGCTGTTTCCAGCAGGATCTGGGGGGAGTGCTTTTTGATGAGCTCCACGGCGGCCAGTTGCACCAGGTCCGAGGCGCCCTTGGGCAGCTTGACGCCCTGTTCATCCCCGATCCGCTTGATGCCCAGCACAAACGCCTCGCGGGCAAGGATCGATGCGGCTGCAACAGCAAGATCCGCTTCAGCACGATGCTGCTGGATGAGCTCGATCTTCCGGCCCTTGTGCATGAGCGCGCGCTGGACCTGCTCCTTGCTGCCGAACTGGTCCGAGATCGCGCGGGGGCAGGTGGGCACGATGTCCAGCATGTTCTCGATGGCGCGGGCATGTCCCCAGGCCAGCATCGCGTTCACGCTCCGCATTTTTGAGTACAGCTGGTTGTATTTGCCGGGGCTGATCTGGATGAGGGTGAACCGGTTGCCGAGGATCTTGCGGATTTCACGGGCGATCTCGATGATGCGCTTGTCGCTGGTGATTTTCTTGCTGTCGCGGACCCCGACCTCGCGCATCTGCTCGGTGATGGTCTTGTCGGTATAGGCGCTGGCGATGACCATGGGGCCGAAGAAGTCACCCTTTCCGCTTTCGTCCACACCGATATGCGGGGCAAGCGCCTCCGGGTTGATGATGTCCTCGTATCCCACCTGTGCCGAAAGCAGGACCAGCGGCTCGAGGGTGAAAGTGACGAAATCCT
>JAABPW010000088.1 GCA_011391785.1 Verrucomicrobiota bacterium
ACGGCCGCCGTGGCGGCCTCGGTTTCGGCGGCGCGCTTGCTGGCTCCCTTGCCCTCACCCAGGCAGGCTCCCCCGACGACGGCCTCGACGATGAAGTGCTTCCGGTGTGCCGGCCCCTCCTCGGAAATGCAACGGTACTCGGGACCGCGGCCATACATCCGCTGCGACATTTCCTGGAGCTTGCCCTTCGGATTCTCCTCCCACTCCTCCCTGGGGGTCTCGCTGATCAGGGGCATGAGCAGCTTGACCACGATCTTCTCGGCGGCCTTGATGCCGCCGTCCAGGTAGGCCGCCCCCATCACGGCCTCCATGCCGTCCGCCAGCAGGGCTTCACGGAGACGCCCGCCCGCCCGCTCCTCGCCTTTGCCAAGCTTCATGAACTCACCGAGCCCGATCTCGCGGGCGACAACGGCCAGCGCCTTGCCGCTGGTCACGCGGCTCCTCAGCTCGGTCAGGATCCCCTCATCCACGCCCTGGTGCAGGCGATACACCTGCGCCGCCACCAAAAAACCCGCCACGGCATCCCCCAGGAACTCCAGGCGCTGGTTGTCGGCGGCCACATCCTTGACCTCGAAGCGGTACGAGCGGTGCAGCAGCGCCATCTCCAGCAGGTGCCGGCTGTCAAACTTGTACCCCAGCTTTTTTTCCAGTTCCTTGTAAGGATTCGGTTTTCTCAATCGCAACAACATATAGCCTCCCTCAACCTCCGCCCCTCCGTGGTAAACGCTTCACGCCCTCGGATGAAACTGCTGGTGCACGGACTTCAGCCGGCCCTGATCCACATGGGTGTAGATCTGCGTCGTGGCGATGTCGGCATGTCCCAGCATTTCCTGAATCATACGCAATGGGGCGCCGTTTGCCAGCAAATGCGTGGCGAATGAATGCCGCAGGGTATGGGGCGACACCTTCTTGGTGATCCCCGCGCGCCGCGCAAACAGCCCGATCTGCTTCCAGACGGTCTTGCGGCTGAAGCCCCTGCCCAGCCGGGTCAGGAACACCTGGCGGACCGCCGGATTTTTCACCTGCTTCGGCCTGACTTCCGCCAGATAGCGCTCCAGGGCCCCCTTCGCCTTGCCCCCCACCGGAACCACCCGCGTCTTGTTGCCCTTCCCCGTGCAGCGCAGATACCCGCTTTCGAGATTCAGTTCCTCGAGAGACAGGTTCGCCAGTTCCGAAACGCGCAACCCCGACGCATAGAGCAGCTCCATCATCGCGCGATCCCGCACCGACGTCGGATCATCCCCGCCCACCGCGGCCAGGAGATTATCCACTTCCTTGATCGACAGCGTGTCCGGCAGCACCTTCCACAACCGGGGTGATTCCATGACCGCCGTCACATCCTTCTCCAGCAGGTTCTCCTGCACCAGGAACCGGAAGAACACCTTGATGGCCACCAGCCTGCGCGCGATGGAATTCATGGCGAGCCCGCGATCCCGCTCATGCTCCAGATACTCCATCAGGAGTTTCCGGGTCACTTCCCGGGGGGCATGAACCCCGGCCGCCTGGGCAAACCGCGAGAAATCAGCCAGGTCGTTCCCGTACGCCTCGCGCGTCTTGGGACTCAGCCCCTGCTCGAACTGGACGTGGTCCAGGAATTGTTCAACCAAAGCTATCATAGAGAGATTTTAGATTGATGATTTAAGATTAGCAGCATCCCATTGCATTCTTAATCGTAATCATAATCTTAATCTTAATCCTCTGCCCCAGAAGGGATTAAGATTACGATTAAGATTAAGATTACGAGGAATACATCACACATTCCACACTTGCGCCTTCAGCCCCTTGGAGGAGGCGAACTCGTGGCTCTGACCCTCCATCACCAGTACGGCCCGATCCGGGGCCACCTCAACCCGGGCCGCCGCGCCAGGATTCCGCGCCTTGAGCAGGTTCGCCAGGAGCAGGGCCTTCTCGACCCCGTCGCCCCGGCCGTAGTTCCACACTTCGTCCGGCTGGGCCAGCCGACCGGGTTCATCATAGATGGACTCGGGCGTCATGGCCTTGACCACGGCAATCAGCTCGTCCTCGGACATGGCTTGCGCGCCCGCCACCGATACGGGATTGCGCTCGAGCGCCGCCTTCAGGAAGGGCTCGGCATCCGTGCGGCCCAGGTCACGGTAGGCATAAAAAGCCAGATCGGCGGCGGGATTGGAGGCCCGCAGGGATTCAAGCCGGGCAATGACCGCCTCCCGGGTCATGTCCTTGGTGATCCCCAGCGGTGGTGCCGGAACCGAAAAGGTCCGCACCCCGGGATCCGGCACGCGGGGCTCCACATGACAGAACCGGATGAGGCTCTCCATCGCCCACTCGGCATTCAGGCACGAACACGCGAACTGTGTCTTCAGGCGGGCCACATCGTCGGGATTGTTCAGATCAGGCTTTTCGCGCCTGACGGCATCTTCCAGGTCATTCAGGACGATACGGCCCTGTATCCGCTCCGCGACAAACTGGTCCATGTCGATTTCAGCCAGGAGTTTCTCGCGGGTTGCATCGGTCACCAGCGAGGAGCCGCCCTCCTCATACTGGAACGCCACCTCGAGCGGGACATAATGGCTGACCCCGTGGATGGCATGGCGGAGCTGGAAGCACTTCTGGATATCGCGCTTGTGCCGGAGGAAATTCCCCATCACCTCGTCCGTCAGCGGGGTATCCAGGAAGGCGCGGAGCTTCCCGGTAAACCGGCGGTACACCTCCAGGCTGATCGTCGCCTCGGGATAGACGGTATGGATCCACCCGGTCTCATGGGCCACCAGGGTGACCTGCTCGTTCTCGAGGGCGCGCCGCGCCTGCGCGGAAAGGGCGGTTCCGTTGCACCACATCTTGCGGGTCACCAGGCGGCGGTTGTTGGTGAGGATGCCCTCCTCCAGGTCCACGTAGTTCTGCGAATGCAGGGGAGTGGCCATCAGGTAGATGTCCTTCAGGGGAATCCCGGCAACAATGAAAAGCGCCGCCGCGTACAGCGCGGCCAGCGAGACGCATTCGCCAGCCCCGGTGGAATACCCGGCCTTGTGGCAGAAGGCGTCCATGGCCTCCACCGTCTCGGTTTTCCAGTAGGGAATGGTCTCGGAGGTGTATTTACCCAGTCCGAAATGGGTCCGGATATCGATATCGAAGTAATACTTGTCGCCCTCATAGCCGAACAGGGCATTGGATCGCCTGATCGTTTCCTCGTCGAGGAAGGGCAGGAACCGCGCCATCTCGCGCTCCTGGGTCGTGAGCCCCCATGTCTCCAGATCGAGATTGAAGGCGTAATGATCCATGATGTACTGCCGGAGCCGGGTAATGCGCCGGTAGGGCTTCATCTTCGCCAGCCCCGCAAACCAGGGATCCTCCCGCCACTTCCAGATCCGCGGCGACATCAGGTTGGCCAGGAGCAGCGCCATCATCAGCTCGGGGAAAACAAAGATTTCCATGTCGGACAGTGTCACCGCCGCCGACCGCATCTCCCTTTCCCGCGATGAATTCATAACCGTCATGATGAAACAGGGGGGGGCTCCTGTCAAGAAATGCGAATGCGCAGGAGTCAAGAGTCAGGAGTCAGAAGCCAGTAGTCAGGAAAATCCGACTTCTTCAATCTTCACTCTTTAATCATAAATCATAATTCATACTTCATACTTCATACTTTCTTCCCCACTTATTCCCAAGCTTGCCTTCAGGTCATTGTTTGGCATACTTATGGAGATGAAGGATAAATTATCCAAACCTCATCCGGCGGCACCACACTCGCGGAAGTCCAACCATGAGGCAGCGCGCCTGGCGCTGGGCTATATGATCTCCTGCGCCCTCTATATCCTGCTCTCCAGCCAGGCGGTGACGTTCTTCGCCCACGACATCTCGGAAGCCGCGGGATTTGAAATGGGCAAGGGGCTCGCCTTTGTCGTCATATCCGGGCTCGTCTTCTACCTGTTCGCCAAACGCGTGTTCTACCGCCTCGCCGTCAAGGAGCACGAGATGCTCCTCAGCGAAAACCTCCTGATCCAGACGGAACGCAAGGCCATGGCCTCCATGCTCGCCGCCTCCGTGGCACACGACATGAACAACATCCTCACCATCGTAGGCTATGGCGTCAACAACCTGGCCTCATCCCTCCCGCCCGAGCAACGCAAGGACACCGCCGCCATGACGGAGGAAGCGCTCCGGGAAATGGCAGCCCTCGCCCACCGCCTCATGTCCCTCGGCAATGAAAAACATGCCGACGACTTCAAGACCATCGACCTGCTGGAGACCGTCCACAGCAGCATCGATGTGGCGCGGATGCATATCCTGATCCGGTCCTGCACCATCTCCATCACCGGCGAACCGGGCACCACCCTGCTCGCCAGCCCACGCCTGATTGCATCCGCCCTGCTCAACCTCCTGCTGAACTCCGCCGATGCCACCAAGGGAGAGGGGCAAATCGAGGTCCGGGTCGCCAGCACCGCCAACGGCATGCCGTCCATCGAGGTGGATGACAATGGCCCCGGCATCGCCCCGGACATCCGGGATCGGTTATTCACGGCGTTCGCCACCAACAAGGTAAACGGCACCGGCCTCGGCCTCCTGTCAGTAAAAGGCGTCGCCCTCGCTCACTTAGGGTCCCTTGCCCTCGTGCCCTCCCGCCTAGGCGGCGCCTGTTTCCGGATGACCTTCCCCCTCCCGGCGGATTCTGAAATGCGTTAAGGCGGGCAACCGCCGACAGCATGAACAGGGACACTAGTGACAGACCAGAATGGCGCTAAGTTAAGCGAATAGGACAGAAGGGCACCGGGGTCACCCATCAAAGAGTAGGTGTCAACAGACAATACTTCGCCGTGCCGCCGTGAGGCGGATTTCTTTTTTCTTTTCATGTCTTTGCTCCGTATACCCCGTTAGCCTTGAAACAAACGCTGTTTTGAATCCGTCGTTATTTCGTTCTGTTCGGTTGTTGAGCGGTCAAAGCCGTCTCGTCCAGTCACCCATCTGGATCTAGCGATCTGCACCTTGCGGCACGACCGCCCACTCCGCGAATCCGTAAGCCGGAGCCAGAAAACCGCCGGTATGCCATAATGAGTCCATAAAGAGATGATCACAGATCTGGGGCTCACCGGGCACGCCCGGTGTCCAACCTCTTCGTCGGCTCGCATTACAGTCGAAACAGTCA
>JAABPW010000100.1 GCA_011391785.1 Verrucomicrobiota bacterium
GATCTGGGCGAGGAAGTGGAGCCGCTGGGGACGGAAACCGGCACCAATGGCGCCTTCTCCTCATCCGCGTTCTCCGCGTTCATCTGCGGTTGATCTCTTCCCCAGAGACTCTGGTGCCAGGCTATCTGGTTAATGTTGACTGTTCGATGTTCGATGTTCGCCGGGACACGATGCAGTTCTTCCGGTACTGACTCCTGCCCCCTCGCTCTTTCCACTGTTCAATAACACATGGCGGCGCCTGGCCACTGCAAGTCCAGCAGATAAAGGACGGAGGTGACGGCATTGGAATTGAAATACGAGGCGGGACACGTTGTATTCCCGTTCGCGATAAGCGAGAAATGAACATGCGAATTGGTGCTCGGGGTGTTCAGGTAGCCGATAATCTCACCTTGCACGACGGCCTGGTTGGCTGTCACCACAATGCTGGCTAGTTGACTGGATCCATAGGACTCAGAACCGCTCATCGTCATGAAAGTGTATCCCGAAAGCAGATTCTCCTGATGCCTGATGCCCACATCCACCGCCCAGTTGGTGCCGGCATTGTATAGTTGGACCCCGGAAACCGTGCCTGACGCAACCGCAACCACAGGCTTCAAATCCACCGTTGGATAGAAATCAATCCCGTCGTGCACAAACCCCCAAGGACAGTCCGGGGTCACGCTGTAGGCGGCACG
Source organism: Verrucomicrobiota bacterium (assembly GCA_011391785.1). Classification (GTDB taxonomy): domain Bacteria; phylum Verrucomicrobiota; class Kiritimatiellia; order CAIKKV01; family CAITUY01; genus JAABPW01. The sequence continues at coordinate 675 of JAABPW010000100.1, forward strand.
AATAGGCCCCAGGTTCGAGATATTCTCAAACGGGAACACCAGGAGACTCGAACTGGGTGCGTACACAACCCGGTAGAACATGGGAACCTTGACCGTTCTCGTCGTCGAGACCATTGACATCGATGACAGCGTACTCCACGACCGACTCCACCCGGAGGTTGGATTACTGGCCCATTCAATCGCACAGTTGGTTCCAATCGGCGCCGAAAAGGTCAGCTCCCCGTTGCTTTGAAAGCTCGTAATGACGATATTACTTTGCCCCTGCGCCACCGTCACCGCCCATGCGAAACTGCACCCCACCCCCAAAAGAAACCGCGCATAACCCGTCACTCTCATAAGGCTTCGCTCCTTCCCTGTACTTCCGCATCAAGACACATGAAGACTAGCGCAAAGACCAGCGCCCTTAAAGGTCAAAAGGCGGGACTCCACGGGCATCAAGCCGGAACAGGCAGGCCAGAACTAGCTTAATGACCAATGCTTAACAGTTTAAGCAAGCTATCGCGGGGTGTCCAAACCAGGAGCCGCCGGGGACAGGGACCGGCACCAATGGCGTATTCTCCTCATCCGCGTTTTTTCTGTTCATCTGCGGTTGATCTCTTCCCTAGCACTTGGCGCGGCGCCAGGAAGTGGCCTCATTGGCGCCCCCGTACCCCTGTCGCGAAGGGCGCCTGAGTCCAGGGGCGCTGCTGGACTCAGGGAACGGGACCAGGGAAGGATGAGGATTGTTTATTTGGAACGGAAATCCCTTGTGTCCTGGCGGGATTTCGTTCGCGGGAATCGCCCTGTAAAGTAGAGGCGCTGGATACGCCTTGATTTCTTCCTGGCTATGGCGTCACCCTTACTTCAACTCTGTAAAATTGAGGGGTAGTAGCAGTCGCATCCTGCAAGGAAGAAAGACCCGGATTGCCGGCTTGTGTTACGATATTCGTCCAAACGCCGGTTTGGATGTCTTCACACCGCTGTAACGTGTAATAACGGCGGGCTGAGGAGAAGAAGGTTACCGTGGCAGGCGGCAGATTGGAGATCGCCGTGATACGCAGATAATCCCCCTGGACCTTCGGGTTGGCGTCCATGACATATTTCTTCCAGGCGGACACTCCGTCACCCGCGTCGTAGTCCTCGGTCACATCATAGTATGTCAACCACCAGTTGGGCGTGCCTTGCGACTGCTTGTCGAAAGCCAGGGTTCGGACGTTGTAATCAGGAGCCGTGCCCCTGAGTCGAACCCAACCAATGTTCTCACCCCAGGCATCGCCGAAAAAAAGACCTGTTTGCATGTCAATCGTCACCACGCTGTAAGCCGAATCAAATTTGATCCACCCTACGTTTTCGCCCCAGGCAAAACCGGTCAGTTTACCTGCCACATCGAGGTTAACACCCCAATCCGTGGAGCTGCTGTTTGTGTAGGGACCCCCGGAGTCATTGCCCAACTTGATCCAACCGATGTTCTCGCCCCAGGCCAATCCTTTCAGGTATCCGACCGTACCATTAAAGAAAACATTTACCCCACCGTTCGTTGGCGCGGCATTGACCCAGCCGATGTTCTCAGTCCATGCGTGTTTGTTGGTCGAGTCAATCGAAGAGGAAGCCCTGGCGCATGATAAGGCTAGGCAGGCATACAAAATTGCCGGAACCGCCACCTTTCGAATATGATCGGCAACAATATTCACAATTCCAATCAGGGGGCGGCCAGCGCGGTGTAGGTAATCGTTACATTTTTATCAATTACATTAACAGCCGCAACAGGCGCAGTAACACCATAAACCCCATTGTCGTAATTGATTGTGCCAGTTACCGCAACCGTCACACCACCACCGATATTAACCGTGCCACTAAGCCAGCCCGACCCATCATCAGTCAACTGACCGTCCGCGCCTCCCGTGATAAACAGATGAAATGATCCCGCCTTGACCGGGGTCAGGGCGCATAACCCATTGAACGACACGGCGGGAATTGTTCCTTTATCCTCATTAATAATGTTAATCTCCCGCATAGGAGATGTGTTCGTGCTGCTATGGGAGTTCGCCAACTGTCCGGTCCGAACAGGCCACACACAGCGCTCAGAAGTGATATTGATATTGACCAGTGCGCCATCATAAAGACTGATAGCCCAAACCGCGCCCGTGATGGCGGCATACGCTGTGCTTGACCAATAAGATTCGAAGGCCTGTATCCCGATGAACGGATCCCCCTCCGCACCTTGTCCGGTTCCTATTGTGTTTGGCAAAGGCGGGCCAAAATACCGGCATTCTATAAGGCTCTCCAGTTCCTTCCTGTTTGGCAGCCGCCAGTCGGTGTGCCCCCCCCTCCCACCAGCACCGTCCAATGCGTTACAGGAATCGATTGCATTAGTCCAGTCCCTGCCCGTGGCATCAGGGTTTCTCAGCCACATAAGACCGGTTAAATTATCCATTACGCAGTTTGACGCAATTCCATCCCCAACTGTGAAGCGAGGAATTGGCCACGCCATACCCTTTTGATATGTGCCGTCATCTCCGGGTATATATGAGTTGGTCTGTCCCGTCCTCGCAACCCCCGCATTGAATACAGTAACTAGATTTGTCACTGTGGTGACACCAATTACAGAGGGGCTGATCCAACTGACTTTCTGATAGATTTCTTCCAGCGTGTGCATGGTGGGTCCCGGTGCATTTGTCGGATCCAGAGCTCCCGCTGTCGCCCGGCCTGCCACCAAAAGACCTATAGCCACTGCCGCTAAATTCATCGCGATCCAAAATTGTTTTCTCATCGTTATTTTTCTTTTTGCAGGCAAGAAAAGAACACCCATTTCACTGAACTAAACATGTCGGCATGATGTCATTTAAGGGACAGGCCCATCAGAGGCCGCAATGACAAACACAACGTGCAGGAAAGTACCAGATCAAACAGGAAAGAGAAAAGAGCAAAGAATGTGACCAAGGCAGGAATCAACCGTGCCCGGCGTGTCATGCCGGGCACGATCAGGTCAATTTATGATCATCCTATGCTCCTAACGCCGCCCGGAGGTCGGCGTCCACCTTGAGCCTATGCGCCCAAAGACTATGGTGTCTGGCTATCTGATAACCCTGAAGGCGTTTGCTTCGGTGCCAGGGACCGGCCTCATTGGCACCCCCGTGAGCCTGTCGCGGCAGAGGACTGCCCCTCCCACGGGGCCGCCGGGGACAGGTATTTGGGGCGCCCGGAAATCCCCTCACCTCGATCCTCTCCCCCAAGGGGGCGAGGAAGAACCGCTGCGGACGGGGATTATGTTCGTTACGGGACACATGAATCCGTGTGAACATAAGGAAAGGAAGAAAACAAAGAGAACTATTAGGGGCGGACGGAATTCACGCCGAGGGTGTCGAGTCTGGCCTTGAGGGGCACGAGGCGCTGTTGAAAATCCCGAAAGTCCCGGTTTCCCGGCACTGTCCAGCCCGTTTCCGCGATGGCGCAGAGGCGGGGAAATGTGCGCCAGTCCACATGCCGGGCCGTCTGCGTCTGCTCGCCCCACATATTGCCCTGGACCCCAATCACGTATTTCGCCTGGTCCGGCGGCAGATCCTTCGGCACGGGTTCATAATCGTAAGTGCGCTGGAGGCTGGTGTCATTGTCCAGGTAGTAATCCGGGTGCAGCGACACAATGACTTCATGGCCCTGCCCGCAGGATCCCCCGACGGCACCGGCGCCGCGCCAGGCCATGACCACCGCCGCGCTGCCGGTCTTCAGGCCGCCATCAAGGATCTCGTCCCACCCGACCATCTGCCGCCCGCGCGAGGTAATGTACCGGTCGATCTTGCGGATGAACTCGCCCTGCAACCGCCCGATATCCTCATGAAACGGCACCCCCGCAGAGGCCGAGACCTTCACCCGGAACACCGTGACTTCGGCCGGGAGCGGCGTTTTGCCCAACTGCTCCATGGCCGCCTTGCAGGTCGCGCATTTCCGCCACGGGCCGACGGGAACTTCATCCGCCCCGACATGAATGTACGGCGAGGGGAACAGCGCAATCACCTCGTCCAGCACGTTCGTCGCGAAATCCTCCGCGGAGTCCCTGGAAACACACAGAGGCTCGGCCCATCCACCCGGTCGCTTCCCGCCGCACGCTAATTCAGGATACGCCGGGAACACCGCCCCGCAGTGCCCGGGCATTTCGATTTCCGGCACCAGCGTCACATATCGTCCGGCGGCGTAGGCCACCAACTCCCTGATGTCCGCCTGCGAATAGAACCACCCCTCGCCCTTCCTCCCGCCATAGTCAGGCAGCCGCGAACCGATCTCCACCAGTTTCGGGTAGCGCTTGATCTCCACCCGCCAGCCCTGGTCATCGGTGAGATGCAGTTGCATGATGTTCATCTTGTGAAGCGCGAGCAGGTCAATATACCGCTTCAGCTCCTCCTTGGTCCGGAAGTTGCGCGCCGGATCAATCAGGTACCCGCGCCACTTGAAGCGGGGCTTGTCCTCGATCATGACGCACGGCACCTGCCAGGCGACGCCCTCAACCTTCTGCTGGCTTTCGATTTTCACGGGCAGCAGCTGACGCAGCGTCTGCACCCCGTAGAACAGTCCAGCCGGTTTCGCCGCGACAATCGTGACGCCCTTCCCGGTGCAGGTCAGGGTGTAGCCCTCGTCGCCCAGATCCTTCCGCTGTCGGTCCAGCGTCAGGGCAATCCCGCCCGGCTTCGGGAACCACGACGACTTGACCGGCACGTTCAGGCCGCTGGCAGGCCCGAGCAGACCGGACAGGTAATTCCCGATTTCCCGGAGCTCGCGGCTTGCCGGGCTGATCCGGATCACCGTTCCGCTGTCGATGGTGTAGGATCCCTCCGCAACGCTCATTTTCTCCGGCCTGGGAATAATTGCGTGCATTTCGCCCGCGCCCGCAAGACCGACCGACAACAACACAGTCGCCCAGACACTATTTCCGTTCCAGATGGATTTCATCACGAGTTCCCCTTCTTTCCCTTGATTACCCTGCGCACAGGATAGCACATGCGCTGCGTCCTGCTTCGCACTCTTTTCCGTAAAATGTCGCAATTATTTCCAACGCCCCGGAACGATGGTGGGGGGGGCCACAAGGGGCTAATTGACTCCACATGGCCCGAGGAAGAGGTAAACCGCAGACGAACGCGGATAACGCGGATGGAGAGAATTCCTCATCCAGTGGAACGCGAAGCTATGCTCAACCAGAGCCATCCTCACCTCTTGTCAGCGTGTTCTGCGTTCATCTGCGGTTCCCCTTCTTCTGGTCAGGCCGGGACTATATCACCCGTGGAGAGGAGCCAGGATAAGGCATGAACCATCGCCGCACATCGATCACATCCTCCTTTAGATGTTAACATATTGTCTTTTATATTGATAAATTGATGCTTACAGACTATATTTTACCTATATGGAGTCACTTGAACAGCTTTTGCCTGATGAGATTTCCACCAAGCTGGGAGAAAAAACCAAGGCGTTGCGGTTACTGGCTGGCTGGAAGCGGGCGACACTGGCAAACCGGGCTGGCGTCTCGGAGTCGTCATTGAAGCGGTTTGAGCAAACGGGGCAAGCCTCCCTCGCGCTTGTCCTTCGTGTCGCTGTATCACTGGGCCGCCTGTCGGAGTTCGAGCCGCTTCTGGCCCCCCCGCCCGCACGGAGTATTGCCGAACTGGATCGCCAGAGGGAACGTCCCATGCCCAAGCGGGGGGTGCGATGAAGCGGCTGAAGGTCAGCTATCACAGCGCCCCGGGAGTGGTGGTTCCCGTTGGCGAACTGGCCGAGGACCGGGGTCAGTTCTTTTTTGAATTTGACGAGTCGTTCATCACCGGCGGCTACCCCCTCTCCCCTTTCAAACTGCCTGTGGCACCCGGATTGCACACCTTCCGGAAACTGCCGGGTGTATTCGATGATGCGTTACCGGATGGCTGGGGACGCCTGCTCATGGATCGCTTTCTCCGTCAGAGCGGACGCTCCCCTGCAACCTTCACCGCGTTGGACCGGTTAGCCTGGATGGGCGAACACGCCCTCGGCGCACTGTCGTTCCACCCCTCCTCACGGGATCCCGATGAGGGCGCACGGGAAGCGGATTTGGGTCAACTGGCGCGGGAGGCACAAGCGGTGATCGAGGGAGAGGCGGGACTTGTGCTCCCTGAACTCCTGAAGGCCGGCGGGTCGCCCGGCGGGGCTCGCCCCAAAGTATTGGCTGGAATACGGAATGATGAAGTCATCACGGGACCGGAACCCTACCCCGGCGGCTATGACCCCTGGCTGATCAAGTTCTTCGCCAAAACAGACCAGCCTGATACCGGAGCGGTCGAGGCCGCATACGCCCACATGGCAGAGGCGGCGGGGCTCGCCTTCCCGGCACACAGGCTGTTCGACATCCCCGAAGGCCGTTTCTTCGGAGTCAGGCGTTTTGACCGGGAGGGCCGCAGACGCATTCACATGCACAGCCTAGGCAACCTGATCGGCGCTGATTTCCGCGTCCCCTCCATCGACTACCAGGATCTCCACAAGGTCGTGCGCCTGCTGACAGGGGACATGACGCAGGTGCTACAGGTGTACCGCCTTATGGTATTCAATGTACTGGCGCATAACCGGGACGATCACGCCAAGAATTTCGCCTTCCTGTTTACACCCAGGGAGGGCTGGAGGCTGGCACCGGGATTCGATCTGACATTTTCAGAAGGACCAGGGGGCGAACACACGACCTCAGTCTGCGGCGAGGGACGCGCGCCGGGCAGGGAACACTTTAAACGCATTGCTGAAAAGGCCGACATCGGTTCCTCCAAAGCCGAACAGATCGTGGAAGAGGTGCGCGAGGCCGTGGCCCAGTGGCCCTCGTTCGCCCGGACCTGTGGAGTGCGGGGGGCAACCGCCAAACGGATCGAAAAGATCATAGCCAAAAAGTAGGGCAGAACCGGAACTCCAGTGGAGGAGCACGACACCATGACGAGATTCAAGCTGATGATTACCAGGCCGTTCAGCCGGGAAACGGCGGGACTGCGCATGGGCTGCCTGGCCAAGGTCCTCCTCGGGTGCGCCGCCATGGCCATCGCCGCGCTCCTCGCGCTGGCCCTCTGCGAGTGGAACTTCCACCGGGGCTTCGAGGCGCGCTCCCGCAAACTCATAGGCCAGGCACCCCGGCAGGATCAGGAGGCAATCAAGGAACTGGATTTCGGACGCGTGCCCCCGCCCATCCGCAAACACCTCTACTTCGCCTTCGTGAAGGGCAAGAACAGGATCCACTCCGTGCGCCTATCCGGGTCCGGCACGATCGCCGGCAAGGAGACCGGCAAACCGGCCCGCTACCGCTGCGAGTACGCCATCGTCCCGGGGACACTGTCCCTCGGCATGTACGCGAACATGCGGTTGTCCACCGTGCTGCATACCGCCACGGCCGAGTTCTATTCCGGCGGCCTGTGCGACAGGGACACGCGACTCCTCTCCCTGTTCCCGCGCGAGCAGACCACGGATCCCAAGAAGCAGGAAATGTCGGCCCTGGTCCGGTACCTCTCCCACCTGCCGGCATACCCCACGGCCTTCCTGGACTGGAAACAAATCAAGTGGGTCGACAACGACCGGGATTCGGCCAGCCTGATCCTGTATGCCGGCAAGGCGGAACTCCAGGCCAGGTTCTTCATCAACCCGAATGGCTCCATCGCGAGGCTGGAAATCCCCGGCCCGAAGAACGACGGCATGATGTGGGTCGAGCACTTCAGCGACTACAAGAAGGTCGACGGCATCATGATCCCTACCCGCTACACCTCCGCCTGGTCCAACGGCAAGCAGGAGAAAACCATCGGGACCTTCACCGCCGACACGATCGAGCTCGAATAACGCCGCCTAAAGAAAAAACCCGCATGTTTCTTTGGAAACATGCGGGTTTCGAGTTTTGCAAAATGGTCGGGCCGAGGAGATTTGAACTCCTGACCTTTTGCACCCCAAGCAAACGCGCTACCAGTCTGCGCTACGGCCCGATAAAAAAATTAAGCAGTCGGGAGGGTATCAGTTGGATTTTTTACCGTCAAGAAACGAATCGAAAATCGCCTCCCACTCTTTCGAGTCCGCGGCGCCATCGTCCTCCACCACGGCCTTCTCGCGAAGACGCGCCACGAATTCCGTCAGGGCCTTCCCCCTCCGCTCGTGCGTCACCAGGTCCCGGATGCTTTCGCGCACCTCGTCGAACGGGAGCGGATCCCCCATCTCCTTCTCGACCAGCTCGATCAGGTGAAACCCCAGCGAGGTTTCCACCACATCGCTGATCTCCCCGGTCTCCATGTCATCGAACACCGCCTGATCAAACTCCGGGACGGTCGCGCCGCGGGCGATCACGCCGAGGTGCCCCCCGGCCTCCTTCCCGCTGGGACATTCGGAATGGGCGGAAGCCAGGTCGGCAAAATCCTCGCCCTCCAGGATCTTCTGCTTGAGGCCCATCAACAGGGACCGGGTGGCGGCCTTGTCGGCCTCGGTGTCCGAAGCCGGGCGCATGAGGATATGCCGGACCTGGGCCTGATCGGGGGCCATATAGCGCTCCGGATTCTCCTCATAATACTTCTTGAGATCCTCGTCCGTGCATTCGGGGGCGGTTGACGTCACCCGGGCCACCAGGGTGTCCAGCTGCTTCCCCACGCGGATACTGGCGCGGAACTGCTCCTGGGTAAGCCCCTGCCGGGCCAGCAGCTCCACGAGCTTTGCCTCGCCGCCAACCTTCTTCACCATGTCGGCCAGGGCGAGATCCACCTCGGCATCGCCCACTTCAATGTGGCGGCGTTTCACCTCGGCCACCAGTAGCTGCGTCCCGATCGCATGCTCGCGCGCGCGGTCCACCAGGGTCACCATGTTGCGCCCCAGCTCCTCCCGCGGCATGTGCTGGCTGTAGAAATCAATCAGCCGCTTCAATTCGGCAAGAATCGCCTTCTCCGGTATCACCTGTCCATCAACCCGTATTGTCATAATCTTTTCTCCTTTAAAACCGTGGCGCAATTGAAACCGCCGGATGCACATAAATCGGAACGGCTGGCTCCCCCGCCAGACCGCGCGACGCCAGGTCGCCCGCCAATCCCCCCACCATGGCCGCGCTGGGACGGCGCGCTTCCCGCACCAGCGTCACGGCGGGCGGGCACACCTCCTCGAGCGTGGCGCCGAGCCCGCCCCAATCGGGACTGACCCAGACCGTACCGGCCGCCTTCAGGACCTCCGGCAGTTCCCCCGCCGGGGCGACGATCCAATCGCCGCACCGCTGGACGACGCCATCCTCCTCCGCGAAGCAGCCCGCCCAGAGCTCATGGCGGCGGGCATCGCCGAGCACGACCACGCGGGACGCCCCGGTTTCCCCCAGGATCGACCGCGCCAGGGCCCGGGCGCTGGAGACGGCCGTGACCGGCTTGTGATCCGGCAGGGCCAGCCCCTGCATCAGGGACACCGCCGCCCGCAGCCCGGAAAAGGAGCCAGGGCCCACGCCCACGGCCAGCCGGTCGATGCGGGACCACTCCAGGGCCCCGTCCCTCACCAGGGCATATAAGTCAGCAAAAACCGGGCGACGACGGCCATCCCCGGGCCATTCCAGCTGCAGCCGCACCTCGCCCTCCTCGATCCAGGCCAGGGTGCCGGCTTCCGTTGAAAGTTCCAGCGCTAATATTCTCATTTGTTTTTGCTTGATCAAAGCCCCCCGGGTGTGGATGATTCGCTCCTTCAATTACGACGGCGAATGTAGCTCAGTTGGTTAGAGCGTCAGATTGTGATTCTGAATGTCGCGGGTTCGAGTCCCGTCATTCGCCCCACTCCTCCGCCCCCCCTTTTACCGCAACGTCCCAGGCGTCCTTTTCCCGCTGCACCACGCGCCGGGCCGCCTCATGGGCGGCGGGATCCACCTTGACCCAGGCCAGGGATTTTTCCGCCTCCTCGAACTCACCCGCCCGGGCCTGCAACTCCGCCAGGGTGGCATGGTTGTGGGGCTCCCAGAAATGCCAGTCCGTGTAATCCCGCCAATACTCGATGGCCTTCGCCGGGGAGTCCTCCCAGAGGAACCGGGTTTTCAGCCGGCGTAGCTGGCTCTTGTAGGGATTCTGCTGGAGTCCGCGGTCACACCACAGGTTTGCCTGCCGCAACCGGGAGGAACGGACACTGCCCTGCGCCTCGGGGGCGCGGTAATAGGCCATCTCGGCGGCATAGATGCTGAAGTAATAATTGTGCGGATAGAGGGCGTAGGCCCTGCGGCAGTTATCCAGGACCTTTTCGACATCATCACGCTCGGAACCGAACTGGGACTGGAAGGACAGGCGGGACGCCACCGCCGCCTTGGCGGCGAACACGGCACCAGCCAGCGCCAGGACCAGGAGCACCACCCCGATCACTGTCAGGAACCACTGGTCCACTCGGATTCGGTCATATGCCTTCATGATAAAAAATAAAGCCCCTTCCGGATGGAGGGGGCTTTGTCTTCACGGGCCGGGGGAACTTAACCCCGTTTCCCCACAGGCGTCGGGGACGGCTGGGTGGTGCTGGTTGTAGTCGTCGGAATCGTCATACCCTTCAGCTCGAGGCGCGTGGGCTTAATCGCATTTGCAATGGCCTTGAGGATGCCGGCCGCCCGGGCTGCCGCCCGATCCGCCTGCAACGCGGCCGCATTCGCCTCGCCGGGCGTCTTGGCCTGCGCGACCTGTTCGGCCGCCGCCTTGGCCTTCTCAACGGTCATCTTCAGCTTCTCGACAAGCGCGGTGACATCCTTCAGCTTGCGGTTCGCAATGTTCACCTGGCGCTGGGCCTTCGCCAGCTCAGCACGGGCGGTCTTGATCTTTTCCTTGTCGCCGGACGCCTCGGCCAGCTTGAGGTCCGCCTCCGCCTTGGCCAAATTCGCATTCGCCTGGTCGACTTCCTTCTGGACCGAGGCCAGGGTCGCCAACCCGTTTTGGTAGGCCGCCTCGGTCGAAGCTACGGCTTTCGCCGCGCGTTCAGCCGGGGTCGCAGGCGTTTCAGCCGTCAAACCTGACAGGGGAATCATCACCAACGCCGCCAATACAAGACCCGTCATCAGCTTCTTCATTCTCACTCCTCCTGTTTTGGAATTCACCAAAGCCTGAATCTTCAATAAGACTTTCGAAATTATCCACCAACCGCACGGTTCCGTCAAGCCTTTCGAAGGCTCCGCCTAGTACCGTGAACGGGGGACCTCGATCACATCGCCGGGAATGATCACCACATCCTGGCGCCGCCCCGACTTGATATCATCCAGAATGATCTCCACGCGCTCATTGTCGCGCGTCAGGATCACCTTGGTCTTGTCCGCCCACTCCGTATACCGTCCTGCCCGCCCCAGGGCCTGCAACAAGGTCAGGTCACGGGTCAGGGGATAGGGTCCCGGGCGGATCATCTCGCCGGACACGGTGTATTCACCTTCCGGCGGCACGATGATGACCGTGACCATCTTGTAGATCTTCTGGTCGATATAGGCCTTTTCAATGGCCCGCTGCGCGTCGCCGCAGGACTGCCCGGCCACGGTCATGGTGCCCAGCAGGGGGATATTGAGCCGCCCATCCTCATCCACCACATGCACACAGGAAAACGGCTCAGGCGGGGCGTAGATCGTCATCTGGATCTTGTCCCCCTTGCGCAGCACCCGTCCCGTCTTCTCCAGGACCAGGTTCGACATGCGGTTCGTCACCGAGGAAACAAGCCCCGTCGAAGAAGGATCCTCCCACCGCGGTTTCGGCTGGAGGGCACGCCCCGGGGCCCGCGCGGGGGCTTTGGCCAGGGGTCGTTTCATCACGGGGACATAGGGCTTGACCGCCCCCCCCTTGTCGGGGCCCGAAAGACATCCCGCCAGGCAGGCCATGGCGACCGCGCAGGCAAGCGCGGTCAATCCGGTATGGACAGTTCTGTTCACGCGCCCTTCACCTGGGTCCCCTTCGGCGGCACGACCTTGTCAGCCAGCGCCTTCTCGACGCGGTCCTGGCGGCGCTCCTTGGCGCTGTTGCCGTACGAATAATTGTAGGAGGAACTGTAATAATAATAGTAGTCGCGGCTCACGTTCAGGTTATTGAGAACCACGCCCAGCAGGTTGCCGCCGGAATTATCGATCATGGTCTTGGCGCGACCCGAGACCGCGCGCGGATAGGTGCGGTGCTGGATCACCAGCAGCACGCCATCCACCTCGCTGCACAGGATGCCCGCGTCACTCACGCCCATGATCGGCGGGGAATCGAAGAACACGTAGTCGTACTTCGTCTTGACATGATCGATGATCTGGCGCAGCCGCTGCGCGTTCAGGATCCCGTGCGCGGCGGAGGGCAACTTGCCGCTCGGCATGAAATCAATGGTGGAAACGACCGACGGCATGATGGCCTCGTCGATCGACACGCGGTCAAGCAGCACATCCGCAAGCCCGAGGCGGTTCGACACCTTGAACATCTTATGCTGGGTGGGCCGGCGCATATCCGAGTCGATCACCAGGACTTTCTTCCCGGTCTGGGAAAAGATGTAGGCCAGGTTGAAAAGAGTCAGGGACTTGCCCTCCCCGGCGCCGCCACTGGTGAGGCAGAGGGTGTTGCCCCCGCCCAGTTTCTTGGACAGCTCCATGTTCATGCGCAACACCCGGTAGGCCTCGGCATGGGGACTGTCCGTCCCCTCATCCGGCAGGGGGCGCACCTTCTGGGGAATGATCCCGATGATGGTCGAGCCGATGAACTTCTCGATATCCTCCACGGTCTTGACCGAGGTATCGACATACTCGACGAAGAATACCAGGCCGATCCCGCAGCCCAGGCCCATGATGATGCTCAGGATGACGTTCAGAAGGATCTTGGGATTGACCGGCTCATTTTCGCCAGGCACCTCGGCGGGATCCACGACCTCCACCGGAGTGCGGGGCAGATCGATGCCGATGTTCTCCTGGACAAGCCGGGTCTCGAGCGTATCGCGCATCAGACGTTGCCGGGCTACTTCGCCCTCCGCCTTGGCAAAGGGGAGGTATTGCTCGCCGCGGGCATTGATGTCGTCCTTCTTGGCATCCTCCAGATCCTTTTCCGCCGCCTGGAAGTCCTTGCGGGCGATCTCGTAGCTGGTCCGCAACCCCAGGATCTGCCCCTTGAGGGTATCATCAATCTTCTTCTTGAGGTCCTCGACCACCGACTGCGCCCCGACCACGTCGGGATGCCGCTCGCCGAACATCTCCTGCCGGCGCTTGAGATTGGTCTCCGACTCGGTAAGCTGCTGGCGCAGCGAGGTGAGGGTCGGGTCCTGGATCACATAGGAGGAGGAAAACAGGAGGTCGTTCCCCTTGAGGTTCTCCAATTGCTTCAGCCGCGTTTCGCGGTCCAGCATCTCCTTGCGGGAGGAGATCCGGTTCAATTCCAGCCGTTCCAGCTTGGCGTTATCCAGCGAGGCCACCGATGCGCCGCCGGCGTACCCCGTGGTGAAGACGCTGACCTTCAGGTCCTTCCGGATTCCCTCGAGCCTCTTCTCCGCTTCCTCGACCTTCAGCTGTTGCGCCCTGTAGGCTTCACGAAGGGCCGCCAAGCCCTGCTCGGATTCGCTGCGGGTCTGCTTCATCCGGCTGTCCCGGTACACCGAGGCGATTTCGTTGGCGATCAGCGCGCAATCCTTGCGGGCCACCTCCTTGGAACTCCGGCGCGTGCTGCGGTAGATGCGGACCTCGATCAAATTGGTATCGCGGTACTGCTGCACCTTCATGCTGTCCGCCAGGATCTTGTAGCATTCCGCCGGCGAAAGCTTCCCGCCATCGTCCGAATAAATCCGCCCGAAATGCTCGTCCAGGCGCAGATTCCGGATGACCTCGTACAGGATCGGGCGCGACTGGATGACCTCGAACTCCGTGCGCAGGAAATACATGTCGTACACCGACATTATCTGTTGCTGCTGGGAGGGGGCGGTAAAGGGGGACATATTGGGCGTGTCCTGCCTGACCTTGATCCGGGTGGCCGCCATGTAGGTCTTGGGCAGCGACAGCGTGATGACCACGCCGGCGGTGACCACGAAGAGGAAAACGGCGAGCACCACCTCAATCCGGGACTTGACCATCCGCCAATAATCCATGAAATGGGCGTTTTCTTGAGGATTTTCAGCCATGCTATCCCTGTCTCCGAAAAAAGCTGGTGAGGTCTGTGAAACCTCACCAGCCGCTATGCCATGCCCCGCGAAAGCCAGCAGGCTCCGGGAGGCGTGAAAACCTACATCTGCGCCTTGACGCCGAAATCAACCATGTTGCGGGCGAACGACTCGCGCTCGCGCATATCGGAATCCCAGTTCTCGTAAGTATATCCGCCGCCGACCGACCAGGTCCGGTTCATGCGGTAATTGGCGCTCACCCCGACCGAGGTCAGGTTGTCAGTTCCGCCGGAAAGATCAGCACCTTCCTCCTTGTAGTCGCCGGACCCGTACTGCCCGTTCAGGCTGAGGGTCAAGCGGCCCGGGAGCACGTCATGATCCACACCCGCCCTGAACACCGTCAGCGTCTGGATGGAATAGGGACGGACATAAGGCGCATACAGGCCGTAGCTGGCGCCCACGCGGAAACGGGTGATGGACGCCGCGCGCATCACCAGCTCAGCGGAACCATTCGGGGTGTCGAGGGAATCGACTCCGGAATCGTCATACTCGCCGTGCTGGTACCCGCCCGCCAACTTCCCGATCAGGTCCGGACTGAACCGCTTCTCGATCCCGATCCCGGCCGACATCACCTGGGAGCCGCGAGGACGCGACGTGGACTCGTTCTTGAAATCGGAGTACCCGACCAACCCGGAGATGTCCAGGTTCAGGCTGGTCTTGAATTTCAGATAGGCCTCGCCATTCATGATATCCTCATCCTCGTTGGCGGCAACGGCGGAATCATCGTAGCGCTTCATCGCGTAGCTTCCCGTCACGCCGGCGGCCATCGTTTCCGTCAGGGAAACATCAACGCCCGCATGGGAGGTGTTCCAGATATGGTTGTTGCTGGAACGGACATTCGCGCCGCCATTGTCCACTTCCGGGTCGTCATTGTAGGTGAGCGCATCACCCAGGGTCAGGGTCACGCGGGGGGACAACTGGTGCATCAACTCGAGAGCCACCGTGCCGAAAAGCTCGGTGTCGTTCTGGGCGCCGCCTTCCTCCGGGGTACGGGGATTGCTGTGCCACTTGACCATGGGGAGAACCGCCAGATCCAGCAGGGTGCGCTCGCCGTCACGGAGCTGAAAATCAGCACGGGGCTCAATGAAGAGATCCAGATTGCTCTCCTTGTTATCCTTCACGCCATCGCGGTTGTCATTAAACTGACCTCCCAGCCTCAGGGACAGAAGCCAGGGACCCTCATTGGCATAGCCCTCATCCTCCTGCCCGAAAGCACTCAAGCTGGATACCAGGGGAATCGCCGCAACCGTCAACAACGCCTTTAACCATGACTTCATAATTCTGTCCTCCATCGATAGTCCACGAATACAAGAGGTTCTCTAATCAATTAAGTTAGAGTGTTGCCAATCCATGCCCCCAAAGTCAAACCCAAAAATACCAAGGCGCATCTCCGAGTTTTGGCACCTGGTCGCATGGGCTCAAGGTGGACGCCGACCTCCGGGCGGCGTTAGGCGCATAGGATGACCATGGATTGACCAAACCGCGCCCGGAGGTCGCGGTCCACCCTGAAAACGAATAGCCCAAAACCTAGAGATGCGCCCGAAATTGGGGAAGCCCCCCTGCTTCTGCTTGCGGCTTTTTGCCGCTATGATACATTTTGAAATCGGTATCAGCACCAGAACGTGGAGAATCGACCATGAGTCATGACTGCATTTTTTGCAAAATCATCAAGGGGGAAATCCCCTGCACGCAAGTCTACGAGGATCACGACAGCCTTGCCTTCATGGATATCGGCCCCGTCGTCAAGGGGCACGTCCTCGTCATCCCCAAGTCGCACCACAACCCGCTGATGGACACCCCGCCTGAGGTGCTCCAGAAACTGATCACCGTGGTCCAGCGGATCGCCCGCGCCCAGATGAAGGGGCTCCAGGCCGACGGCATCAGCGTGGCGCAGGCCAATGGAAAAGCCGCGAACCAGGTGGTCCCGCATATCCACTTCCACGTCATCCCGCGGTTCACCACCGACGACTTCCATGGCACCTGGATCGCCAGGAAATACGAAAGCCCAGACGAAATGCAGGCCTTTGCGGATCGCATCCGCCAGGCGCTTGACTGAATTGAAACCATGAAAAAACCCGGATTCGACGAGACACTCGCCCTCCTGCTCAAGGAAGATCCCCGCTACCCGCGCGAGGCGTACCTTTTCCTGCGCCACGCCCTGAACTTCACCATTAAGGACCTGAAGAAGCCGGACCAGGGACCCGCCCGGCATATCACCGGCCAGGAACTCCTGGAGGGCATCCGCCGCTACACCCTCCAGGAATTCGGCCCCATCGCCCGCACCGTCCTCGCCCAGTGGGGCATCACCCGGACGGAAGACTTCGGCGAGCTGGTCTTCAATCTCGTCAACCACGGCTTGCTGGGGAAAACGGACCGCGACAAGAAGGAGGATTTCGCCAACGGCTATTCCTTCCAGGCCGCCTTCACCGACCCCTTTCTCCCCGCCTCCGCCCGCCCTGCAAAAAAAAAGGTCTCGCCACGGAAAAAGAAGATCCCCCCAAAGGAAACGCAAAATGACACATAAACCCTGGTTCCTGCCGGCCGCCTGCGGCCTCCTCCTCGCCACCCTCCCCGCCTTTCCCGCCGATAAAACCGACACGGACGCGCTCACCACCCTCAGGCAGTCCAACGACCGCCTGGTCCGCTTCACCCTGGACAATGGCCTGACCTGCATCCTGAAGGAAGACCACGCCGCCCCGGTGGTCTCGATCCAGGTCTGGGTGAATTCCGGCTCCATCCACGAGGGCAACATGCTCGGAGCCGGCCTCTCGCATTACGTCGAACACATGATCTTCAAGGGAACCCCCACCCGCAAGCCGAACGAGATCAGCAGGACCATCATCGGCCTGGGCGGCAAGTTGAACGCCTACACCAGCCTCGACCGCACCGTGTTCTTCACCGATGTCCCTTCCCGGAACTGGAAGACGGCGCTGGAGACCTATGCCGACGCCATCGTCAACGCCTCCTTCCCCGACAGCGAATGGCAACGTGAAAAAAACGTCATCCTCAGCGAATTCAGGATGGGAGAGGATAATCCCTCATCGTGCCTGCAGAAGCTTTTCTTCAGGACCGCCTATTCCGTCCACCCGCTCCGCCAGCCCATCATCGGAATCCGTGAAATCTTCCAGTCCGTCACCCGCGAGGATCTGATGGACTACTACCACCGCCGCTATATCCCGGACAACATGGTCGCGGTGATCGCGGGGGATATCCAGATCGCGGACGCCCGGGAGGCCCTGACCAAGGCCTTTTCCAGTTTCAAGCGCAAGCCCAATCCGCCACTCTATATCCCGGCCGAACCCCGCCAGCTCGGACCGCGGTTCGTCCGGCAATCCGGCAACTACGCCGTTTCACGCATGGTGGTCTCCTTCCACACCGTCCCCCTCTCCGACAAGGACGCCCCGACCCTCGACCTGCTTGCCCGGCTGGCGGGAGGTAGCCAGAGTTCCCGCCTGGTGCAGGACATCAAGGAAACCCGCAAGCTGGTCCACACTATTGAGTCCGAGTCCTTCACCCTCCGCGATGCGGGGATGTTCTCCGTCAGCGCCATCCTCGATCCCGCCCGCGAATCCTCGGCGCAGGAGGCCATCCTCGAAGCCATCGCCTCCCTCTCGAAAACCGCCTTCTCAAAGGATGAAATCGAGAAGGCCCGCCGCATGATGCTCGTGGGCACCCTGGCGTCCCTCCAATCCGCCCACGGCCAAGCCGCCAGTTATGCCGAGGGCGAGATGTTCCTCCAGAACCCCCGGGCCGCCGAAACCTATCTGGAGCGGCTCCAGGCGATCACGCCGGAGGACCTCCAGGAAGTCAGCCGTAAATATTTCCGCGTGGACAACCGCACCATCGTCATCCTCGGTCCCGATACCGCCCCGGCCGCCGGCACGCTTCCCGCCGCCATGAGCCAGCCCTCGACCGTCACCAAGCGGAAGCTGGCCTGCGGGGTTCCCCTGATCCTGCGCGAGGACCACCGCCTTCCCTTCGTCTATGTCTGCGCGGCGTTCTCGGGCGGCGTCATCAGCGAGGACGAGAATACCAGCGGCATCACGCAGATGATGTCCGAACTCCTGATCCGGGGCACCGGAACCCGCAGCGCCGTCACCATCGCCGAATCCCTTGAGAAGCTGGGCGCCGACCTTTCCGCCTTCGCGGGTTTCAACAGCTTCGGACTGAGGGGACAATGCCTGTCCGGTGACGCCAATGTCCTGATGGATGTGATGTTCGACTGCCTGGGGAATTCCGCCTTCCCCACCAACGAGGTCAACAAGCAGCGGACCATCCAGCTCGCCATCATTGACTCCGAGCGGGAACAGCCCATGAACATCGCCAAGGACGCACTGAACAACGTGATCTTCGCCGGCCACCCCTACCGGCTCAATATGATGGGACGCAAGGAGTCGGTCAGCCGCCTCGACCAGGCCGCCCTGACTGACTACTTCCACCGGCAGGCGGTAACGGGGAACATGACCCTGTCCATTTTCGGTGACATCACCGCCAAGGACGCCGAGGCGCTTGCCGAGAAATACATCAAGCGTATCCGTGCCGACCGGGCTCCCGCCCGGATGGCCTTCACCCCCAAGCCCGCCCTGCCCGCGCGGCTGGAGAAGCGCGAACCCCGCGAGCAGTGCATCGTGATCTACGGGGTGCCCGGCGTGGGACTGGCCGATCCCCGGCGCGATGCCCTTCAGGTCCTGGAAGCCGCCATGGGCGGGATGTCCTCACGCCTTTTCGAAACCGTCCGGGAACAGCGCGGACTGGCCTACTACGCCAGCACCAGGCAGCGCATCGGCCTCGACGCCGGCCTCTTCACCCTCTTTGCCGGAACCCGGCCGGACACCCTGCCCGAGGTGGAGCGCCTGTTCAGGGAGGAAATCAGCCGGGTGACCACCCAGGGGCTGGATCCGGAGGAAATCGAGCGCGCCCGCAATATCCTCATCGGCGGGCAGGAGATGCAGCTGGAGGACAATTCCGGACTCGCCATGAGCTGCTCCGTGAACGAGCTGACCTGCCTGGGGTATGATTACGACTTCACCACCCGCCAGCGCATCGAGGCCATCACCCCCGAGCAGATCCGGCTCGCCGCCGCCTCGATTCTCGACACCAATAAACTGGCCATCTCCGTGGTGCTGCCGGAGAAGAAATAATCACAAAGATGGAATTCACCGATGCCGAACTGATGTGCGAGCTCCTGCCGACCCGGCCCCAGCCGGGGATCGGCAAAGTTCTGGTGACGGGCGCCACGGGCTACATCGGCGGGCAGCTTGTGCCCACGCTGATCTCACGGGGGTATTCGGTCCGCATCATGGTCCGCGCCCCCGCCCCTGAACTGGAGAACCGCTGGAAGAAAGTGGAGATCGTGGTCGCCGATGCCCTCAACCCGGCCCAGCTGGAGGCCGCGATGGAGGGCGTCGACACGGCCTACTACCTGATCCATTCCCTGCTGATGGGACCATCAAAGCTGGAGCGCGTCGAAATCGAGACCGCGAAAAACTTCCGGATCGCCGCCGAACGGAAAGCCGTCCGGCGCATCATCTACCTGGGCGGACTGGGCGATGAACAGGGTGACTATTCGCCGCATCTCCGGAGCCGGATGGCGGTCGCCAACGAACTGCGGCAGGGCCGCACGCCCGTCACGGTGCTGAGGGCCGCCATCATCATCGGGGCCGGTAGCGCCTCCTACGAGATCCTGCACCACCTGGTCAGGAAACTGCCCGTGATCCCGATCTTCCGCTGGGCCAAGACCAAATGCCAGCCCATCAGCATCCATGACGTGATCCTCCTGCTGGTGGGGGTGCTTGAAACCCCGGAAACCACCGGCGGCTCCTTTGATGTCGGGGGGCCCGACATCCTCAGTTACGAGGAAATGATCCAGTCGATGGCCGCCATTCAGGGGCGGAAACGCTGGCTTCCCCCCTTACCGGCCCTGCCCGTGAAGTTCACCTCCTATGTGATCAGCCTCCTGACCCCCGTGCCGCACGCCATCACCTGGTGCCTGATGGAAGGGGTCTTCAACGAGGTCGTCTGCCGCAACAACGCCATCCGCGAGCTCATCCCCTTCACTCCCATGACGTACAAGAACGCCGTCCTGATGGCGATGACGCGGGAGGAGCAGGACCGGGTCCACACCCGCTGGTCCGACGCCTATCCGCCGGCCTGGGAGCTGGCGATCAAGCTGCACGAGCTCAAGACGCCGCCCCGCTACGGCGCCCGGTATTCACTGGCGACCCGCCAGAGCCCCGCCGCCCTGTTCGATTCAATCTGCCGGATCGGGGGCGAGGAGGGCTGGTTCCACTCGAACTGGCTGTGGCGACTGAGGGGCCTGCTGGACCGCATCCTCATGGGCGTCGGCAGTTCCCGCGGCCGGCGGCACCAGACTGAACTGCGGCTCAACGATGTAATCGATTTCTGGCGCGTGGAGGCGCTCAAGCCGGACGCCATGCTACTGCTCAGGGCGGAGATGAAACTGCCCGGACAAGCCTGGCTGCGGTTCACGATCGAGCCCGGTGGCGCCGTCAACACCCTCGGGGTCCAGGCCTACTTCAACACCGAAAGCCTCTGGGGCAAACTCTACTGGTACGCCTGCCTCCCCTTCCACCACTTCATCTTCACCGACCTCATCCGTCAGATCGAGAAACGCAGCAGCGCCTGAGGCAGGGTCTTTCAAATGGCTGGCATCATCAACAGCCAGGATTGACCACGGAGCGAGGATGAGGTTTGCGGGAGAGGAAGAAAATGTTGCGGCATTTTCACTCCCGCTGAAGCGGGATTAAAAATGCCGCAACACCACCCTGGAGGAAGATAGCGAGGGGCATCTTCTCCCGGATTGGCCTCAAGGAGCGGGGTTGCGGGAATTTAAGGCGGTGTACCCGCCGCATTCAATTCCCGCAACATTCTCTTCCTCTCCCTCATCCTCCGCACCTCCAGCGAAGCGGGTGGTAAAGTTTTTCCGTCGGATCAGGGGACGGGGGGTGCGGCGGGGGCGGGCGCCGCATGATCACGCCCGAGGAAATAGTTGGCCCAGCCCGAGGTGTGGTCGAGCTCGCACTTGCGGGGGAAATTATAGCCGATGCGCATCTCCTCGACCTTGCCAACGCTTTTCAGCCGGTTGTAAACCACCGTCCACACGCACGGCCGCTCGTCGGGGTAAACCTCGCACATGCCGTTCAGGCCGCCGCCGCAGGGCCCGTTCCGCTGGTTCTTGGCGCACTTGCCCATGGGACAGCAATACGCCATATCCGGCAGGGCGCAATCGCCGCAATCCTTGCACCGGAACATCATCATTTTCATGACATGCTCGTTGAAGTGGGAAAATTTCGCCAGCGGGGACTTGTCTCCGATGGCCTTGTAATAGCTGGCCATCATCGAGAACCCGAGACTCTTGCGCTCAAAGACCAGACGGTGTATCAGCAGCGAGAATTGAAACGCCAGCAACGGTCGTCCCGCCGCGATGCGCTTGAGGACATCCTCGTCTGCGGCCCCGGCCCGGTAACTGGCCGGCGGCGGAAAGGCGAAGAACTCGCCCTGGCGCGAGAAGGAGACCTCGGGGATGAACTCCTCCCAGCGCGACTCCAGCACGGCGGCACGATCGATGATAAACTGGAAATCGGCGGTTTTCAGGCCGAACCCGCCGATATGGACCCCGTTGAACCCCATCCCCTTGAACATGGCCACCATCCGGGCCGCCCGCTCCAGGCGCTTGGCCTTGCCCTTGTCTTCCTCCTTGGATTCCGTCTCGAGGAGGGCCAGCAATTCATCCGACACCACGCAGCCCGGAACCTTGTTCGCATGCATGGCCTTGGCAGCGCCGTAGCTCAAGACATAGACATTGCCGATCACCGGCGTCTTCAACCCGCGGCTGGCCAGGTACCGCTTGACCTCGAGAAACTTGCGCATGTCGTAGCCCAGCTGGGTGATGATCAGGTCCGCCCCGGCCTTGATTTTCTTCTCGAGCTTGAAGAACTGCGGCAGCAGCTCGGCCTCGGTCATCTTGAAAGGAGAAACGCCCACGGCCAGGAGCAGCTCCGTCTTCGGCAGGCGGACGCTGGTCCCCTTCTTGGGCCCGGGCACCTCCAGCCCGTCATTCATCGACTTCATGTACTTGATCGCCTGGACGGAATCCAGGTCGAACACGCCGGCGGCGTTCCCCTCGAATCCGCTCATGGGATAGTCGCCCGTCACCACCAGAAGGTTCTTGACCCCGGCGCGGGCCAGGGACATCACGCGCGACTCCATGGCATTGCGGTTCATGTCCCGGCACGAAAAATGGACGAGTGTGTCGACTCCCTCGCGGTGAATTTCCGTGGCAAGAATCTCGGGCATGATCGAGGGATTGCCACCCGGGCTGTCAGTCAGGCTGACCGCATGAATCCGGGGACCGCCCTTGGCAATGTCGCGGGCAAAATTCACCGGGGCGTCAATCGAGGAACCGCTCTTCCCCCGACCGGGAACAAATTCACAGGTAATGACAAATTCACCCTTGTCTAATGATTCTCGCAACATGGTTCTGCCCTTCGTTACGCCGACTATGATCCGATACCCCATCACGATGCGACAGAACCTGTCAGGCTTCTTGGATATTCGGGCATAATCTTCGTATATTCAGGCAGAAGAGAGAAAGTCAGTAGACAGCAACATCGCAATCCAAATCTTAATCTTAATCGTAATCTTAATCTTAATCCATTCCGGGGCAGAGGATTACGATTAAGATTAAGATTACGATTAAGAATAAGAATGCAATGGGATGAGTGTGAAGTCAGGATCCAGGTAGTCAGGAGAATTCTGTCTACTGCCTACTGTCTACTGACCTCCGCCGCGAACATCTTGACGAATTTATCGATGGAGGGGCGCAGGTCCTGGCTCATGTAGTCCCGCCAGGCATTCTGCACCTCAGGGCTGTCGGCCAGGAGCGCATCCGCCTTGACGAAGAGTTCATCGATATAGGCCAGGGGGTTCTGCGGGGCGCCGACCCGGTCATGCCGCCAGCCTGAGGCCGCGGTGATCTTGGGCTTCATCGCATCAAGCCCCAGGGACTTGTCGGAGGTCGAGGGATCCCCGTAGCTGTCGAACAGGTCATCGGCCAGCTGGTAGGCCGTACCGGCCAGGTAGCCGCATTCCCGCAGGACCGCGCCGAATTCGGGTGACCGGCTGCCGGCGAGGTAGCCCACAAAGGCAAACAGGGATCCGGTTTTCCGCCGGGCCAGGGTGACGGAGGTCGTCCAGTCGGGTGTTTCGCGCCGCACCAGCTCCTGCTCAACCTCGGCCTCACACATTTCACGCGAACGCGCCACAAACTCGGAAATCAACTCCCGTGATCCGGTTTCCATGACCAGGGAAAAGGCGAGGCACACCATGAGGTCGCCCACCAGGACAGATCCGGAGGTGCCTCGGCTGACCCAGAAAGCTGGCGCTCCCCGGCGCATGTTGGCCCCGTCAATGACATCATCATGGAGCAGGCTGGCCGCGTGGAGCATCTCGATCGCGGCGGAGCCCCGGATCAGCGTGTCCTGGGGAATTCCTGCCGCCGCGCCCACCCGGAGGGCCAGACGACTGCGCAGCATCTTGCCGCCATAGAGCGAGCTGGAGACCTGGCCGAGCAACGGCTTGAGGCTGGTTCCTTCCAGAACCTCCCTGATCAACGCGGTTACATCCGCCACTTGTCGGTCAAGATCCACAGTCATTTCCCTCGTTTCAAGCGTAGCGCCCCGCCTGATTCCTTAAACATTCGGGGGCGGATTATAGACAGCCCCCCCAGCTTCCGCAATAACACAAGTTGGGTCACCTGAGGTGACAGTAGGAAGTAGTCAGTAGTCAGTAGACAGGATTCAGAATTAACTCCTGTCTTCTGTATTCTGACTACTGTCTACTGACTACTGTCCTTATCCCTCCTTGACTGCATCCCACCCGCTGGATGATAATACAGCAAACACTGGAGGAGATTTAACCGTGGCAACGCGTCGCGAAAAACCAAGTCTGACCCCCGAATCCCTGTCCTCCCCGCTTCTGGACACCCTGAACGACATGGCCGTTAAATATCTCGGCCTGAGGCTGGTGATCGTCTATCCGGGCGAGAACGGAATGAACCAGGTCATCGTGGGAAAAGG
>JAABPW010000090.1 GCA_011391785.1 Verrucomicrobiota bacterium
GAGGAGGAACTGATTCCGGAGTCGAGCGGGATCAGGCCTTCGCGAATCGCCAATTTCGTGAGTTCCACGATATTGGAAACGCCAAGTTTTTTCCTCAACCTCTGTTGATGAGTGGCGATGGTGGTACTGGCCACATTCAAGCATTCGGCCATGTCCTTTACCGTAGCGCCCTCGGTCATCAATTTCAAAACCGAAATCTCGCGGTCTGTCAGGCGGGCAAGGGCGGATGCCGTGCCTGGATAGTTCCCGCACAGCACATTCTCCACCACAATACCGGTCACGGCCTGGCTCAAGTATCGGCGTCCCTTCGCCGCGGCATTAATCGCCGCCATCAGTTCGCTGAACGCGCAGTCCTTCAGGAGGAAGGCCTTTGCCCCGGCCCTCATGCTCTCGACCACATAATGAGGGTCGGCATGCATGGAAAGGACAATGATGTTGATATCCGGGTTTTGCGACAAGATCTCCCGGATCGCAATGACACCATTGATGTCCGGAAAGCCAATATCCATGGTGACGATATCAGGATTGTGCTGTAGAGCCATGGTGACAGCTTGCCGTCCGGTTTCGGCCTCAGCCACCACTTCCATCGTATCGTTTCCGGTGAGCATGACGCGCAAGCCCTCCCGCATGATCTTGTGGTCATCAGCAATCATAATTCGAGTCTTTTGCTTCATTCCAAATCTCCCTGCTCATCCGAACTTACGCCAACCGCCACCTTCATGATCGCCTTCGTTCCTTCGCCTTTGATGGAGTTGACCTCCAGAGTACCACCCACATTCTGTAATTGTTCCCGGATACTGAAAAGTCCATAACCGAACTGCTTGCTGTCATACGAGGGCACCCCCGCCACATCGAATCCCACTCCATTGTATTCCACCACTATAACAACCTGCCCGTCCTCTTATGAAAGCGATAACCGGATCCAGCAAAGTCGCCACTGACCCGTCCCGTCGCTGTTATGAATGACACGCTATCAAAAGAAGCCATTACGCGTAAGTCATTTAGATCACCACAAGGTTTGTGGCGTCTTGAATGACAGGACCTTTTGTCATCACGAACAGCTCCGCAAGTTTCGCTGACATTCTCCGGGACAAGGGGAAACGAATCGCGAATGGCCAAAGTTGCACCAATTTTGTTGTTGTGCTTTTTGCACAACGGCACAATGTATCAGGCGTCGTTCTGCAAGCCATCCTTCTGGACATGAGCCCGGATTTCCGGGTTCTAGAAGCACATAATTTCGTTACAATGAAAGGGAAGATTCGGGCCGCAGAAATGCTTCCTATGCTCAAGCCGACTACGACACACTCACACAAAATGATCCTTCCCGTTAATGTTCTTCACTTTCATGAGTCATCACTTCCGTCATCGCCACTAAGGAAACTTCTCCGCCACGGCGATTAAGAACGCAATAACAAGGATACCAGCCATCCAAAGCACAAGCCGTCGAATCGCCGCGTTGAATCTCACCTTAATGTTTTCCTCGCGACTTATCATTTTCGCCTTTCGCTACGATACAAATATTCAAAATCTTATGCAGAAAATGAATTTTCAAATAGTCGTGCGGATTACTACGTGGCGCGTAATGGATTTTACGACAGAGGCAGACCGACCCCTGAACCACCGCACAATACCTTGCACCTCTGCGTTCCCTATGTTACATTAACCAAATGGCAGAGCCGACAAAAATGGCCCAGAAGATGGCAGAACGCCGTGACAAGGAAATCATGTACAATGCGGAGCAACTTGCCCACGCGTTTACTAAATCCCTGTCACAGGCGCATTTCCAGGGGAAATGCAAATGTGGATTGATGTTGATGGCAACTGACCGGACCAAGGGGAAAAACTCCTTTTGCTGTCCGAGGTGCGGACGGACGGGTGAAGCCGCGCCGGTCAAATAGCACATCCCTCACCGGGTCATATCGCCGTAACTGATTCCGTCCCAGACTTTCTGGAACATGAACCATTGATGGGGATAGGCCCCGATTCCGTCCTCCAGGGCCTCCACGATCTTGCGCTGGATGGCCTCATGGGTCATTCCGGGTTCCGGAATAATCGGCGGATACAGTTTCATCAGGAACGTGTCGTCCTCGTTCCTGAACACAAATCCGGGAAGCACCGCCGCGCCCGTCTTCTCCGCCAACCACGCCGCCCCGCGCGGCAGACAGGCGGGAGCGCCGCACAGGTTTGTAAAGCCCCGATGTTCCGAATAGTCGCGATCGGCCAGCAAGGCCACGAACTCACGCCGCTTCAACGCCCCAAGGAGTTTCTTAACCGATGAACCCAGGGGAATAACCGTCATACCCCGCTTGCGGCGATGCTTCTGGAAAAAGTCATTCAACTTGGCCGATGGCTGGCGCAGAGCCACGACATTCATCGGATAGCCAAGACCCGCCATCACGGCCCCGCCGATCTCCCAGTTCCCGAGATGGGCGGTCACCACCACCACCCCCCGCCCCACGGCTAACGCCTGCTCGATGTATTCGGGATGCTCGACCTTCACCAGCCGCTTGATATCGTCCTCGTCCAGGCTCTGGAACCGGAAGAAATCCACCAGGTATTTCCCGAAAAACTGGAACGTGATACGGGCCGTCAAACGCAACTCAAGCCGCGTCGGATGGCGTCCCTTGTACGCCATGACATGATTGAGGTTGTCCATCACGGCCTCACGTGCCCGCTTGTCAAAAAAGAAATACAGGTCGGACATCCGCAAACTGATCCAATAGGCGAAATGCCGCGGCACCGTCCGGCTGAGAAATCCGGTAATCCAATAAGCGAAATATTCAACCACAAGAGCCCCTTAACAGTGTTTCCCGGGAAACAGCCCCCATGGCCGGCTCCCGAGAAACATTGAGAATAGATTCACCCCTCCCCAAGCGCAACTGAGAAAACTCGCAAGGGCTTAAGGTGGACGCCGACCTCCGGGCGGCGTTAGATGCATAGGATGAGCATGAATTGACCAGACCGTGCCCGGCGTGTCACGCCGTAGCTTCCTGAGCGAAGGCGGGAGGTCCCGGTCCACCTTGGGAATGAATAGTCCAAAACTCGGAGATGCGCCCCAGGGGGGGGTCATTTCAACGGGTGCGCTCTATGGTTCTCGTGTAGAGGGCGGCCACGCCCGAGCGGCGCGAGACCTGGAGTTTCTCCATGATCACGGTAATGCGGTTGCGGATCGTTTTTTCCGACAAATGGAGCTCCGTGCCGATCTGCCGGTTAATCATTCCCTCGGCGATGCAGTGGGCGATTTTCCGCTCGCCGGCCGTAAGAGACTTGATTCCGGTGACGTGGTGGGCCCGTTCGGAGGAAGGGTCCAGTTCCGCCAGCCGGGAGAGGATGGTGTGGTCCCAGATTTTGTGTCCGGCGGCCACCTGCCGGATCGCATTGGTCAGGATGGCGGTGGAACAGCTCTTCAGGAGGAATCCATCCATGTGCTGGCGGATGGCCCGCAGGATGAAGTCATTTTCCGCAAATCCCGTCAGGACCAGGCAGCGGGTACGCGGGGCGGCTCCCTTGATTTCCTTGAACAGCTTCAAGCCGTCATCGGGGCCCAGGCAGATGTCCTGGATCAGGACATGGGGTTGAGTGCGCCTGATCATGGCAAGGCCGTCTTCCCGTCCCGTGGCATCGCCCACCACCTCGATATCGGGTTCCGCATTGAGGATGGGTTTGAGTGATTCCAGGAAGAGGGAATGATCGTCAATCATGGCGACGCGTATCACGCGGGATGTCGGTTTTGCGGCGGCGGTTTTGCTCATGGGATCTCCTGGTTTTCGGCATGGGGGAACTCGATGGTGAATTCGGCTCCGGACTCGCTGCTGGCGGATGAAAGGGTGCCCTTCAGGTCGCGCACGAGGGCGTTGACGATCATCAGGCCCAGGGAGGTCGTTGTCCCGATGGAAAATCCGGAGGGGAGTCCCCGTCCGTCATCCTGAACGGCGAGGCGGATTTTATCCGGGTCGGGCCGGGTGAGGCAGAAGCGGATGGTCCCGGGGCGGTTGGACGGGAAGGCGTGACGGATGGAATTCATTGCCAGTTCATGAATCAGCAGGCCGCAGGGGATTGCCACGGCGGAAGAGACGGCCGGATCGTCAGCCGGGATGGAGTCGTGGCAGGCGAGATCGGGGCGGAGTCCCGAAACCAGGCGCCGGGTGAGCGAGGACAGGAATGCGCCCAGGCGGATGTGCGTCTGGCTTTGGGTGTCCTGGAGAAAGGTGTGGATCCTCGCCATGGCCCTGACCCGGTTTTCGCTTTCAAGGAGGATGGCGCGGGCTTCGGCATTGGATACCCGGATGGACTGGAGATGGAGGAGGGTGGCGGTGATTCCCAGCTGGTTTGCCACGCGGTGATACACTTCGCGGACGAGCCGTTCCCGTTGGCGGGAGAGATCCTCCAGTTTTATCAGGTCGGCGTGCCTTGCGATGGCGATGGCAACGGCGCAGACCAGGTTGGTGTCGGAGGGAAGCTTCATGAGATAGGCGCCGGCTCCGGTGGCGGCAACCGCCTCAAGCAATTCCGGGGAGTCATGGGCGGTGATGATGACGATCGGGGTGGGCTGGCGGGACTGGATCCGGCGGGTGGCTTCCAGACCGTTGAATCCGGGCATTTCGATATCCATGAGGATGGCGTCGGGGCGGAGTACCAATGCCTTTTCCACGGCTTCCGGGCCGGTGGCGGCCTCGCCGATCACGGTGAAGCCCTGCCGCCGGGAGGATGCCACGAGGCTTTGCCGGACCAGAGGGTCATCCTCCGCAACCAGGAGGCGTGTTGGGCGTCGGGCCTTCAGGGTCATATCGGCTCCGCATGGGGAAAGGAGATTGAGATGGCGGCGCCTGCATCGTTGAAAAGGTGGAATTTGCCGCAAAGGCTCGAGGAGACCAGGTTCCCGATGATCTGCAGGCCGGTTCCATTCGCATGGAATCCCTGTCTTAAAACGGTATCGGGGTAGCCGGGACCGTTGTCGGCGAAGTTCAGTCCGGTTTCGCCTTCCCCGGAGAGCAAGGTGATGGTGATGGCGGGCGCCGCCGTTGTCGGGGCGGAGTGTTTGAGGGTGTTGGAGACAAGTTCGTGGAGGATAAGGGTCAGATAGTGGGCCTGGCTATGG
>JAABPW010000091.1 GCA_011391785.1 Verrucomicrobiota bacterium
TGGCTGGCTCCCCCGTCATAACGAAAAGGTGAAGCTGGCAAAAAAGGGGAATGTCGACCTGGTCTTCATCGGTGACTCCATCACGCATGGTTTCGAGAAAAAAGGCAAGGCGGTATGGGACCAATACTACGCCAAGCGAAATGCCCTGAATCTCGGGTTTGGCGGTGATCGCACTGAGCATGTCCTCTGGCGGCTGGACCATGGCGAAATCGAAGGGATTGCCCCAAAACTCGCCATCGTCATGATCGGGACAAACAACACCCGGAACAAGAGCAAGCCGGAACAAATTGCCGCAGGCGTCCAAGCCATCTGCACAAAACTCCGCAGCAAGCTCCCTGACACCAGGATACTACTGCTCGCCATCTTCCCCAGAGGCCCCAAACCGACCGATCCTTTGCGGCTCAACAACGAAGCCGCCAACAAGCTGATCGCCAAGATATCGGACGACAAGCAGATCTTCTTCCTGGACATCAACAGCCAACTCCTTACTGAGACCGGCATGCTAACAAGGGAAATCATGGGCGACTTTCTCCACCCCACCCCAAAGGGCTATGAAATCTGGGGTAAAGCCATCGAACCAACCGTCGCGAAGCTTATGGGCGAACCCGAAAAGTAGGGCGCATATCAGCCCCATGAAGGTTCGTCAGTAACCACAAAGAGACTCCAAGGGACAGATCCTATAAGAGGTCATGCTCAAGTGAGGAGCCTTGTTGCTCAGGATGGAGCAGCCTCATTACTTGGAAAAAAACTTCAAGGCATCGTTACGATAGCGTATATACCACCGGATCACCGTTCCGATATGGGAAAGGCGGCTTAGCTCATATCCCGGATTCCCGAAGGCGTTCCACAATTCCAGTTGATCCCTGAAAGGGATGATATCGTCGTTGGTGCTCATCACCATATGGATTTTCTTTGATGCGGCTTTTTTCGCGAAATAAACAGGATCAGCCTCTGCTATTAACCTCATTTCCGCGAACAGCCGGTTCAACTGCTCGTTTTTTTTCAGATTCCTGAAATTGCCGTTCGAGGAGATGTTATAATTACGAAAATTGACAAGTCGCCGCTGGTTACTGTAAGTGAGGATATCGGCCAAATTACCGCCACCCCCAATCAAGTAAGCGTATTTCACGTTATCATCCATCCCCACCAAAGTGGCTGCAAGAACCGCACCGAAGCTCATCCCGAAAACACATACCTTGTCCCGGTCTATTTGTCTCACGGGGTCGCCGAGAATGGCTTGAATGAGCATTCTCAGCATTATTACAGTCTGAACACTTATCGCATTCATCTCATGCAGCGTTTTTTTTGCCGGAAACATGTCCTCCATCTCCAGAATGATGACATCCATCCCGCCTTGAGCAAATAGCGCGCCCACGTCGCGATCTACCAAGGTGGAGCCAACGATGGGCGGAAGAACCAACACCAATGGCCTTTTCCCGTTAACCTTCGCCTCTAAGTATTTGAATTTTATTTCACTTTTGATGCTGCCGGCAGCCTTCCCGCCAATGGCCAGCAATTTAACGCGCAGGATTCCGTCACTTCTACAATAACTTCCTTTCCTTGATTTTTCGGCGGATTTTGGCGAGTCCCCATCCTCATCAGATGGCGTAACTGCCTTTCGTTTTGAAAAAATAGTGAGCTCCATATCTGTTTGTTGGTATTGGAACCTGGCGAGAAGCCGAGCATGATCTACTTTTTCCAGCTCGACCATGTTCTTATGGGTAAACTGCTTGGCCTCCGGTCGCAATTCATCCGAACGCCAGAAGTGCCTGATAACCAGGGATTTGGCATTCTTCGTTTCCGAGACCTGGACGCTAGAGCCCCCAGCGGCAATATCGGTGAGCGCTCCGTCCCCACGCGACACAAAAACGAATAAAGCCATAATTATCATCAGATACAAGGCATTCATCGGGGCAGATTGCATAAACTGGATGTTGATGTCAAACCCCGTGGATATGGTTATAAAACTACTTCAAAACATGCTTGGATGATTCCTTGCATCCCTCAGCTGCCACATTCAACACCGGTCAATGGTCTATCCTCCCCATCAGCGTTTTCTGCATTCGTCAGCGGTTGCGCCGCCCCCCCTCCTATCCGCGTTTTCCGCGTTCATCTGCGGTTTGCCCTCTCCCCGCTCCTGGCTTCTGACTCCTGACTACTAATTCCCCGCAGATTTTTATCAAAATCGTTCTCAATCCATGGTAAGTTCCCTCCCTTCAACAGGCTGAACAGGAAACACGATGACAACACAGACCATACTCCTATGGCCCAATGGCGCACCGGGCGCGCTGGGCAACAACGACTGCGACAAGCCCTCCCTCACCGTCTACAAGCCCTCGGCCAACGCCACGGGTGCCGCCATGATCATCTGTGCCGGCGGCAGTTATGAGTTCCTGGCAGACCATGAAGGACATGATTACGCCCTGTTCCTCAATCAGTATGGCGTGACCTGCTTCGTGCTGAAATACCGTCTGGGCTCGGCCGGGTACCGGCATCCCTGCATGCTCTGGGACGCCGCCCGCGCCGTCCGCACGGTCCGCTCCCACGCCACCGAATGGGGCCTCGACCCGAACCGCATCGGCATCATGGGTTCATCGGCAGGCGGAAACCTCACCGCCACCCTGCTCACCCAGTTTGACGCCGGCAACCCGAAGGCGGCTGATCCGGTGGATCGCCTGAGTTCCCGCCCCGATCTGGGCGTGCTGTGTTATCCCGTCATCACCATGGGCCCCAACACACACGAGGGATCCCGCGACAACCTGCTGGGCCCCTCGGCTTCTCCCGATATGATCGCCAAACTCTCCGCCGAACAAAACGTCACCCCGCAAACCCCGCCCTGCTTTCTCTGGCATACCTGGGAGGACGCCAGCGTCAAGGCCGAGAACCCCCTGGCCTTTGCCGACGCGTTGCGCCGGAACCAGGTTCCCTTCGACCTTCACATCTACCAGAAGGGCACCCATGGCATCGGTCTCGTTGACAAGCAGCCCCCTTTTAAAAACGCCCACCCCTGGGCCAGGGACCTGGTTTTCTGGCTCCAGGCGCAGGGATTCACGGTTAAAAAATAGTATCAGGGGAATCTTCAACCATCATGCGAATACAACTCCAGCAAGTGAACGTGCCGCTCGGCTACGACGAGGCCTTCGTCCTGCAGCGGGTCAGCCGTAAAATCGGCTGCGCCCCCGCCCTCCTGTCGAACCTGAAAATCACCCGGCGCTCACTCGATGCCCGGCCCCGTAACCCCGAGCCGATCTATGTGCTGACCGTCGAAGTCGATGTCGCCCTGGAGTCTCTCCCGAAAACAGCCGAAATCCCGACAATTACCCGGGTGGCAGAGGAAGAAGTCAGGGGTCAGGAGTCAGGAGTCAGAAGGAATGAGGAAGAAGTCAGGCTTCGTCCGATCGTCGTCGGCGCCGGTCCGGCAGGCCTCCTCGCGGCCTACCAGCTGGCGAAGGCGGGGGCACGTCCGATCCTCATTGAGCGGGGCGAGGACGCCGCATCCCGGACCCCCAAGGTGGCCGCGTTCTGGAACGATGGGACTCTCGATCCTGAAAGCAATGTCCTGTACGGCGAAGGCGGGGCGGGCCTTTTCTCGGACGGCAAGCTGACTGCCCGCAGCAAGGAGCGGGGCCGCATCCGGACGTTCATGGAATTGCTCCACGCCTGTGGCGCCGACGAAAGTGTGCTGATTGATTCGGAACCGCATGTCGGCAGCGATGCCCTTCTCAGGATTGTGCCACGCCTGCGGGAACGGATCATCGCGGCCGGAGGCGAAGTCCGGTTTAACGCCCGGCTGGACTCCCTTGTCATTGAAGCGGGCCAACTCAGGGCCGTGGTGGTGAACGGGCAGGAAATCGCCTGCAGCCACTGCGTGCTCGCCGTCGGGCACAGCGCCCGGGATGTATACGCCATGCTGGCGGAAAAGGGTGTCGCCCTGCAGCCAAAGCCATTTGCCGTGGGCATCCGTCTTGAGATCCCGCAAGTGGCCATTGACCGCGCCCAGTACGGCCGGTTTGCCGGAAGCCCCCGCCTGGGTGCCGCCAGTTTCCGACTGACCCGGCGTGAGGAAAAAGGAATCCGGTCCTGCTACAGTTTCTGCATGTGCCCCGGCGGAAAGGTCATCAGTTGCGCCTCGGAACCGGGCTTCATGACAACCAACGGCATGAGTTATTCCAAGCGCTCCCTGCCCCACGGCAACGCCGCCTTTCTTGTGCCGGTGGGTCCGACCGATTACCCGGAGCATCCCGTTCCCGCCCTGGCAGGCCTGGAATTCCAGCGCAAGCTGGAGCGCGATGCCTATGCCGCCGCAGGCGGAGGGTATCGGGTTCCGGCCATCCGGCTCCTCGATTTCCTGATGAAGACCGTTCCCTCCTCATTGCCGTCCGGGCGATCCTGCCCCACATCGTCTCCCGTGGAATTCCGCACCATCCTCCCGGAATTCATCACCCGCACCCTGGAAAAGACGATCCCCTCCATGTTGAAGGAATTGAACGGCGTGAAACTCGACGAAGCCATCCTCTATGCCCCGGAGACCCGCAGTTCCAGCCCGCTCTGGATCGAGCGCAATCCTGAAGGCGAATCCGTCAACACCAAGGGTCTCTTCCCCGTGGGTGAAGGCGCAGGCTATGCCGGCGGGATCGTCAGTTCCGCCATTGACGGGATGCGGACCGCGGAAAGATTATTCTGACAGTGCAGTCCTGCCGCGTAACAGGGCTCAGGCGGGGGGCGTGATATTGAGCCGCTCTTTCTTGAGCCGCTCCAGACGTTCCGCCTGATCCTGCCGGAGCGTATCCATGAAATCCGAGGCCCGGTGCTTTTGTTGATAGGATTGCCTGGATTGTTCCGTCAGGTACCGCGAACCGGTTATATCCCCTTGCTGAAGCGATGTCGTCCAACCGGACAACTGGCGAGAAATCGAGGTCGCACAAGACATGAGATCTGAAATTTGAGATTTGAGATGCAGGAAATATGGCAGCCTGTCGATCACATGGCAGATTGAGCGCACTTCACCTGCTGACCCCTTGGCGTAATACAGGAACGTGATCAACTCGGGGGTCGTACCACGCTCAAAACCCTCGGCGATAT
>JAABPW010000092.1 GCA_011391785.1 Verrucomicrobiota bacterium
GTGCCGGGCGGTGGCGTCTGCCGTGAAAGCGGAGTCGCGGCGCATGATGGACCGCTCGGAGCTGGCCAAGGCGACCGACCTGTTGCGTGAGGCCGTGGAGTTAATGCCTTCGGAAGCGGATCTCGTGGTTCAACTGGCTGTGGCCCTGTGCCGCGACGGGAAATTCGGCGATGCTGTGGCTGTGCTTGCGCCCTTCGACGTGAAGCACGCCACGAACAGCGATGCCTTGATGACGCTGGGGACGGCTTATATGGGGCTCGGGCAGATCGGTCCGGCGCGGGTGGCCACGGAGAAGGCGTTGAAGATCAATCCCGAATCTGCCGAGTTGAACTACAACATGGCTCAGATCCTGATATCGCTGATGGTTCCGGAGCCGGTCGAAGCGCAACAGTATTATCGCCGCGCCTTGGAACTGGGGCTGGAGCCGGATCCGGAGTTCGAGAACAGTTTACGGGCCGCCATGATCATTTCCCGCCTCAAGAAACACGGGAAGGATGATCGGCGTGGCACGGTGGATCGCGGGACGAGCAAGGCCCTCCCGATCCCCTTCAGGAAGTAACACGGTTGGCAGGGGGAATAACGTGGCGCGGTATCATGTGGTCGCTTGTCATGTGTTGTGGCGGGAGTTGTGCTATTTCGCCTCGCTCTCGCCCCATTTCTTTACCTTCCACTGGATGAAGCAGGGGTTGCACAACACGCCTGAGCTGCTGAAGCTGGAGCTGCAGAAGGCGGTCGATGCGGCGCCGGATGACTGCGATGCCGTCCTGCTCGGGTACGGGTTATGCAGCAATGGTGCGGCGGGGGTGGTCGCCCGGCGCCAGCGCCTGGTGATTCCCCGCGCCCATGATTGCATCACCCTGTTCCTGGGATCCAAGGAACGGTACCGGGCCTATTTCGATTCCCATCCCGGCACCTACTGGTATACGCCGGGCTGGATTGAGTGTTCCGTCCAGCCGGGCAAGGACCGGCATGATATCCTGCGGCGCGAATACGTGGAGAAATATGGCGAGGACAACGCCGACTACCTCATGGAGATGGAGCAGGGGTGGATGAAGGAATACAGCAATGCCGCCTATGTTGATCTCGGGATCGGTGACGCATCCCGGTTCAAGGAGTATACGCGGGAATGTGCCCGGTGGCTGGGGTGGCAGTGTGATGAGCTTGAGGGTGAGCCCTCGCTGGTGCGGGAGTTTGTCAACGGGCAGTGGGATGCGGCCCGCTTTTTGGTTGTGGAGCCGGGACAGTCGATTGTAGCATCCCATGACGCGGGCATTGTGAAGCAGGGATAAATTTCGAATAGGATTTATGAGGAGCATTAAGATATGAAATTGGTTTTTACAGGCATCCTGGGCGTTGGGCTGTGGTTGTCGGGCGGGTGTGTGACGATGGTGGATCAGAACACCATGGCGCAGCAGCAGTTGGATATGGAGCGGATGCGGGAAGATGTCCAGAAGCTCCAGGAAAAGATGAGGGGAATCGAGATGGAGCAGGAAGCCCTGACCCGCGATATCGGGGCGGCACGCGGATCCTCCAAGGATGATGTCGTGGTGCGGAACCGGTTGGATACCCTCGAGCGGCAGGTTCAGTCGCTGGCCACCGCGCGCGAGGCGGACCGGAAGGAGATTGTGAACAAGGTTGCAACCCTGGTGGGATCCTCGGGAGGCGGCAGTACCCCGGGCCGGTCAAAGGGGCGCGGCGGAAGCGGCAGCTCGCAGACCGGCTATGAACATGTGGTGGAGTCCGGGCAGAGCCTCTCGGCCATTGCCGCGGCTTACAAGGTCAGCATGACCTCCATCAAGCAAGCCAATAACCTGAAATCCAGCACCATCCGCGTGGGCCAGAAGCTGTTCATTCCCAAGAATTGAGATTAATTCTGTCTATCCCCATGAGAACCATCGACTGCGATTATCTGGTGCTGGGAAGCGGGATTGCGGGGCTCATGTCGGCCCTGCACCTGTCGCGCCACGGGCGGGTGCTGGTGGTGACCAAGAAGGAACGCGCCGAGAGCAATACGAACTACGCCCAGGGCGGGATCGCCTGCGTGATGGACTCGGACGACAGTTTCTCCCAGCATGTTGCCGACACGCTGGATGCCGGGGCGGGGCTGTGCCACGAGGATGTGGTCCGGGACATTATCAGCAACGGGCCCGCCGAAATTGCCGAGCTGGAGCAGTTCGGGTTGCTGTTTTCCTCGCGGTCCACGGCGAACGGTACGGTCTATGACCTGGGTCGCGAGGGCGGCCATTCCCAGCGGCGCGTGCTGCATGCCGGGGATATCACTGGACGGGCGGTTGAGAAAACGCTCCTGGCGCAGGCCCAGTCCAATCCGAATGTATCGGTCCTGGATCATTCCATGGTGATTGACCTGATCACCACAGGCTGGCTGGCCGACCGCGCCTCGCGCACCGGCAACGGGCCGGTGCCGCCGCCTGACGGGAACCGGTGTGTCGGGGCGTATGTGCTGGATGAGGTCACGGCGGAGATCTTCGCCATCCGCGCCTCCGCCACCATTCTGGCGACGGGCGGGGGGGGGAAGGTTTATCTCTATACCAGCAATCCCGATATCGCCACCGGTGACGGTGTGGCCATGGCGTGGCGGGCCGGGCTTCCCATCAAGAACATGGAATTCATTCAATTTCACCCCACCATCCTGCACCACCCGAAAGCCAAGTCATTCCTGATCAGCGAGGCGGTGCGCGGGGAAGGGGCGATCCTGGTGGATGCGGCCGGCAAGCCGTTCATGGATCAGATTGATCCCCGGGGCTCGTTGGCGCCGCGGGATATTGTGGCCCGCGCCATTGACCGTGAAATGAAGCTGAGCGGCGCCCCGTGCGTCTATCTGGATATTCGCAAGCACCCGGCGGATTTCCTGATCAACCGGTTCCCGAACATCTACGCCAAATGTTTGTCGCTCGGCATTGATATGGCCAAGGACTTGATTCCCGTGGTGCCGGCGGCGCATTATTTCTGCGGCGGCGTCGAGGCCACGGTGGACGGGCGTACGGCGATGCCGGGGCTTTATGCGTGCGGCGAGGTGGCCTGCACGGGGCTGCACGGGGCGAACCGGCTGGCCAGCAATTCCCTCCTGGAGGCGCTTGTCTGTGCCGCCCTGATGGCTGATCACCTGGCCGAAGTGCCCCGTAGCGTTGTGCGGACCGTGGCGATACCCGAGTGGGAATACGGCTCCGCCGTGCCTAGTGACGAGAGCATTGTCCTTGAGCACAACTGGAACGAGGTTCGGACCTGCATGTGGGACTATGTGGGGATTGTACGGTCAAACAAACGTCTGGAACGGGCCGCCCGCCGCATCCGGAACCTGCGCGAGGAGATCCGCCAGTATTACCTCGACTACCTGGTGACCCCCGACATCCTGGAACTGCGCAACATCGCCGATGTGGGCGAGCTGATCATTCGCTCCGCCCTGATGCGCAAGGAGAGCCGTGGCCTGCACTACACCCTCGACTACCCGGACCGGGATGACGTCAATTGCCTGCACGATACCGTCATCCGTGACGAACCGGGCGGGAAGTAGGGGTTAAGACCTACTTCGTGAACCGGATGCCGATTCCCTCAACGCGGGTCACATCGCGGCTGAAGAGGAGCCAGTACTGGGAGTACCCCTCGGCGGTCACTTCAATCAGGGCATCCCCTCCAACCTTGCGTGCTGCTCTCTGGATGGCATCCCGGATGGAGTTGTGGCCTGAGACCGGGATGATTCCGAACAGGCAGATGCGGCTGTCCGTGGCTTCCGTATAACCCAGAACCTGGTAGCTTCGCCCCTCCAGCGGGGTCGAGGAGGGGGCCACGCCACCCGGCATGGTTGCGCAACCCGCCATGAAGCACGCCGCCACACCAACTAATCCTGATGCGATTCCCTTAACCAGTTTATTCATTGATGCCTCCACGATATTCCTGAAAAACAACCCTTAACCATTCTTGAACATTTCCTCATCCAGCGGCAGTTTCCGCAGGCGGGCATCTTCCAGGAAGCGGGGCAGGTGCCCGGCTCCGGTGAAGTGGCCGTTGAGACTGCCGTCGGGTCCGATCCCCTCGACCTTGAACAGGTAGAGGTCCTGAAGCTGATACTCGCCGTCCTTCAATCCGAGCACTTCGGAGACGGCGGTGATCTTGCGGGAGCCGTCGGACAGGCGGGCGGTATGGACCACCACGTCAATGGCGGCGGCCACCTGGGCGCGCAGGGCCGAGAGGGGGATATCAATACCGCTCAAGAGGGCGCAGGTTTCGATGCGGGACAGGCAGTCGCGGGAGCTGTTGGCGTGGATGGTGGACATACTGCCCGCGTGGCCGGTATTGAGGGCCTGCAGGAGATCGAGCGCCTCACCTCCGCGGATTTCACCGATGACCAGCCGGTCCGGGCGCAATCGCAGGGAGGAGTGGACCAGGTC
Organism: Verrucomicrobiota bacterium; assembly: GCA_011391785.1. GTDB lineage: Bacteria > Verrucomicrobiota > Kiritimatiellia > CAIKKV01 > CAITUY01 > JAABPW01. The sequence goes on from JAABPW010000092.1 coordinate 4,407, forward strand.
ACGGATAGTCACCTCGCCTTTGTCGTTCTTGTCCGGCTTGCGGGTTTCAAAGCAGACCGTGTGAGGCTGCTGCAACTGGAGCTCGCTGGCGTCCTCGATGACCAGGATACGTTCCTTTTCCGGAATGAAGCTGCTTAATACGTTCAGCACGGAGGTTTTTCCGGAAGAGGTGGCGCCGGAGACAATGACGTTCTTGTGGAGCTTGACGATGGTGTCGATCAGCTGGGCGCCGGCCTCGGTGATGCTGCCGAACTGGATGAGCTGCCCGATGGTCAGTTTTTCCTTCTTGAACTTGCGAATGGCAACTACGGTGCCGCACCGGGAGAGGGGGGGGATTACGGCATGGACGCGCGAGCCATCGGGCAGGCGGGCGTCAAGCCGGGGGTTCTCCTCGTTCAGCATGCGGCCGACATGCTTGGCAACATTTGTGGCGGCGGCCCTGAGGGCGGGTTCACTGACGAATCTGGCCTCGGTGGCCTCCAGTTTCCCCTTCCGCTCGACGAAGATCTGGTTGGGGCCATTGATCATGATTTCCGAGACGGCATCGTCTTCCAGAAAGGCCCGGATGGGCTCGAAGAATAAAACCAGATAAGAGTTCGCGTCTTCCATGACCGGAAGTCTTGCCTTTAGGAGCTGCGCCTGTCAATTAATTTCAGATCTTGAATTCCTCC
>JAABPW010000093.1 GCA_011391785.1 Verrucomicrobiota bacterium
AAGGGGCCTGCGATAGAGATTCGCTTGGAGGCACCTGACGGCAAGCTGATCGGCGAATTGCCGTTCGGCCAGACGTTCTGCCCTGTCAAGAAGATCAAGGGCCGTCATGATATCTTCCTGGTGTTCCCGAATCAGAGCGTTAACGCGATGAACTGGTTTAAGTTCGAGTAGCTGGTTCAGGTGCGGGTTCTGAAAGGGGCATGGAATGGGGGCGATACAGTCGACATCCGGCCGCGTGACCGCAAGCTTCTCCATAGGGGAAGCTTCGGTCATGGACCCTGTTCCCGTCCTTGAATTCAACCGATATCAGGGCAACGAGCTGGCGGAGCGAATCCGCCGGCAAGCGGTCTCCGGGCAGGATACGATCACGGTCGGGAGTCCGGGCGGCACATGGCGGGTCGACGTATCTTCGACAGAATCCCCGGTGACGCCAGACGGCCAGGTCGCCCAACAGATGTTGTTCCGGTTCACGCTGGCGGAGGGGGCCTGCCACGACGCATCGGTAGGTGTCGCGTTCCACCTGCGGGATTGGTCGGAGGATGTTCATGTCTTCATGCCCGGGGCGGTCTACCGGGGAAACCGGTTTCGCTCCTATCCATGCGGCTGGTACGGATGCTACGAACCCCAGGATGCCGGGCCGGATGCGGACCAGATTGTCGCCGAGATTCCCCGCTTGGAACGGATGGAAGGCAGTTTGTCGCGGATTCAACTGCTTAGCCGTGACCTGACGACCCCGGCCGTCGGATTCTGGCATCCGGTAAATAAGGAAGCCGTTTTCCTTGTCACGGGGCAGGGGATAGCCAAGGGTGATACTCTTTTTGAAATTACCGAAAATCCCGGGCATAACGACGCCTGGGTGCGTTTCACTCTGCCCGGCGTAAGGGAGAACCATTATTATAACCTGGACGGGAAGCAGCCATCGCCTGACCATGGCGTGACGTTCACCGCCGGCGAGACCGTCGACTTGAAACTGGCGGTGTACCGGTTTCCCTGCGAGGACCTGAAGCGTTTCCACAAGTTCTTTTTCGGGATCCGGAAGAGGGACATGCCGGACCGGACGGAGCTGCCCGGCGTCACGCTCAGTCGGGCGCAGGAACTCCAGCACAAGGTTGTGGCGGAAGACCGCTGGTCGGAACAGCACAAGTTGTTCTGGGATGAAAACAAGGCCTCGTGGTATTTCCAGACAGGTTGGACTGGCGGCATGATGAAGGACTACCCGGTCTGCGCCACGGGATCGGACGTGGACCGCAAGCATGTCGCAGCGGCCCTGCAGACGTATAACGGGGGCTGGGCGCCGTCCGGGCTGATGTATGGACGCTTCGATCGAGAGGGATACTGGGGTGGCGACAATGTCGTGCCGGAATTCGGCCCGCTGGCGAACCGCCCGTACATGAAGGACTGGACCCTTTCGCGGCGTCATGGGGATGTGCTGATATATTTGCTCAAGACCGCCCGGCTGATCCGCCGGCAACAGCCTGACTGCGGGTTGCCGCCGGATTTTCTCCGGAATCTCAGGACAACGGCCGACGTGTTGTGCCGCACCTTCGCGAAATCCGGGCAGTTGGGCCAGTACCTCGACCTCGTTACCGGCGATGTCAGGGTGGGCGGCTCTACGGCTGCGGCAAATATCCCCTCGGGCCTGCTGTTGGCCTGGCGGGAGTTCGATGATCAGAAGTATCTGGCGACGGCCCGAGCCCTGGCCCGACAACTCTACGACCGCTATGCCGCGGACGGAAACATGAACGGTACGCCGGCCGACATCCTGCAGAGTCCCGATAGCGAAGGGCCAACATTGCTTCTGGACTCTCTGTGTGAGCTTTACGATGCGACCGGCGACGCGCAGTGGCTCCGCAAGGCGGAGCACTGTGCCTGGTTGCTTGCCACCTGGGTGGGCAGCTACGATTATGATTTCAGTAGACATTTTCCCGGCTGTGAGTTCCAGAGGCTCAACCTCAAGACCGTGGGTGCCGTTTTCGCCAGTTGCCAGAACAGGATCGGTGTCCCTGGCCTGTGCGTCAGTTCAGGAGTGTCGCTTCTTCGCCTGTACCGGGCGACGGGAGAGGTCCGCTACCTGGAGTTGTTGCGGGATATCGCGTTCTGCCTCATGCGCGCCATGGCCCGGCCTGAGCGGCCCAGCTACGGGGAGGACGGAACCCTCATCCCCGCCGGATGGATTGCCGAGCGCTTCAGTACCCCCGATGTCCATATGCCCGGTGTGTTCTGGAAAGCCTCCACGCCTTGGTGCCAGACCGCGATGATGCTGACGTGCCTGGAACTCCCGAGCCTGTATGTCGTGGCGGACCGGGCGTTTGTCTGCGCGTTCGACACCATCCGGGTGGAGGCCGTCCAGACCGGGCTCCACGGGCTGGAGTTGACCGTCACCAATCCGACGGATTTTCCAGCCCGCTACACTGTCATGCTGGAAACGAGTGCTGAGTTGAAAAAACCTTTGCCTGAATTCCACTTCGGGAAATTCATGCCATTCGATTTCCAGCCACACGAGACGCGCCTCATCACGCTACCGACCACGTAAGTTGTGACAGGGCGCGCGATAAATTTCGGAAAGTCACGCAAAAGTTCATTATTCCCACACTTGATTATATGCCACACCCCATATTCTCATTCCGCAACGAAAAAAGAATTTTGAACAGAAGCTCACGAAGATCACAAAGGCCACACGCGGCGAGTACGCCGCCTGTGGCGGGTTTAGCTTAACGAATTCCGCGAAGCGCAACCCATATCCCTTTGTGGTCTTCGTGAGCTTTTGTTCAGAATTCTTCCTTGTCGGTCAACCTGCCGTCTCATGTGTTCCAAGGAAGAGTATTGTCGTGCGCCCGTTGCGACATCACCATCGCTTCAGCGCTGGACTGATGACATTTCTTTTACAGTCAAATTACGTCGTCCTGACACATCGTTGCCGATCTTCTCCTAGTGTGTTTGCAGAAGAACACAAAGGAAGAGGAGGTGATTCCGGAAGTGGCGGCTGGGATGAACGGGTTAAAATGAAGTGGTTTTGATGCAACAACGGAAGAAAGCGAGATCTACAATGAAACAGTCTAACATATTTATATTCTCAATGATGGCATCGGCTTGCCTTTTTTTTGCGGGCCGGTTGGTGGTCGGGTCTGGCGGGACGGATGTAAGGCCGCTTGCGAAATCACTCGGCGTTGCGACGATCAATGACTGCAAGGTTATGGGTCGAATTGAAGGACGGACAAATGGCGTGTATGTGGTGTTCGACGTAGCGAATCCCTCGACTGACGAAAAAGAGATCAAATTCAACTATCTGGCCAGCCTTACGCCGCCTACTTCCATGATGTCGAGAATGGGGCCTCGTCCGGAAACGGTAAAAAAGGGAACCCTCACGTATCGCGCGAAGGCGGGAAACACCACGGAAGAGGTTCTGCTAAAGGAATCCGTCCCAGTCGCCGAGGTTGATGCGAAGACGAATACGATGGCCGCGGTGACCGCGAAGAGACCTGTGGATATGTTCAGGGAATTGACGCCTGAAATCTGGTCCCTTGTGGTGTCCCGTGAAGAGATCAAGGGGATACATGGATGGGGTGCTGTCCAGCCTGCAGCCTCTCACGTCGCCATCAATCTGGACAAGGGTGAGGTGGTGTTGGCAAGCACCATTCAGGAGAAAGCGGCCAAGTGAGACTATGGACCGTCATCGGAGGGTGTGTCGCCGGGTTGGTTCTGGCCGTCTGTTTTTCGGAACTGGCCAACCGGCGGCACTCCCTGCCTGATGCCCGCCTGATTTCCGACGCGCATGGAGCGCTCGCTGATATCTGTATTCAGTACCGGCAGGATTTCAACCCGTCTGTCATCGAGACGATCTCGGACCTTTGTGGCGGTTTGGCTGACGACGTATGCATCCGGATTATTGTGGAGAAGCGGTCTGAGTTTGAATTCCTGAAGGACGAACTTGTCCGCCGCGGGGTTTTCCGGCTTGGCCGGCTTTCAGTGGTTGTCACCGGGTTTCCGATTACCCCGTGGGCGAGGGACCGGTTTGGCGCCTTGAAGTCGGGTCAAAAGCCCGTTATCGCGGTCCCGCCGGCACGAAGTATCATGCCGGGTCTTCGCGGCAATGACGAGCGTGTGCCGGAAATCCTGGCCGCCAGCCTGCCGGGCGCAGTGTGTCTGCCATTGCCATTTATGTTTGAGGGAGGGGACCTCCTGGCGGATGAAGAAAACGCCTTCATCGCTGCGAACTGCCTGGCGCGGAACAGCCCCGAAAACCTTGATAACAGACCCGGGTTGCTGCGCAGGATGGAAGGTGTCCTGAAGAAGCGGCTCATCGTGATAGGAGACACTCAGGAAGATGTTCCCGATCATCACATCTGCATGTTCCTGACCCCGTTTGGCGACAAGCGGGTGGCGATTGCCGACCCCGTGCTCGGATTGGAATTGTACCGCCGGAACCCCGCCGGTGAAGCGGTCGACATTGAGACGGATACAGCGAAATTTGAGCCATTCCTGAATGTTATCCGGTGCATGGAGCAGCAGGGGTTCAAGGTTGTTCATGTTCCTTTTCTTCTGACCCGTACTCCACGGGTTTACGTTAGCTACAATAACGTCATCCTCGAACGCCGGGGCAACAGGAAAATCCTGTATATGCCCGTTTATGGTGTTCCTGCCCTTGACCGGGCGGCGGGTGAGGTGTTCGAGGGGGAAGGGTGGCAGGTGGTTCCCGTGCGGGTATCCAAGCTGTACCGCCATACGGGATCGCTCCGATGTCAGGTTGGTATTATCAGCAGGCGGTAGGCGCAGGGCAAGGATGCGGGATGAATTGTGAGGCCCCTGCGCCCTGACGCAAAACCGTAATCGGCCAGTACAGGTGGTGCCCCGCCACCTTGCGTGGCGGGAACCGAACATTTTTGCGCCCCGTGGCGCCCCTTCGACTTCGCTCAGGGCAGGAAGGCCACGGGGACGCCCCCCCCTGTAACTGACCCCTGACTAGGCGCATCTCCGAGTTTTGGTACTTGGTCGCATAGGCTCAAGGTGGACGCCGACCTCCGGGCGGCGTTAGGCGCATAGGATGACCATGGATTGACCAAACCGCGCCCGGAG
>JAABPW010000094.1 GCA_011391785.1 Verrucomicrobiota bacterium
TGGCCGTGGAAATGCTCGAAAAGGATTCCCGGCATGGCGGGATCATCAAGGTCAACCCCCTGGCGGATTGGAGCCTGGAGCAGTTAAAGGAATATACCCTGAAAAACAACCTGCCGGTTAACAGGCTCTATGCTCAAGGATACACCTCGATCGGGTGCGCCCCCTGTACCCGGGCGACGTCCCCCGGGGAAGAGGTCAGGGCAGGCCGCTGGTGGTGGGAAAACCCCGAACACAAGGAATGCGGACTGCATAAATGAAGATGGATGAATGATGATTGAAGATTGATGAATGAAGATTGAAGAATCGTGATTGAAGAAAAGATTATGAATACATTGGATAGGCTGGAGGCGCATAGCGTTCATATACTCAGGGAATCATACCGGGAGTTCAAGAGCCTGGTCATGCTGTGGTCCATCGGCAAGGACAGCACCGTGCTGCTCTGGCTGGCCCGCAAGGCCTTCTTCGGGCATGTCCCCTTCGCGCTGATGCATGTGGACACCCATTTCAAGGTGCCACAGATGATCACCTACCGCGATCAGTTGGCGCGGGACTGGCACCTCGACATGATTGTCGGCGAGAATACCCCCGCCATTGAGTCCAAGCAGACATTCCCGGACGGCAAACTCACCCGCGTGGAATGCTGCAAGGCCTTGAAAAGCGAAGCCTTGAAGCATTCCCTGTCTGGCGAATGGCCGCGGAAACGGATGGACCACTCCCTCGGAAAGCTCGTCCCGGAGTCGAAGCCGGAGCCCTTCACCGGTGTGATTGTGGGCGTTCGCGCCGACGAGGAGGGCAGCCGCTCCAAGGAGCGCTACTTCTCCGCACGGGACCAGCAGAACGAGTGGGATGTCGGCGACCAGCCCCCGGAGCTGTGGAAGCAGTTCAAGACGGACTTCGCCCCCGGTACGCATGTCCGCGTCCATCCCCTGCTCGACTGGACGGAATTGAATATCTGGGAATACATCGAGCGGGAGAACATCCCGATCATCGACCTCTATTTCAACCGGGGCGAGGGCAAGCGCTACCGCTCGCTAGGCTGCTATCCCTGCACCAGTCCGGTGTCCTCCCCGGCCACAACCGTGGCGGAAATCATCGCGGAACTCCGCAGCGGCAAGTTCGCCAATATCGCCGAGCGATCGGGGCGCGAACAGGACAAGGAAGACGGCGGCGGATTGGAAACATTGAGGCGGGGCGGGTACATGTAGGAAAGAAGTCAGGAGACAGGAGTCAGAATACAGAATTTCTTTGTGCAGCCGACGCCCTGCGAGCGGCAGGAATGAAGTGAGCAATTGTATGGAAGAGCAAATCAGCATTGTAATGGCGGGCCATGTGGATCATGGCAAGAGCACTGTTATTGGACGTCTCCTGGCGGAGACGAATGCCCTGCCGGAGGGCAAGCTGGAGCAGGTCCGCGCCATGTGCCGCAAGAATGCCCGGCCGTTTGAATACGCCTTCCTTCTGGATGCGCTCAAGGACGAGCAGGCCCAGGGCATTACCATCGACGCCGCGCGGTGCTTCTTCCGAACGGATAAGCGGCGCTACATCCTGATCGATGCGCCCGGCCATATCGAGTTCCTCAAGAACATGATCACCGGCGCCTCGCGGGCCGAGGCCGCCTTGCTGGTCATCGACGCCAAGGAGGGCATCCGCGAGAACACCAAGAGGCACGGCTACATGATGTCCATGCTCGGACTTCGCCAGCTGGCCATCGTCGTCAACAAGATGGATCTGGTCAACTACGACCAGGCGGTGTTCGAACAGATCAAGCGGGACTATTCGTCCTTTCTGGAACGGCTCCAGATCCGGCCGCTCAGCTTCATTCCGGTCAGCGGGATGCAGGGCGTCAACATCGCGGCCCGCGCGCCGGAAACCGCCTGGTACACCGGCCCCACCGTCCTGGAGCAGATCGACCTGTTCCAGCGCAAGGAGTTCCCGAACGCCTTGCCCTTCCGGCTGCCCGTGCAGGACATCTACAAGTTCACGGAGCAGAATGACGACCGGCGGATCGTGACCGGAACGATCGAGACCGGAACCATCCGAGTCGGAGATCCCGTCGTCTTCCAGCCCTCCGGGAAGACCTCGCGGGTACAGTCCATCGAGTATTTCAATGGGCCGGTCAAAACCTCCGCCGGCGCAGGCGAAGCACCCGGCTTCACGCTGGACACCCAGATCTATATCCGGCCCGGGGAATGGATGACCCGCGCGGGCGATCCCCCACCCCAGGTGGGCACCCGGTTCCGGGTCAACCTGTTCTGGATGGGGCACGCCCCACTAGTGCGGGGGAAGACCTATAAGCTGAAACTGGGCGCGCACCGCTCTCCCGTCAAGCTGATCGAGGTCCTGACCGTGCTGGATGCCGCCGAGCAGGGCGTGGTGACAGGCAAGCAGCAGGTCGACCGCCATGATATCGCCGAGGTGATCCTTGAAACCCCGAAGCCCGTCGCCTTCGATCTCGTTGGCGAGATCGAGCAAACCGGCCGACTGGTGGTGATCGACCATTATGAGATCGCCGGAGCAGGCATCATCCTGGCCAACGTGAAATCCAGCGAATCCTCCCTGGAGCAGCATGTCCGGGACCGGGAGATGGCCTGGAAACCAAGCGCCATCCCCGCCGATGACCGGGCCAGGGCCTATGAGCATGGCGCCAAGTTCGTGGTATTCGTCAGCCAGGACGACCAGACCGGCGAGACCCTGGCCCGCGCCCTGGAGCAACGGCTCTTCGGCAAGGGCTTCAAAGCCTACTACCTCGGTATGTCCAATGTCGCCAAAGGCCTGGATGCCGATCTGGAGGAGTCCCCCGAAACTCTGGACGACCCCATCCGCCGACTTGGCGAACTGGCCCGTATCCTGACGGACTCCGGACAGATCTTTATCACGTCCCTGTCCGGAGTCGATGACCACGACATCAAAACGCTCCGTCTCCTGAACAGTCCCCATGAGATTGTGGTGATCCATGTCGGAGATACACCCCTGCTCAGCAGTGTTCCGTCGCTGTCCCTGAAAACAGGAACCGATATCGTCGAGGGAATTGAATCGGTCTGCGCGATCCTCCGGCAACAAAACGTGTTAATCGATTATCAAATTTAATCACCACCCCGGAATACATCGATATGGAATCCCACAAAAGAAGCATTGTTAAGTCCGTGAGCTGGCGCATCTTCGGCCTGTTCTTCACTTTTCTCACCGCCTGGCTCGTCACCGGTTCGATCAAGGCCGGGGTTGCGCTCGGTCTCATTGACTTTTTCGCCAAAATCGGCACTTTCTATGCCCATGAACGCGTCTGGCAGAAAGTCCAATGGGGCCGTATTAAACCAAGCGGACCTGATATCGGCGCTGGAATCTAAAAAACAGGAACAACGGCCATGAACATTCACTTACCCGCCAGTCTGGACGATGACATCGATGAATTCGATGACGCGGTACGCCGGTTTGAATCCGGAACACTATCCCCCGACGACTTCAAGCACAAGCGGGTGATCTGGGGCATCTACGAACAACGGCAGGATGGTTTGTATATGCTGCGAACCAGAATTCCCGGGGGACGCATTCCCGCCGCCCGGGCACGGGTGATTGCCCGGCTTGCCCAAGCCTACCGCGGCGTGCGGCTCCACGTCTCCACCCGCGAAAATATCCAGTTCCATGACCTGAAGGTGGAGGAGCTGGTTCCGCTCATGCGGGAACTGAAAGCCGCCGGAATTACCTGCAAAGGCGGCGGGGGAAACACGGCCAGGAATGTCGTGGGTTGTCCCCATGCCGGGCTCTGTCCCCGGGAATCCTTTGATGTGACACCCTACGTCACCGCCGTCACGGAGCACCTAATCCATGAACCCGGCAGCTACACCCTGCCCCGGAAGTTCAAGGTTGCCTTCAGCGGATGCCCGGACGACTGCGCCCTGGCAACGGTCACCGATGTCGGCTTTGTGGCCCATGTCCGCGACGGCCAGCCCGGCTTCGCCGTTTATGGCGGAGGCGGCATGGGGGGCGCTCCCCGTCTGGGCGAACCCCTGGCCGACTGGATCCCCGCCAGAGACTGTGTAAGGGCCACTGAGGCCGTTCGGCGCCTGTTCGACCGGCTTGGCGACCGGACCAACCGGGCCCGCGCCCGCCTCCGGTTTGCCGTCGCCAAGCTCCCTCCCAACGAGTTCAGAACCCTCTTCGCCCAGGAATTCGAGTCGCTCCCCCTTCCCCCTCTGAACACTGACCACCGAACCCTTCCCCCGCTCTCCCCCCTTCCTCCTCTGAACACCGAACACCGAACACTGAACACTCTCTCTTCCCTCCCCACCCTTCCCCAACGCCAAGCCGGCCTTGTCTCCCTTCGGATCAACCTGCCCTTCGGCCACATCACCGGGCCGGAGTTGGAGCTACTGGCGGATCTTGCGGACCAGTACAGTACTGCCCGGGAATTACGCGCCACGCCGGATCAGAAGCTCCTGATCCCGTCCGTGAAGGAAGCGGACCTGCCCAGCTTGACGGCGGCATTGGCCCCCCATGCGGCAACATGGCTCGCCCCCGGCGCCCTCAATCGGATTGTCGCCTGCACGGGGGCGGCCACCTGCCGGCTCGGCATCTGTAATTCACAGGAGGCGGCACGAGCGATCGCGATCAAACTCGACGAGGCATCACTGCCGGGCGAGGTCATGAACACGCTGGACATCCGGCTGAACGGCTGCCCGAACTGCTGTGGCCAGCATCCGGTCGGTGACATCGGCCTCTCCGGTGTCCTCCAGAAGCAGGACGGCCAGCCAGTCCACGCCTATCGCCTCCATCTCGGGGCCCGGCGCGGGGAAGGCCAAACCCGGTTTAGCGAGTTCATAGACACCATTCCCGCCAGGTCACTTCCCTCCGTAATCACGGAACTCCTGAGGGATTATGCCGCCAACCGGCAAGGCCATGAACTTCTGCCAGATTACTATGACCGCATGGGGAAATCGTATTTCCAGACCCGGGTCCGTCTTGATTGATGGTCGCATTAGCATCCCACGGAATTCTT
>JAABPW010000095.1 GCA_011391785.1 Verrucomicrobiota bacterium
CTGGTCTGCCATGAAGTGGACTCCTGTAACACCTGTCATGCTGAAACCAAGCCCCAGAGCCATAATGCGGGCTGGCGCGAGGGGCACTGCCTGAAGTGCCACACCAGCAAGGAGCGCGGAACCGGTTGTGCGCTGTGTCATGAGGGGACGATTGACACGCATCCGAATCCGCATCCGGGAAGCTTTCGCTCCTCGCACTGTAATTCGTGCCATCCCGGTTCCCCGGAAACGGAACAGTGCAAGGTTTGCCATGGCGGGGATATCGTCTCGGGTCATCCCAATCCGCATGCGGCCGGTTTCCGCGCGTCACACTGCAATTCCTGTCATCAGGGGTCTCCGGAATCAAGGCAATGCGCCCTTTGTCATGGCTCAGGTGGGCATTCCAACCCTCATCCCGCGGGCTGGGTCTCCCAGCATTGCAACAGTTGCCATGCGGGATCGGAAGCGCAGGGGTGTGCCCAGTGCCATGAAGGGGCGACCAATCTGGCAAATCACCCGGATCCGCATGGGGTGGGGTGGCGTGACCGGCACTGCTTCTCCTGTCATGCGGGCAGTTCGGCAAACGAATGTTCAGCGTGCCATGCTGGCGGGAATAGTACCATGGTTCACCAGAGTTTCTGGCCTTCGACACATGACCGGTTCGGTTCCCGTGGGAATTGCCTCTACTGCCACGAGCCGTGACGGATCGTTTTTCAGCGCTCCGGATAATCCTGGATGGTTGCGCTTGAGGCGTCAACCTTCAGCAGAAAAGGCTTCATGCCGCTGGTGCTTCTGACGTCGGCGGTTTCCGGTCCGGACAGGGCCAGATTGAAGGCGGTATTCCCGCTGGTTTTCCTGATGCCCCGGAAAATCGCGAATTTCCCGTTGGGATAAACCTGGGTCGAGGCGTCCGTATAATGGGACGGATCGGCTGGTTCCAGGTTTAAGATCCTGGCATCGGACCGCTTGGGCAGGCGAACCACCAGCGCGAATTCTTCCATCGGGGCGTTGCTGGTCGAGTTGAAATTCATGGTGGCGACCAAGCCGTCGGCGACTGCCTTGGCGTTGGCTTCCATCAGGATGAAGGTCTCTTTTGTCTCAGGTTTGTTGATGGTGAGGACTTCCCCGTGCCACGGCTTGGGACCTTTCGTCTTGGGGATCGACTGCGACGATTCCATCTCATTGGTCGAGTCAGCCGACAGCCTGGGTGTCACCGCTGGCCGGGGCTGAACGGCCACAGGTCTGGCTTTCGCCGTGGTGCGCGCGGATTCGGTTCCGGTGTTTCTCCCGGTTGATCCATTTGCGGGATCCGATGCTTTCCGTTCAATCTGGGCCGCTAGCTCGGCGTTAGCCTCCCGAAGCTCGGCCAGTTCATTTTGCTGCCGCCAGAATGCCAGCAAAAGCACGGCGCCAACCGCACCAGAGAGGACAGCCACTGCAAGAAGACGAAAAGAAGGATTCATGATATTTCCAGTAATTTTCCCTGATAATAGCGTAATATTCAGCGGTTCTTCAAGTGTTATGCGTTGGCGGCGGGCGCTGAGGGACACAGAGCCTTCAACGTCATCTGCGGCGGCCATGGAAGAATAAGTAATGAAGCGCTTTAGCATGGGGCTCTTGAAGATCTAGTGTCCGTCGCCTGGCTGCTGATAAAGACCGATTCGGCTTTGATGGCAGGAGTTGGTAATCCCGTCCAGCTGGATCTGAAGCGTTTCAGATTATTTTGCCGTTGCGCCCATCCGCAGGTAGGGGAGGATATCGTTCTGGAAGGTGGTGTTGGCCTCGAACAGGGTGAACCCGGTGGCGCCCTCCCGGCGGAGGGATTGGATCTGGTCCAGGGTCTGGACGGCGTTCAGGCGGCTTTCGGTGGCTGTGATGCCGATGCCTGCAAATACCTTGCCGCGAGCGCCTGGATAGCTGGCTTGTTTGCGGTACCAGGTTGTGAATTTGGCGTGATCCTCCGTGTAGTTCATCGGGCACACGAAATCAACCAGGTCCTGCCTCAGCCATTCACCCCAGTCCTGTCCGATGGAGTCACGGGTGCCGGGATAAAGGGGGTAGACGGACGCGGAAAGCTTGAGGCGGGGATTGACCTGCTTGAGTTGTTTCCGGGCGGCGGCGACAAATTGGGTGATCTGGTTCCGGCGCCACTCCTTGAAGGCCACCATCCTCGGACCGGACCGCACTTCGGCCGGCCATTCCTGAATGGTGATTCCCGTTGCCTTCTGAAAGCGGGTCCGACACCCGTTGCAATAACAGGAATCCGCGGACTGGTACCGGATGTAATCCAGCTGGATGCCGTCCAGCGCCGGATATTTCGTGGCCAGTTCCCTGAGCGCCGCCAGCTCGTAGGTGCGGTTGTCGGGATGGGTCGGGCACAGCCAGTTGATGGTCTTACCCCGGTGCGACACCTGGAGCCGGCCCGCCTTCCGGTAAGGAGCGATCAGGTATTCAGGGGCGCCCTCGATCGACCAGAGAATGACCCAGGCGTGGGTTTCAAGCCCTTCCCGGTGCGAGGCGGTCAGGCAGATTTCAAGCTGGTCGCCGTAGCGGGAAAACAGTCCCGACCGCGGAATGATCGAGCTGGGGTAGTCCGCGCACCAGGGTTGCTGGACATTGGGAAGGATGGCGGTGATTCCGCCCTGGCTCAGGAGGCGGCAGGTTTCCGCCCAGGTGCCCGGCGAAAATCCGGCACCCGAATGGTTCCATAATCCCCGGAATTCATTCGCCTGCGGTGTTTGGGTGCGGGCGATAGCCTCGGTGAGGATCTTGTCCAGTTTCGGGGCCATTTGCAGGACGGCGGGGTAATCCTTTTTCTGGTGTTGAGCGACCATGTTGTTCCGAAGGATGCGGGCTTCGGAAAGGAGGGCCTGTACCGCGCGTCCCTGTTTGCCGTGGTTCGCCTGAGCGGAGGTGGCCTCGATGCTTTGCTCGACGTTCCGGTACCGGTCCAGCGTTCCGGCGGTATTCATGGCGTGGGCGGCGGCTGCCTGCAGGAGGGTGCTGTCGCAGGCGCCAAGCAGGCTCACAAGCAATTGCTGCTTCTCAGGGATGTCACCCTCAAGAAAGACGTGTGACATCCAGAATCCGCGGTTAGAACGTGTCCAGGCGGGGATGGATGTCCGGTGTCCTTTCCCGTCCTCCCACCAGGCGATGACGCGGGTGCCGGTCTCCGCCGGGTGGGCCGGGAGGGTGATCGTGGAGTGCTGCTTCACCCGCTCCGGCACCCCTCGTGGGGCGCCCTCGACAAACTGGAACGCCGTGCAGATGTCGGATCCGGTTGCGGCGCTTAAGATCCCCAGCTTGAATCCCATGAGGGCGGCGAGGCGGGGCTCAGCACCGAAGAAGACGATAAGCTTCCCTCCGTTCCCGACAAACTGGGTCAGGCCCAGGATTTGTTGCGGCGTCGGTTTCGGATTATAGGGCAGGATCATCACCTTCCCCTTCAGCTTGACGCCTTTGGTGATGTCATCGTCGGTGATTTGCTTGACGGGAATGCCCGAGTCTTTCAGCCGTTGCGCCATGCGGGCCGTGAGTCTGGCCGCAAAACGCCGCTCCGCCTCGTTGGGAGCTGAGGATGTCGCCTTCACCAGAAGGACGGGATTGGCGGTGGGGGAGGTGACGAGGGGAGGGGCAGGGGGGGCATAAGGGCGGGGGGCAACGGGGGTGATCCGGGCCGGCGGCGGGGTGTTTTTTTTCGATGGAGGAGTTGAACATCCGGCCAGCATGAATAATCCCGCTCCGAAACCCAAAACGGAGATCGATGACAGCCAATATCTGGAGAACGGTTTCACTAAGGGGATTCATACTTTTCATCAGGGTGTTGATGCAAGGGAAATTGCATGTAAAGTCTCTTTATGTCTTGCGAAAATGGCAGGGCGTTGCCAGTATGGTAAAGAAGTGAAACGGATGAATACCACGTTCTGAATTTGGCGGCATCGGGGGGGATCCGAATGATTCAAGACAGCAGTATGGACGATCAAAAGCCGGATGTGATTCCCGGCCAGGACTATCCGGTAGGTAAGCTTGACCGGCGCAGGCGTAATCTCTCCCGGCCCAATGCCAGTGACAGGCGGCAATACCTTCGTTATTTTTGCGATTTTCCCCTGACCGTCAGTTATGTCGATCCTGAAGGAGATTTCCAGAAAATCTCCGCCCGGGTGAAGGATATTTCCGAGGGCGGCGTGATGCTCGAGGGATTGGAGATTCCGGACAGGGTTTCGGATGTTGTCCTGGAATTCAAGATCCCGCCCGGCGTGATGCCGGAAGAGTTTGTCCAAGGGGACTGGAACGTCAAGGCGGCGGTCCGGTTTCGCCACCCGTCCGGCAACCGGTATGGCGTGGAATTCGAGGAGTCCCTGGGCAAGCGGTTGGCCCGGACGACGTGGACGCACCTGCGACTGGCATCGGTGGTGTTCTTTCTGGCCGTGATCAGCCTCGTCCTGGTCATGAAATACGAGAATTTCTACCTGTTCTGGCTGGATGTCCCGATCTTCCTCTACAGCATCCTGGTTGCGTCATATCTGATCAGCCGGTTTATCTTTGCGGGGTTCTACCGGAGGGCCAAGCCGTTGGAGACGCTCCCCTCGCTTACCGTTGTGGCGCCGGTTTTCAATGAGCGGGAACACGTGGAGCGGATGATTACCCAGGTTATGGAGTCGGCCTATCCCGCCGAAAAGCTCCAGTTCATCGTGATTAACGATGGGAGTACTGATGGCACGGACAAGGCCATCGTCGAGGCGTGCCAGAAATATCCTGAAGTGGAGGTCATCACGTTTCCCAAGTCGTTGGGCAAGCGCCACGGGATGTCGGCCGGTGCTGACCGGGCGACCGGCGAGTTTATTGTGTTTATTGATTCCGACAGTTTCCTGGACCAGGATGCCCTCAGGAATATCGTCAAGCCTTTCGGGGATCCCGCGATTGCCGCCGTGACGGGGCACTGCGATGTGGAAAATGTCTGGACCAACCTGCTGACCCGGATGCAGGCGGTGCGTTACTATGTTGCCTTCC
>JAABPW010000096.1 GCA_011391785.1 Verrucomicrobiota bacterium
CGAGACCAGTATGCAGGTAAAAGAGACGGAGCCGGAAACTGACAAGTATACCCTGAAGTCATCCGGCGGCCGCAAGCAGGAAGACAAGACCCAGTCAAAGTCGATGTCGAACAAGAACAAGATCAGGAGAATTGGCGAGTAAAGCCAAGCCCTGCCGGATGGATAAGGGACGGTTCATCGAACCGTCCCTTTCTTTTTCCAGTTGTGTTATCGGTGGCGGCTATTATGCCGGTAATCCCGGCCATGGCGGGAGTAGCTCCGGTGCTGATAATCCCGATGGTTGGAATAGCCGCGGGAGGGGGTATAGACCCGTTCGATATAACGCGTGCTGCAGGGTGGCGGGACATAGACCCGCGCGCACGGGGCGGGCACGTAGATCACCCGCGGCGTATGATAGGTCGTCACCGGCAGGCGTGAGGTGCCGATGTTCCTTGCGAGATCCGCCACGACGACAGTGGTCAGGGTTCTTCCCGTTGTGTCCCATTCATGCCCCCCTGCCAGTGCGGTTGCCGGGATGCCTGCCGCCGCGATCATCAGCCCTGCCATTCCTGTTGCCAACATCGTTTTCATCCAGAATCTCCTTTTTTACCGGATCCACCCTTATGGTCGTCCTGTATACATAGACGGGCGATGGTCCTAGTTTATTCAAAAATTATAGCCCGCTCAATGATATTTCCCTGACGGCAGGAGGGGCGCTTTCCAGGAAGCGGTTGGCCCGGTCGCGGGCGGAGGACCATTCGGTGGCGCTGGTGACGGCGCTGAAGAAGGTGTGACCGAAGACGAAATTGCGGGCAAAGTAGGGGGTGAAGACCCGGAGCTTGAGGAGGGCCTTTGCCGGGGTGAAATCCTCCTCGAGGTAATTGCAGAAGCGGTTCCAGACTTCCTGCCATTCCACGGTAAAGCCGGGGTTGTCCCATTGGGCGAAGATCCAGGGGCGGGCGGCGGCCATGCGGCCGACCATCAGGCCGGCGGCGGTGTTGAACTCCGTTGCCCGTTCCAGCGCGTAGCCTGGCCCGGTGATGTCGCCATTGGCAATGATGGGAAGCCGGGTTTCGGCAGCCAGTTCGGCCTGAAAGGCGTGGCGGGCGGGAAACCGGTTCAGGGATTCTTCCGCGAAACGGGGGTGCAGGGTCAGGGCGTCAACCCCTTCATCCTCAAAGAGTTTTAAACGATCCCGCAGGGCATTCCGCCAATCCGGGGTGGGGCGGCCCAGCCTGATCTTGACCAGCAGGGGGCCGTTGTAACGCAGGCGGATTTCCCGGATGATTTCGCGGAGGCGGGGTGGGTCGTCGAAAAGGTTGGAGCCCCCTCCCTGCTGCTGGATCGTCGCCGCCGGACAGCCCAGGTTGATGTCCAGGCCATCCTGCGAGACCGGGGCGAGCCGCTCGAGGGCGGCGGCCAGGTGGCGGGTATTGGCCACGAAAAACTGGTAGATGATCTTTCCGTCACCCGGCCGCCGTTTCAGCCAGGGCGACGTCAGGGCGTTCTCATGGATGACCATCTTGACGGCCAGCATTTCCGAGAAAACACCGCCCAGTCCCCCGAAGTCGCCGAGCAGGCGGCGGAAGGCGCTATGGGTGATGCCCGCCATGGGGGCGCAAAAAAGGGGCGGGTCAAAAGAAACGCCCCTCACGAGGAGGGGCGTTCGACGGGAAACCGGATCCATGGGGCGATCCGGCTGCATCAGGGCGCGGCGGGCGCCTTGACAGGCGCCTTGGCGGGAGCCTTGACGTCCTTTGCCGGGGCTTTTTTAACCGGAGCGGGTGTCTCGGGATTGCCTGCCGGGGGAGTGAAGGCGATGCGGTACCGCTTCACGATGGTTTCAGCGTCCGTATCGGTCTTGGCCAGGTCAACCAGGTCGGACATCATCTGTTTCAGCTTGGTCTCGGCCTGAACGGCCTGGGCAAACTGGATTTCCTGCTGGGCGCTGATGCGCACGCCATTATAGTGCTGGTTGACAACGATGATCAGATTCCAGGTCAGCAACACGATGCTGCTGAGGGCGATCAGGCTGACGGGCAAAAAGGCGCTGGGAGCGGATTCCTGAAGGGGGCTATTCATGGTTTAATTCTCCTCCTCGGGGGTTACGGGGGCTTTGGTGGGGACGGTAGGTTCGTTCGAGCGGACGCTGTACCCGTACTTGGTCAGCAGGGTGCGCATTTTCTCGTTCTTGGCCGCCGTAGCGCCCATATCCTGCAGGATATTGCCGGTGATCTGCTGGGCTTCTGAACCCAGGACGCCGCTGTTCAGCTGCTGCTGACGGCCCTGGATCTCGCCCTGGATCCGCATATTGCTTTGGGATACGACAACGATGGCGATACTTAATCCCAGGCATGCCGACCCCAGAATAACTGCTGTTTTATACTGCCATGATTTCATGCATTTCTCCTTAATATGAGCGAAACTGTTTTTAATTTGCCACAAGCAGTGAAAGAGCGCAATAGTTTTGAAGTTATTGTTTACATCCCCGGATGTTTTAGTAGATTGCGGTTCCCTTCACCCCCCGAGGATTCCGCGCGTTGCGCGTGAGTCAATTCACTTCCAAAATCCGTTTATTATATTTAACTCCAGCACGGGGTGCGGTACAAACCAAGATTCAGCCGAGGATTCGGTGCTCAATCAGAAAGGCATGCCCATGATCAAGTGGATGATGTTATTGGCGATTCCGGGATTCTTCTTCTGTGATATGGCGAAGGCCGCCTTATTAGGCTCCGATGTGGCTCCGGTTCAATTGCGTTGCGAGTATCAGGTGAACCCGCTGGGGGTCGATGTGGACAATCCCGGCTTGAGCTGGAAGATTGAAGAGAGAAGTCAGGACTCAAACGCCGCGCGTGGGGTGAAGCAGTCCGCGTACCGGGTGTTGGTGGCGTCGAGTGAAAAACTTCTGGCTGGAAACAAGGGCGACCTGTGGGACAGCGGGAAGGTGTCATCGGACCAGAGCGTACATATTGAGTACAAGGGGAAACCCCTTGAGCCGCGGATGACATGCTACTGGAAGGTGCGGCTGTGGACAGGGGGGGCAGGCTCCCGTTGGAGTTCACCGGCATTCTGGACGATGGGAGTGAAGGGTGATTGGAAGGGGTTGTGGATTGCCTCCCGCGATGTCCCCATGCATCGGCCCTCCGGGCAGGGGTATATTCCGGCCAAGGATTCGCCCGGCAATTTCAAGGGATCCGCCGCGAGGCGGAAGGAATCCGTGCTGATGCGCCGGGATGTGAAGCTGGAAGCCAAGCCGGTACGGGCCCTGGCGCGGGTCACGGCGCTGGGGTTCGTCGAGTTCATGGTGAACGGGAAGAAAGCGGGTGACCAGGTGATGGCCCCCGGGTTGTCTGACTGCACGAAGCGCGTGTATTTTGACACCTATGACGTGACATCGTTGCTGAAGGCCGGGGGCAATACGTTTGGCGCCGTTCTCGGGAATGGTTTTTTCAGCACGCCGGGGCGCGGCTGGGGTAACTGGTATGGTGTAGGCAATGAGCCGGTGTTCTCCGTGGACATAGATCTGATCATGCCTGATGGCTCACGGAAATATCTTGGCTCGGATGCGTCATGGAAATGGTCCCTTGGGGATATCACCTTCAATGATCTCTTTGTAGCCGAAACGCAGGATCTGCGCCTGACCCAGCCGGGCTGGAACCTGCCGGGGTTTGATGACGGCAAGTGGCAGCCTGTGGTTGCGGTGCAGGCGCCGCCCGGGCGACTGGAAGCCAACCCGGGCACGCCGGTCCGGGTGTGCGAGATCGTCAAGCCCGCCAAGGTTGAGGGAAACCGGTACATTTTCGACTCCATGTATTCAGGGTGGCCCTGCATCAAGGTCAGCGGAAACGCCGGACAGGTGGTGCGCGTGACTGGTTCCACCAGATTGGAGTTCACGCTGAAGGGGGGTGGCGAAGAAATCCTGGAGCCGCGGTTCATGGTGCATACCATCAACCCGACGATCTCCATTGAAGGGATTCCTCCGCCTGCGGCGGATGCCGTGACCATCAAGCGGGTGCATGCCGATTTGCGCCCGACCGGAACGTTCTCCTGCTCCAATCCGTTTCTCAACCATGTATACGATGCCGTATTGCGCACCCACCTGAACTACACTTTTGACATTCCGATGGATCCGACCCGCGAAAAAGCCGGTTGGACGCAGGATGTCCAGACGATGATTGATTCGACCGTGTACATGACCGACATGGCGGCCCTGTACCGGCGCTGGTGGGTGGATATGGCGGATTCCCAGACTCCGGATGGCGCCGCAGGATCCGTGGCCCCGATGATCTGGGGCGGGCAGGAGCATTGCTGGGATGATCCCTGGTGGAGCGGGATGATCATCTTCCTTCCCTACAAGCACTACCAGTATTACGGCGACAAGCGGGTGCTTGAGAAGGCCTTCGCCCCCATGAAGGCGTACCTCGACTGGATGAGCGCGAAGGCGGACAAGAAGGATGGCCTTATGTACTGGACCGGCGCGTCCGACTGGATTGAAGTCGGCATAGACGGCTGGGGACCGCCGAAGCGGACGCCCCGGCACCTGGTTTCCACCTGTGCCTGGTATCTTTATGCCAATATGGTCAGCCAGACCGCGAAGATCGTCGGCAAGCCTGATGAGGCCGTGAAGTACGAGCAGCTGGCAGCACAGATCAAGGCGGCCTTCAACACCAAGCTCTTTGATCCCGCGACCGGCCTGTATGGCGGGGCCAAAGACAGCCAGACCTCGCTTATCCTTCCGTTGGGCCTCGGCATGGTTCCCGAAGGGAAACGGGAGCTGGTCATCAAGGCGCTGGAAAACAATATCCACAGCAGGAATGATCATCTTTCCTCGGGGTTTGTCGGGACGCCGTACCTGATGGAAGGCTTGCATGAACTGGGGTTGGGTGATCTCTCCTACAAGATCGTGACCCAGCAGGATTATCCCAGTTGGAATACCCTGATCACCGACGGTGTGATGAAAGAGACCTGGCGGGGG
>JAABPW010000097.1 GCA_011391785.1 Verrucomicrobiota bacterium
GTATGGCGAGGCGGTGGGAGGCGTAGCGCTGGCGCGCGAGGGATTAGGGCTGGTAGTGGGAGGCGGCGGGGATTGGGAGACGGTATCCGGTGAGTACCGGCAGGTGTTGTATATCAAGGGGATGGAACGGGGGATCACGCCGGAGGGGGAGCCGGTTCGATCCGGGTTCAGCGAGGAGCAGGTGGGTGCGGTGGTGGCGGTGAAGGGAAAGCTGTCGCTGGGGCAGGTGGTGAGGTGCCGGGTCAGGTATTTCGCGGACGGATTGGTCTTGGGGCGGAAGGTGTTTGTGGAGGACGTGTTTCGGCGTCATCGCGGGCATTTCAGTCCGAAACGGAAAGACGGGGCGCGTGCGATGAAGGGGGCGGAGTGGGGTGATTTGTTCGCGGCCCGGGCGCTGCGGGTTGACGTGCTGGGTGGGCAAGCCGTTCCGGCGTAGAGCATCTGCAGGCGAATTCTGGTGTGATCTTAGCCCGGTGCAAGGCCGGGTCGTTCGCTATTGCCATGGCGGAGCGGATCTGGTGTACTTTCCCCGATATCGTGCTGATTTCGTAGCGGAAATGTGGTCGACAGAGTGTCAAGTCGACCGAAATCGGCGTATCCGGATAGACAAGGACATCGAACCATGCGGCGCACTTTACGCTCGCAAGCTCGCGAAAGTGACCGCCAACGTTGGGTGAGCAAGATAATGAAGATTTTGATACTGATTATTGCAGTCGCATGCATTGCCGCCGGCTGTTCGACAGGGCAACCGACGACAGAGACCAGAACCATCCGTGGCGAACTCAAGTTTTACCCGAGCAACGTCAAGAGCGTGCAGGCGTGGACCGGCCACAATTTCGTGGTCGATGGCACGCCGATTCTGCCAACGACCCAGGTTCCCGAAGACACACTCAAGAAGTTCGTCGGCAAACTTGTGATCGTCCAGGGCGTCTGGCAACCCGGCAAGCGCTGGACACCATCGGAGGAAGAGAAGAATATGCAGATGCCGGTCGATCCCGACAGGGAGATCGTGATTGTTGGAGACGGATTGAAGGCGTCAATGATCTCTTTGGTGGAAAGATGAGGACACCCAACAACACATCGGAAGGTATTCGTCAACCCGCGGACGGGTCGCCGAAACCTTCAATGTGATCGTCAGGTCGCCGATAATGCTCCGATCTCCTGCGAGCAATATGCTAGTGGATAACTGGAGGTCATGACCACCGGTGCGACCGTTGCTGAAATCAGCCGAATCCTCAAAGAGGCCGGCGCCTCACGTGTCTGCGTAGTTACTGTCGCACGGGGTTAGCCGGTTCCAGTAACTGGATTTTTTATGCGCAAGGGGTCCGTTGCAGGGGGGTGGCGTCCCCGTGGCCTTCCTGCCCTGAGCGAAGTCGAAGGGGTGCCACGGGTCGCGAAAAGGCTCGGTTCCCGCCACGCAAGGTGGCGGGGCACCCCCTGTAACTGCGCCCCTTCTTTTTATGCGTAAAAATCGGTTGACGGGAAAATCGGCTCTGTATACATTACGCAACTTCTTTCCGGGCACTTTGCCCCCATCGTCTATCGGTTAGGACAACAGGTTCTCAACCTGTTAAGAGGGGTTCGACTCCCCTTGGGGGTGCCATCTCAATTTCCTCATCTGAAATTTGCCATCGGCCCTTTTTTTATGCCATAGTACCCCCTTGCCATCAATCGGTGGCGGAGGTTTATCTTGTGAAAAAATGGGCAATCATTCTGGCGGCGTGCTATGTGGCTGGTTGGGCCGCAGGGGAGACGGTCACCCTTGACGGTGTTGCCGCCTATGTGAATGGGGATGTGGTGACCGAGGGGGAGGTCAGGGAGGCGATGGCGCCCCTGGTTCCCCAGTTGAGGCAAGTCTACGAGGGGGCTGAACTTTCCGCGAAAATCAAGGAGGCTCATGATGAGGCCCGCGACGACCTCATCAATGCCAAGCTCATTCTCAAGTCTTTCGATGCGGATGCCAAGATCAACAAGGACGGTATCGAAAAGTATGTCGAGAAGAAGGTCGGCGAATTCATCCAGGACCGTTTCGGGGGTGACCGCCAGGAGTTTCTCAAGGTGCTTCGCGAGGAGCACCTGTCCATGGAGGAGTGGCGGCGCCGGATGCGGGAGCGGATTATTGTCGGAATGATGAAAAGCCGCGAAGTGGATGCCAAGGTCGCGGTTTCCCCGCGGGACGTGCGGCGTGTCTATGAGGACAACTCGAAGAAATACTCCCGTGATGAGAGGGTCCGGATCCGGGTGATCCTTGTGCGCAACGGCACCAATACCGCTGATCGTGCCGCACGTGAAACCACGGCGAAGGCTACCCTTTCCAAGCTGCAGGCAGGCGGTGATTTCGCTGAGTTGGCTCGCACGATTTCCGAGGACAGTAAGGCCAGTGTGGGCGGGGACTGGGGCTGGGTGGATGCCCGTGACCTTCGTCCTGAACTGGCGAAACCTTTGGACAGCCTCAAGAAAGGGGCGGTTTCCGGTCTGCTCCGGATGGATGATGATTTCTACCTGGTTAAATTGGAAGAGCGCCAGGAGGCCGGGCTCATGCCGTTTGATGAGGTTCGCAGCTCGATTGAGAAGGAATTGCGCCGGAAGGAAATCCGGCGCCTGTCCGCCTTGTGGATAGAGCGGCTCAGGAAAGATGCCTATATTAAGCTCGTTGAATCATCGGATACCTGAGAGGGATTCCGCCCGGAGACACAGTGAACCTTACAAGTCCCTCACAGGTCATGGCATTGCTTCAGGAGCGTGGGCTTCAGCCGAATAGCCTGCTGGGCCAGAATTTCCTGATTGATGCCAATATCCGCGATATCATTATCGCGGCTGCGGATCCCCAGCCCCATGACGTCATCCTGGAAGTCGGGCCGGGGCTCGGGGTACTCACCGAGCGGTTGGCGGCCTTGGCCGGGCGGGTAGTAGCGGTTGAAAAGGACCGCGGGCTCTACGATTACCTTTGCAGCCAGTTCGAGGATACACCCTGCCTGTCCCTGATCAGCGGGGATGCCCTCGATCTTGATGAGGCCTTCTACGCGCAGCACGGCATCACCAAGCTGGTGTCCAACCTTCCCTATTCCGTCGGAAGCCGGATTTTGATGAATGCCTTTTGTTTGCCGGAACCGCCGGGGCGCATCACGGTGACGGTGCAGCTGGAAGTGGGGGAACGGTTGGCGGCTCCACCGGGGCATGAGGAACGCGGACTTCTGGGGGTGTGGGCACAACGGGTTTATGCGGTCGAAACGGTGAAGATCATCAGCCCGAGTTGTTTTCATCCCCGCCCTAAAGTGAAATCCGCCGTCATGCGCCTGACTCGTCTCGCGGATTCCGTCATCCGGTCCGGGAACCGGGGGCTGTTTGCCAAGTTGACGAAAGAGTCTTTTTCTTTCCGGCGAAAGCAGATGGCGACGATCCTGACGAGATTGGCCCCCCATTTCGGGGTGACGCCAGAGCAGGCGGTGTCGGCGCTGATGGACCTGGGCGTGGATCCCCGGATCCGTCCCGAAATGTTGACGGTTGACCAATGGCAGGCGCTGGCAGATGGGCTGGCGGGGGAAATATGAGTGGCGAAACATTGACTCCGATGATGGCGCAATACCGGCAGATTCGCGGGAAACTTCCGGCGAATACCATCTTGTTTTTCAGGTTGGGCGATTTCTATGAGATGTTCTTCGAGGACGCCAAAGAGGCGGCCCAGATTCTGGACATCACGCTGACCCGGCGGCAGGGGATTCCCATGTGCGGGGTTCCATTCCATGCCGCGGATGGCTATCTGGCCAAGTTGATCCGGGCGGGCAAGAAGGTGGCCATCTGCGACCAGGTCGAGGATCCGGCCCAGGCGAAGGGGATTGTCCGCCGCGAGGTGACTGGGATTGTGACTCCCGGTACAGTGATGCAGGACACGATCCTGACCTCGGTCCAGAATAATTACCTGGCGGGATTCTGCCGGAGCGGCGAGGTGTTCGGCATGGCGATGCTCGACATCTCGACCGGCGCCTTCTGGGTGGAGGAATCGAAGGATGCCGCGGCATTGGCTGATACCCTGCGGCAGTATGTTCCCCGCGAGTGCGTTGTTCCGTCCGAGCAGATGAATGATCCCGTGATCAAGCCGTTGCTGGCGGCCTTGGGCGGCCTTGTGGTGAACGGCTGCGAGGACTGGGTATTCCGCCAGGATGTGGCGCGGGAGCGCCTGGTGAGGCATTTCTCCGTGCATTCCCTCGACGGGTTCGGCTGCGAGCACAAGCCTGCTGCAGTCGGTGCGGCGGGTGGGATCCTGCATTATGTCCAGGAAGATCTGAAGCGCGACGTCAAGCATGTGCGTTCCCTGCGGGTCAGCAACCCGGCGGAATACATGATGCTTGATCAGGCCACCGGTGCGAACCTGGACCTCATTCCGCGCCGTTCCGAGGAACGGCGCGGCTCGGTAACCCTCCTTGGAACGCTGGATGAAACCAGGACCCCCATGGGCGCACGCATGATGCGGGACTGGATTCTGCGCCCCCTGGCGGATGTGCGGAGAATCGAGCAGCGGCTGGATGCCGTCGAGGGGCTCACCCGGGATCGAACCCTGCTTCGTGAAGTCCGGGACGAATTCGCGGGAATACGCGACCTGGAACGGTTGGTGGCCCGGCTGAGCGCCGGGAGCGGGAACGGGCGTGACTTGCGGGCCATGGGCTCGTCGCTTTCCGCCCTGCCCAGTCTCCGGGCGCGGGTTGCGGGGCATCCGGTGGAACTCCTTGGAACACTCGGGCGGGAGATGATCCTGTTGCCCGCGGTGGCCGATTTAATTGAACGTGCGGTTGAGGAGGAACCCCCGGTGGCGTTGAAGGAGGGGGGGATTATCCGGAAGGGCTATAATGCCGAACTGGATGCCCTTCGTGTCGCGGCATCGGAAGGACGGCAATGGCTGGCTGAATTCCAGGCCCGAGAGCAGGCGCGGACCGGTATCAAGAC
>JAABPW010000098.1 GCA_011391785.1 Verrucomicrobiota bacterium
TCCCCCCTCTCCCCCAACCTCCGCCTCTCCGTGGTGAATCTTCCCGGATTACTACTTGGCTGGAGCTTGCAGGGCTTTTTCGACAGCGCTGATCAAGTCCTTGTTATCGGGTTTGGTCCTGCTCCCGAAACGGCCCAGAATCGCTCCGTCCCGCCCGATGAGGAACTTGTTGAAATTCCACGAGATGGACCCGCTGAAACCCGGGTTGGTTTCCTTGGAAATCAGGAACTGATAGAGGGGATGACAGGCCTTGCCCTTGACCGAGATTTTGGAAAACATCGGGAACGTCACTCCATAGGTCAGGGTGCAGAACTTCTTGATCTCCGGATCAGCCCCGGGCTCCTGGCCAAGGAAATCGTTGGCGGGAAACCCGAGAATCACCAGGCCCTGGTCCTTGTACTTCTTGTAGAGCGCCTCCAGCCCCGCGTACTGCCCCGTGAAACCGCACTTGCTGGCCACGTTGACGACCAGCAGCACCTTACCCTTGTAGTCAGCCAGGCTCACGGCCTTGCCGTCGATATCCTTCATCGAAAAACTGTAGATGTTCGTCACGGACCCCTCGCCTTTCGTTGAAACCGCCGCCAGCACCATGGCCACCCATACACCCACCCAGTTACGTCGGAATGAATTCGGTTTTGTTTTCATGCCGGAAGTATACCACAGGCGGGAAGAGACTGTTCTTGGAATATTACGAGTATGGACTTATTACCGTATCTGGCAGTCTTACTCCGAGGTGGACCGGGACCTCCGGGCACGGTTAGTTCATTCATGCCCCTTCCGGGCACCTGACGCCGCCCGGAGGTCGGCGCCCACCTATGCGCGCCCCACTGGTATCCGCGCAAGCCAAAGTTCCTGCACCCGCCCGCCCCAATCCATCCGGGTGCAAAGAACGTGATCAAGCGGGGTCAAGTCGTTCGGATCGCCAAGTGGCAGGCCATGGGGATTATCCTGCACGGGGGCGGCGTAGCGCTTCTGCTGCTTCAGCATCAGCGCGCCCGCAGCCACATGAAACGCGGTACCGGAGAGAAGACTGCCGAATACTGGCGCATAGCCGGTCACCGGAACCCCCGGCCGCACGGTGGTGCCGTAGCCGGTCTCGTCCTTCGCAAACCCGCAGGCATCGAGAATCTGGAGGGTTCCCCCTGCCGGAGCCGCGCCGCCATGGAGGATCGTCGCATATCCGGAGCCAGTGACCGCGCGTGTCATCAGGAAAAAAGCGCTCCCTTCGCCCGGAACCGATTCCGGTGCCGAGGAGAAGGCAAACGGCTTGATCCGGCCATCGGCCGCCGCGGCCAGCATACGGCCACAGACATGTTGCAAAACGGCGCCCAGTTCATCCACGCTCCCCACCAGCACGGCATCACATCGGCCATCGGCCAGCCAGGTCTGCGCCAGAAGGATGGCCTGATGGAACGCGAAATGGAAATGGGTCACCGTCAGGGTCGGGCCGCGGGCCTCCAGCGTCATGGCAATGTAGGACGCCGCCGCATTGTGCACCGAATGGGAAAACGCCGTTGGCGAGACGGCCGCATCGCCGAAGTCCAGGATCCCGTCAAGAAAGCTGAAGGTCGTGGCGTGAGGGCCCAGGGCAGTGGCGACAATAACGCCCAGCCGCGATTTATCCAGCGTGTCGCCAAGCCCGCTATCGGCCAGCGCATCCGAGGCCGCCAGCACCGCCATACGGGTGAACCGGTCGGCCCGCCGCGCCTTGACGAGCACCGTCTTATCGATCAGGGTTTCCGGGGCCACGGCATACACCGGCAGGCGCCCGGAAGGCGTGCCCTTGACCTCGACCTCCAGCGGGGGAACCCAGCCCTGCTCCAGCGCCTTTTCAAGCGCCGGGATCCCGCGTCCCCTGGCCGTCACCAGTCCCATGCCGGCGATATTCATTCCGGCCTCCCGATCACCAGGGCAGCGTTGTTACCGCCGAAAGCCAGGGAGGTGGAGAGCGCAAAGCGGCCCGATACAGGAGTCCGTTCCCGGACAACGCCAACGGGAATTTCCTCATCGCGCGTCTCGTATCCCGCGCTGGCGGGAATCCAGCCGTCACGCAGGGCAAGCGCCGTAAAGGCGGCCTCAAGGGCGCCGGCCGCGCCAAGGGTGTGGCCCGTGTAGCCTTTGGTGGAAAGCACCTTGATGTCCCCGCCGAAAACCCGCGCTAGGACCGTGCCCTCCACCTTGTCATTGTCGCGCGTGGCGGTCCCGTGGGCATTCACAAAGGCTATCTCCGGCGCCGGGATGCCCGCCTGGGCCAGGCTTTCGCGGATCGCGGTCTCCAGCCCGGCTCCATCCGGGCGGGGCGCGGTCAGATGATGGGCATCGCACGCGGCGCCATATCCGGCGATGAAGAGCGAGGCCGCTGAACCCCGGCGCCGTGCCGTTGTTTCCGCCTCCAGGATCAGCACCCCGGCGCCTTCGCCAAGATTCAGTCCCTGGCGGTCGCGGTCATAAGGGCGGCAGGGCTCGCGGCTGAACACGCTGAGCGAACCGAACCCGCATATCGGGATCCGGCTGAGTTCATCGCCGCCCCCGGCAATCACCAGGTCGCACATGCCGTTCCGGATCCAGCCGAGCCCGACGCCGATGGCATCGGCGCTGGAGGAGCAGGCATTGACAATCGTGACGCAGGGGCCCTCCGCCCCGACACGGCGGGCCACGGCTTCGGCCAGATTTCCCTTGAGGAAGGTTTCAACCGGCTCCAAGGGTGCCATGCCGGTTTTACGGTAGGCGGCATAGAATTCCATGTCGTTGAGCTGGCTGGCCACGGTGGTACCCAGGCACACGCCGACCCTCAGTCCGGTGAGGTCGGAGGGTAGCCGGGCGGAGGACAAGGCCTCATCCAGGGCGTGGAAAAGCAACTGAAGCGTACGGGAGCGGGAAGGGTCGGGCCGGCAAAACGGGCCGGCAACCGCAAAGACCGGGTAGTCCAGCGGGGAAATTTCCGGGGTGGTCCGGCTGATATTACGGCGCCCGGCGGCGAAGCCATCCAGGGTTTCGACCACGCTCAGGCCGGCAGCCGAGACAACCCCCATGCCGGTAATGAGGATTTTCATGCCTCATGCCTTCTTCGACTCGATGATGTAGTTCGCAAGGGTATTGACGGAGCGGAACACCTCGCGCCCTTTCTCCATATCCTTGACCTCGACACCGAAATTTCGCTGGAGGATAACCACGATCTCGACGGCGTCCAGGGAGTCCAAACCCAGTCCCTCGCCGAAGAGCGGGTCATCGTCCTTGATCTGATCCGGGGTAATCCCCTCGATGTTCAGGTTGCTGACGAGCAATTCCTTGAGCTTGGCGCGGATTTCCGACAACTGCTGTTCCTGATTCTGGTCTTGCGTCATAACACCCCGGTATTCGACTTTTCTCTCAAAGCTGGGGGGGACTATAATCGTTCCGGCATTTTCTGCCAATTCCTGATTTACTCCTTTCATCTTGCCTTTCCCCCTCCCAAAAGCGCATCATTTCTGCCCTTGAATAAGGACAGCCATGAATAACACGAACACATCATCACCGGTTGACGAGACGGTCATTGGCCCGATACTGGAATCCGCCGTGCGGGTGGATGCCGGCCGGATCAAGGCG
The DNA here is from genome assembly GCA_011391785.1 of Verrucomicrobiota bacterium. GTDB lineage: Bacteria > Verrucomicrobiota > Kiritimatiellia > CAIKKV01 > CAITUY01 > JAABPW01. The sequence goes on from JAABPW010000098.1 coordinate 3,586, forward strand.
ATTATCGAAAAAGCACTCCTGATGAAGGGGCTCGACCTGACCGAGGTGGCGGCGCTTTCCTCCATCAGCGACCCGGAACTGCTGGGTGAGTTATTTGCCGCGGCCAGGAGGGTCAAGGACGAGATTTACGGGAAGCGGCTGGTGATCTTCGCCCCCCTTTACATCTCCAATCTCTGTGCCAATGAATGCCTGTACTGCGCCTTCCGGGCGCGCAACACCGGCCTCAAGCGCCGGGCGCTGTCTCAGGCGGAAATCGCCGAGGAAACGCGCCTGATCATCAACCAAGGCCACAAGCGGGTCCTGCTGGTGGCGGGCGAGTCCTACCCGCGCGAGGGATTCTCGTATGTGCTCAAAGCCATCGAAACCGTGTACGGGGTCAAGGAAGGCGCCGGAGAGATCCGGCGCGTCAACGTCAACGTGGCCCCCCTGACACTGGATGAATTCAAGCAGCTGAAGGCGACCAATATCGGCACTTACCAGGTCTTCCAGGAGACCTACCACCGGGCGACCTACAAGAACGTGCACGTGTCGGGAAAGAAGGCCGACTACGACTGGCGGGTGACCGCGCCGGACCGCGCCATGCAGGCCGGAATCAACGATGTCGGCATCGGGGTGCTGTTCGGCCTGTGTGACTGGCGGTTCGAGATCCTGGCGCTGATGCAGCACATCCGCCATCTCGAAGCGCATTTCGGGGTGGGTCCCCACACCGTCAGCGTGCCGCGCCTGGAACCGGCCAGCGGATCCGACACGGCCTGTCATCCACCCAAACCGGTGTCCGACGTCGATTTCCGGAAAATCGTGGCCATCCTGCGGCTGGCGGTCCCCTACACCGGGATCATCATGTCCACCCGCGAGAACGCCAACCTGCGCCGGGAAACCTTCGCGCTGGGGGTCTCGCAGATCTCGGCGGGAAGCCGGACCAACCCGGGCGGTTATGGAGATGGCGAGCAGGAGGACGAGAGCCAGTTCTCGCTGGGCGACCACCGGTCCCTGGACGAGGTTGTCCGGGATGTGGCCGAACTGGGCTACATTCCCTCGTTCTGCACGGGCTGTTACCGGCTCGGCCGCACCGGCGCGGATTTCATGGACCTGGCAAAGCCGGGCGAGATCAAGTACCACTGCGACCCGAACGCCCTTTCAACCTTCCAGGAGTACCTGCTCGACTACGGGAGCCCGGCCACACGCACCGTGGGCACGAAACTGATCGCCGACACCCTGGCCGCCATGAACCCCCTGCAACGATCCATCTCGACCACTCTGCTGGATCAGGTCAACACCGGCAAGCACGACGTCTTCTGCTGAAAGAGAAGACGCTTTACCACGGAGAGGCGGAGGTTGAGGGAGAGGTCGAG
>JAABPW010000099.1 GCA_011391785.1 Verrucomicrobiota bacterium
GGTATTTCCTGGAGGTGATCCGCCTCGACAGGGAGGGGGACTGACCTTGAAGGAAACGGATGACAGGCTCAATTGTTCCGGCGTAGTCGCGGCTATGTTTCAGGAAATGGCGGACGCTGCTGGAGCCGGCCCCGGTGGTCAATGCCTTCCGGATGCTGGAGATGCCAGGGCTGGAGAAAAGGCGGAGTGCGAGCAGCAGGGAGGCGTCAGCCTGATGGACCTCGTGTCCCTCACTCTCCAGAATTCCTGCCAGGTACGCTGTGGCCGGATAAGGTGCATTGATTTGCACCATCGGCGGGGTAATAAGAAGAATACGCATTCGGACTCCTGTTGTGGCAAGTCTGCCACAACAGGAGTCGTTGAAGCCATTACTTTATGTCAGCATGGTAGCTTTGTAGCGACCTAACGCCACCCAGGCCGGTTCCGGCTGCAGCGATTCCCTTTGCGGCTGCGGCGGCTGCCGCCAAGGTTGTAAAGTATGGAACCTTGTGCTTGATGGCTGCCTTGCGGATATACGAGTCGTCGGTCACGCTTCGTTTTCCTGCCGGTGTATTGATCACGGCCTGAATCTCACCGTTGACAATGCCATCGGAAATGTCCGGGCGTCCTTCCAGCCGCTTGTTGATCCGCTCGCAGGGGATCCCCTTGTCCTTGAGGAAGCGCCACGTTCCCTCGGTGGCCTTGATCTTGAAGCCGAGCGCGTGAAAGGCTTTGCCGACCTCAATCGCGTTCTGGTTCTTGTCCACCAGGCTGATGAGTACGGCGCCAGAGGAGGGTAGCCTGTTGTTGGCGGCTTCCTGGGCCTTGAGGAAGGCCAGGCCGAAATTCTCAGCCATGCCGAGCACTTCGCCGGTGGATCTCATTTCCGGTCCCAGCAGGGGGTCCACTTCGGGGAACTTGTCGAACGGGAAGACCGATTCCTTGACCCCGTAATGCGGGATTGAGGTGGGATGCTTAAGCCCGAGTTCCTCAAGGCGTTCTCCCATCATGAGCCTCGTGGCGGCACGGGCCATCTGCAGGGCGCAGACTTTCGAGACCAGCGGGACAGTCCGGGACGCGCGCGGATTGGCTTCCAGGACATAGACCTTGCCGGCCTCAATGGCGTACTGGATATTCATCAGCCCGATCACATGAAGTTCGCGGGCGATTTTCTCCGTGTATTCCGTGATGGTTTTGAGTTGCGCCGCAGGGATGCTGACCGGGGGAATCACGCATGCGGAATCTCCGGAGTGAATGCCGGCCTGCTCGATATGTTCCATTACTGCCGGGATAAAGACCTTGGTGCCATCCGACAAGGCATCAGCCTCGCACTCCAAAGCGTCCTGGAGGAACCGGTCGATCAAGAGGGGGCGTTCCGGGGTTACCCCGACGGCCTTGGTGACATATTCCTGCAGCATCTCGTCGTCATAGACGACTTCCATGCCCCGGCCACCGAGGACGAAAGAGGGGCGGACCATGACCGGGTAACCGACCCGGTGGGCAATCTCAAGAGCCTGTTTGATATCCACGGCCATCCCGGATTCCGGCATGGGGATGTCAAGGCGCTCCATCATGTGGCGGAAGAGGTCACGGTCCTCGGCGAGCGCGATCGTCTCAATGCTTGAGCCGAGAATGCGGACACCTGCCGCGGCCAGGTCAGCGGCCAGATTAAGCGGAGTTTGGCCGCCAAACTGGACAATAACCCCAACGGGGTTTTCCTTGTTGTAGATGGCAAGCACATCTTCCGTTGTCAGCGGCTCGAAATAGAGCTTGTCGGAAGTGTCATAGTCCGTCGAGACCGTTTCAGGGTTACAGTTGACCATGATAGTCTCGTAGCCTAGCTCGCGCAGCGCAAAGGCGGCGTGGACGCAGCAGTAGTCGAACTCGATGCCTTGTCCGATACGATTCGGTCCCCCCCCCAGGATCATGACTTTTTTTGGATTCGTCGTTGCCGTGGTGGTGTCCTTGCTGTTGTAGCTGGAGTAGTAATAAGCGGCATTTTCGACACCACTGACGGGGACGGCATGCCATCCTTCAACAACGCCGAGGGCGATGCGGCGTTCACGGATATGCTTTTCAGGGATTCCAAGGATCTTGGAGAGGTATTTGTCGGCAAACCCGTCCTTTTTCGCCTTGATCAGAAGATCATCGGGCGGGAGTTTACCCTTGGAGACGAGGATCTTCTCCTCCAGTTCCACAAGTTCCTTCATCTGCTCGATGAACCACGCCTTGATGTGGGTGAGTTTGTGTAACTGTTCCACGGTGGCGCCCTTACGGATCGCCTCGTACATGATCCATTGACGTTCGCTTGAGGGTTCCGCCAGCAAGGCGATCAGGGCATCGAGAGGCTTGGAATTGAAGTCCTTGGCGAAGCCGAGCCCGTGGCGCCCGTTCTCGAGGGAGCGAATCGCCTTCTGGAAGGTCTCCTTGTAAGTCTTGCCGATACTCATTACTTCGCCCACGGCTTTCATCTGGGTGCCCAGCTTGTCCTGGACGCCTTTGAACTTTTCGAAAGCCCAGCGGGAGAACTTGACTACGATATAGTCTCCAGACGGGGTGTAGCGGTCGAGCGATCCGTCGCGCCAGTAGGGGATTTCATCCATTGTCATGCCGCTGGCAAGCTTGGCCGAGATCAGGGCGATTGGGAATCCTGTGGCTTTTGAGGCCAAGGCGGAGGAGCGTGAGGTACGGGGATTGATTTCGATGATCACGATGCGCCCATCCTTCGGGTTGTGGGCGAATTGCACATTGGTGCCACCGATGACGCCGATGGATTCCACGATTTTATAGGCGTATTCCTGGAGGCGTTTTTGGGTTTCAGTCTTGATGGTCAGCATCGGAGCCGTGCAGTAGGAGTCGCCAGTATGCACGCCCATGGCATCCACGTTCTCAATGAAACAAACCGTGATCAGTTTGTTGTTGGCGTCACGGACGACTTCCAGCTCCAGTTCTTCCCAGCCCAGGACGGATTCCTCGACCAGGAGCTGGCCGATCAGGGAAGCCTGGATTCCCCGGGCCGCCACGGTCTGAAGTTCTTCAAGATTGTAGACCAGTCCACCTCCAGCGCCACCCATGGTGTAAGCCGGACGGATGACCACGGGATAACCGAGTTTTGCGGCGATCTTTTCCGCCTCGGGAACCGTATAGGCCAATTCGCTCTGGGGCATGTCGATACCCAGCGACTTCATGGTCTCCTTGAAGATCAGGCGATCCTCGCCTCGTTCAATGGCGTCGAGGTTCACTCCGATGACTTTGACGCCATACTTGTCCAAGATCCCCTTTTTGTTCAATTCCGAGGATAGGTTGAGACCTGTCTGTCCGCCCAGGTTCGGGAGCAGTGCGTCCGGTTTTTCCTTGGCGATAATTTGCTCCATGCGTTCGATGTTGAGGGGTTCGATGTAGGTTACATCAGCCAGGCCTGGGTCGGTCATGATGGTGGCGGGGTTTGAATTGACCAGGACGATCTGATATCCGCACGCCTTGAGGGCCTTGCACGCCTGTGTGCCGGAATAATCAAATTCACAGGCTTGTCCGATAACGATGGGACCCGACCCGATGATCATGACTTTTTTGATGTCATTGCGACGCGGCATAATACGGTCTCCTGATAATGCTGAGGTGGCCCCGTGTTGAAAATAACGGGAAAAAACCCCTACAGACCGCGAGATGGTATGGAGAATGAGGTTGAACAATCAAGTTTCTATTAAGCGGCAATTTTGCCGCTTAATATGGATTCCAATCGACCAAAAGAATTCTGGTGGCAGATGGCCTCTTAGGGACATCAAGGGCTGGCTGGATGAATCAGGCTTTGAATCGGGCAATTTTTTCCTGCAAGGAAATGACCCTCGCCTCGGCCGTCGCGACCTCGGACTGGTATTCACCGACAACTCCAGCGATGGCCTGCTTGAGTTCCGAGACGCGGTGTTCGAGTTCGGAAATTTTCCGGTTGAAAGCCATGTTTTCAACGGCGTTTCTACCGGCAAGATCATGGAGCGTCCGTTCGGATTCCTGGGCGCGGTTTTCAGCAACCTGGGCACGGCTTTCGGCAGAATGAGCACGGCTTTCGGCGGACTGGGCGCGATATTCGGCTGCTTGAGCGCTTTTTTCCAGATCGGCAATTCGCTGGATACGGGAGGCCGCATCCCGTGCCGAAGCTTCCAGTTTGGTTTTCAGGGTAGAGATTTCGGCGATAAGGATGGAGGTTCCCGGTGAAACTGCAGCGTTTGTTGACGCGGGGAGCGACTGCACTGATTCGGGGAGGCTTTCTTGAGCGACTGGTGTGACTTCCTGGGTTTTCGCTTTGGCGGGGGCGGCGACAGGGGTAACGTTTGTCGGGGTGACAGGTTGTGGAGTTGTGGCGGGGGCGACAGGAGGCTGATTCACCGTAGATTCAGGGGCTTGAGAGGGTGAGAATGGCGGCGGGGGTGGTATGGGCGCAGGGGTGGGTGCTTCCTGGGGGGCGGATACCAAAACGATACCCGAACACTGCTTGCACCTGATCTTCTTGCCGACAAGACTTGATGAGACCTTCGTCTGCCATTGGCATGCCGTGCAAGTGGCGGGAATCATTGCGCTTGAAGATGATTCGTCAACATGTCCCAACACAATGGGTGGCGCGCCTTTTTTGGGCATTCCTGACGCAGAGCCGCCCGGAGGGTTTACCGGCTTGGGCGGAGGCGATAATTGAGCAGTCGCGCTGGGTGCAGGAGCCGGTGCGGGCGGAGGCGGTGCGGCACGGACGGGCGCTGGAGCAGGCGCGGGTGCAGAGGCCTGTACCGGTGCGGCGGCAGGGGGTGTGACTGCCGGTTCCGGCTTATTAACTTCAGCCGGTGAGGGGGTCGCGGCCGCTGGTGCAGGAGCCGCAGCCGCTCCTTTCCCGACGGGAATCGCTTTCCCGCATTTCGGGCACTTGACTTCAGCCGGCATCCGGCCCGGATG
>JAABPW010000112.1 GCA_011391785.1 Verrucomicrobiota bacterium
ACAAGCCCCGTCACCGCCACCATTACCGAGACCGGCACCACGGGCATCAAGGTCAAACTCCCCAAGGGTCAGATCCTCAAGTTCGACTACAAGCGCGGCAACCGCACCGAAAAGGTCCCCGCCGGGATGGTGGATGCCATTGGCGACAAGGTCACCATCACCTTCCACACCGAGCGGAACCGTTGGAGCAACAACGTCAACTTTGTAGCCGACAAGGTTGAGAAGGTGAAATAGCCAGGGGAGGAGACAGTAGTCAGAAGACAGAATTCAGAATAAGTCTATCGTCTACACGAACTCCTGACTCCTGGCCTACTGAATAGTGGTGTAGCTCATGGAAAAGAAATCATATCCCTTGTCCAAGGTTTATCAGCTGATCGAGACCGGACCTGTCGTGCTGGTGACGACATCAAGCAAGGGGCAGGCGAATGTCATGGCCCTGGCCTGGCACACGATGATGGATTTCGAGCCGCCGGTCATCGGGATGGTGCTTGGAGAACAGTCCCTGAGCTTCCAGACGCTCAAGGCGACCGGGGAGTGTGTCATCAACATCCCGACCGTGGAGCTGGCGAGGAAGGTCGTCGGGTGCGGCAATTGTTCGGGGCGGACAATCGACAAGTTCAGGAAATTCGGCCTGACACCGGTCAAGGCGGCGAAGGTCAAGCCGCCACTGGTCGCGGAGTGCTACGCCAGCCTGGAATGCAAGGTCATCGACGCCCGTCTGGCCGCCAAGTACAACTTCTTCATCCTGCAGGTGCTCAAGGCGTGGGTCGATCCGTCCGTCAAGGAGGCCCGGACAATCCATCACCGCGGCAAGGCCGACTTCATGGTGGCAGGCAGGACAATCACTGTTCCCTCGAAGATGAAGTAGCCCCCCGCTCCTGCCCCGGCTAGAAGAAGACCGTAAACGTGCTCACTGATAACGCCGCTCGGAGATCGGCGTCCACCTTGAGGATAAGGTGCTGGGCTAGTTGTCATCCTATGGCATGAGTTCCAAAATCACATTGCCATACCCAATATCCCCCTGCCATAATCAGCCCCATGAAAACAAAAAATAAAAAGACCGAACAGATGCCGATGTCCCGCAATGAATTCAAAGTTGCTATTTCCCAGATGACCCATGCGGAGTTAGTCAGTGTTCTTTGCGACATTTATTACGCCAATACTGATGAATCTTGTGGTTGCGACTGCGGGTGTGAATCAAAAAAGAAACCCTCTAAAGCCAAGAAATGCGCCCCTGGTTCAAAAGTTTTAAAGAAGAAAAAGTAATTATTGCGAGGAGACAGGGTGCCGCATGGGCTCGCGTGCGGCATGTAGATCACTTTATCGGGACACTCCGGCGATGTCGTATCGGACCGCGCTTCCCTCGCCACGCCGAACCAGCAATCCCAGCACCGTCATCTCCGCTAGATCCCGCGTCGCGGTGGCCTTGGAGACAGGAACGATCTTCGAGTATTTCCCGGCGCTCAGGAGTATAAGGCGCCAAGCTATTGGCCCTTCCTTTGGCGCGAATGTCAGGCGGAGCGACCGACCAGGGCGACATGAACATATAGCAAGCGAAATAAGCTAAATATAGCACTGTACTTGAATTAGTTCTTTTGCTATTTCTTGTTATATGAATCCAACTCAATCTGAAGCGCCTGGGTTGCTACCATCGCGCTTGCAACCCCGGGGGCCTCGTGATACATTCTTACTGGTAAGACCAGAAGAAAGGAATATCATGAGCACGGTTTCAACCACCCGGATGTCCTCGAAGGGCCAAGTCGTTATCCCTGAAGAGGTGCGCAACAGCCTGCACCTGGAATGCGGCACCCAGTTCATCGTAATGGGGGAAAAAGATGTCATCATCCTGAAAACCATTGCGCCCCCTTCCATGTCGGAGTTTGACGGCATCGTCAGACGCGCACGTGGACAGGCTAAGGCGGCCAGCTTGAAACCATCGGACATTGCACGCGCCATCGCCAAGGTTCGGGGCCACGCGTGAGGATCGTTCTGGACACCAATGTCTTCGTCGCCGGGATATTCTTCCAGGGCAAGGAGACCACCGCTCCACCGATGACGGGGACCAGTCCCTGCTGAACCTTTCGCGGGTGACCCGTTACATTTTTCTGCTTTTCCTCCAAGCTCCTGCCCGTCTATAGTCTCGACCTTAAGGAGATTGCCTCATGAAGAAAAACGTTGGACTCATCGTGATTGCGGGGTGCTTGGCGTTTTCGTCAGGTTGTGCGAGCTACAAGGGCGCACATGACAACATGGCAGCCATGCCGCCTGCTGTAGACTGCGCTCTTGACGGCAGCGGACTCCCGGGGAACGACACAACGGAGGTGAACTCCGACCGCATGTTTATCTGGAAGGCTACCCTCCATGTCGAGGTCGCAAGCGTCAGTAACGCGGTCGGTCAGGCGGTCGCCTTCACAACGGGATTAGGTGGATTGGTGTCGCAGAAATCCGAACAGGGAGAAATGCGTGCCACCCTCACCCTCAAGATCCCGGCCAAGTCTTTCAAGAGGGCGATGACGGGACTGGAGCGTCTTGGCACGGTGAACCGGCGTGAAGTCGAGGGGGAGGATGTAACCGAGCAGTACATTGACGTCGCGGCCCGCCTCAAGAACAAGATCACCCTGCGCGACCGGCTGAAGCAGTTGCTGGACAAGGCGGTGACCGTCAAGGACATCCTGACGATCGAGACCGAACTCAATCGGGTCCAGTCGGACATTGATTCCATGGAGGGGCGGATCAAATCCATCCGCGGTCAGGTCGAGTATGCGACCGTTACGCTGAGCCTGCACCAGAAAGAAGTGCGCCCGAAAAGGATCCTCGGCCCACTCGGCTATCTCTTCAAGGGGCTGTACTGGACCATCGAGAAGCTGTTCGTGATCAGGGAATAAGCGGAGGGGCGTAGCAACACCGGCGGCGGCGGGCTTCCTCAACGAGGCTGGCGGTTTGTCTTTGGCAATCAGCCTCGCCACCCGCCCGTTACCATCGAAAGCGGCAACCGATGTGGATCCGACCGTTAAGAGGCTTAATGAACAGGTGAAGGGCAACCAGAAGTGATTCCCGGAAGACTTCTGCTTCAGAGCATCTCGACCACATCCGCCTTGCGGGAGCCGGGAGTGACTTTCAGGTAGGTCACTTTGCCGCCGCGCACTTCCCCCTCCACCGTGGTGTTGTGGGGGGCATGCAGCTTGAACAAGGCATTCCAGTTCTTCGGCCAGGCCGGCAGCAGATAGATTTTTCCGTCGTCTTTCCAGCCCGGCTTCGGCGGGGTGGTGGTTTCATACTGGAGCAGCATGAGCTGGAGGGTGCTCAACAAATTGCCGCCGTGATCCTGGTCCGGCACCCAGTCGTAATTCGGACCCCAAAAAGCCGGGAAGCGGGAGCCCGTGTTGATCGCCCGCGCACGGCCTGCCAGCATCTTGGCCGCCTCGTCGCCCAGCCCGAGGGCGGCGGCCTGCATGCTGTCCTTGCACCACCCGCGATTCTGTTTGTGGGTGCGCCGTGCGAACGTTGCACGTCCGATCTCAAGATCGGGACTTCCGATGCCGTAAAGCTTGTAGGGAAACACCGAGTAAAGCTCAGGATTTTCGAAATTGGCTCCTCCTCCGTGGACGCTGGCGGGCCGCAACACCTTCTTGCCCTCCTTCTCCCCCATGGGCACCGGCGGAAGCATCGTGAGAATCCGCGCCCAACGGGCGCGCTGTTCCTTGGTGGTCGTCTTCTCCGGCAGCGCAAGCAGGCGCGGCAGGACATAATGCAAGCCGGCGATGTCCGGCATCGGATTGGTCACCGTCTGATAGGTTTCAAGCGCCTGCGATGGTTCGAAGATGATTTTCCCCGCGGCATCCCGCTTTGGCCAGTAGAGCTCAAAGAACGAGATCAACGGATCAGCCACGGGAACGAGCGTCCCGCGAACAAAGGCGTCATCGCGCGTGTGGTGATAGTATTCGAGCATGATCGCGGTCAACTCGATGCCATTGTTGAAATGACGGCGGATATAGCTGTTGGACATTTCAGGCCCCTTGTTGCCCAGACCCCAGTCACCGAAATTCGGCAGGCCCCAGAAAAACATCGTTTCCGGAAACACCGCGGCGTTATCCAGATTGTAGTAGGCCTTGGCGCGGGCCATGCTGAGGGGAATCGCCGCCTGATACAGGCGGAACATCGGCAGCATCATGTCGTAGTTACCCGATGCCAGCATCGGCCAGTAAGCCAGGCGTGTATTCTGGAACCAGTAGTTGCCACCCCACCGACGCCAGTCGGGATCGCCATCGGTGGTTTCGGGGTTGGCATTGGGCACGGCCTCGACGTTGAAAATCGTGCCATTGAACTTGATCGGCATGCCACCTCGTCCGGCGCAGGCGGTGATGAAGCGTTGGAGCAGGTAGCCGCGCGTGACCGGCGAAAGCCCGGGAGCCGGGGAACCGTCCGCTTCATCGACAAACACCCAGCTTTCATTCCAAAACTTCCGCCACCACGCCGTGGTTTGTTTGCGCGATGCGTCAAAACCCGTTTTCCAACCGGCGCGAGCCAGGGCATCCAGCTTGGCCGCCCATGCCTCGGCCGTTTCAGTCTGCGCGGTGAGCACGCATGCGGCGAGCTGATGGCGCTTGGCGGGCTTTGCCGACTTGATCGCCTTGGGTCCATCCTGCACCATGGCGACGCCACGCAGGCTCGCACCAAAGGTACGGTTCAATAAGGGATCGGCGAACTTGCCTTTGAGATCCGCCAGATTCTGGAGTTCCAGCGACTCCGGATGAATCGACCGCGTGTTGCGGTGATACCAGACCAAGCCCGGAACCTTGCCCTCCACCACCACATCCGGCAACACGACGGGCTTGGAGGGCAGCTGGTTGATGCCGTTTCCGGAATGGGAGTCGTCATTGCCGAATGGCCGCACTTTCTGGCGCCAGATCTCCACTTCCGCACGACAGGAAACTTCGACACCCATCTCTGCCTCCAACCGGACCATGGGTTGATTCGCGTCGACCCATACCAGAACTTTCGCGGGCTTATCCTGGATTTTCGTATCGATTTGAATGAGGCCCTCTTGAAGGATCAACTGTTGCTTGAATCCCGCGCCCGCATCGAGAGCCGGATCAAACTTCACGCGCACGCGGCCGATTTTGCACAAGCGGGCGTTCTCATCCCAGGAATCCGTCTTGCTGATGTAAAACACCAGATCCCCGTTCTTTTCGACCCATGCATTGAGACCGATGTCCCCGTTGCCGACCGGCATCGACCCGGCGGAGTTCTCACTGGGCGTATCCCAGACCACATTGTAGGCGCCCAATTGTTGAGCAAGCTTGGCTTCGGTCATGCCCGCGGCCATCACCTGACCCGCGGTGCATAGCGAAATGCCTGCGATCATGAGGTAGTTCCGCAACCGTTCAGGACGCGACCCAAGGCGTGTGGCCGCGAGTGGCAACTTGGTTTTTTTAATCAATTTTTTCATAATATCGCTAAATCGGGTGATAGCCACCCCTGCAGGGTGTTTTTCTAGCCCCCGAACAGCACGCGCATCAGGCCGTCGGCTTTCATGGCGCCGAGCGCGCCACGGGGGCAGTCAATCTCGCTGTAGGTCTGGATGCCATCCGGCGCGACCCCGACCATCCGTACGGATACGGGAACGGGAGTCCGGGTGTGCTTGCCCAGCTTGATCGGCACCGGATGATCCGGCAGGACCGCATAATTGGCGTCCGGCCCAACCGCCTCCATGACGGGCACAATGATCCGGGAATCAAAATCCTCTATGGCCTTGAGTTTCAAGGCCAGGTTCTGCTCGTGCGAGACTTCGTCAATCGCCTCCAGATGGACATAGACGAAATCAAGGGTCTTGAGCGCCGCGATGGCCGCCGCGGCCTTGCCCTCGTAATTCGTATCAATATAGCCGGTGGCACCCGGAACAGGAATGGCATCCATCCCCAGGCACCGTCCCAGCCCCATGATGACATCCACCGCCGAGATTACGGCACCCCGGACCCCGAATTTATCCTGCACCTTCCGGAAAGCGCCAACCTTGCCGCCGCTCCAGGGCCAGATCCCGTTGGCAATGGCTTTGCCTTCCGCCTTGAGCCGCTTATTCACAGGGTGTTCGGCTAAAACGGCCGGCGCCTCGGCGATGAGCTTCCGCAACACCGCCGCCGTCGCCTCCCCCTCAAGGCCATCGGCCTGCGGCAGATGACTAGCCACCGGCTCGCCATGATTGTCGTCCGGTTTGTCCGCCTTCACCTTGGCCGAGAACTCCGGTCCCGAAAGGATCAGGATATTGCGGTAGCTGACTCCCGGATAGAACCGGATCTTGTCGCTGCCAAAACGGTCGTTCAGCGCGCCAATCAGCTCCCTGGCATTCTCCTGGAGGACACGCCCCCCGGAAAAATCACGCAGGATCCCATCCTCAACCGAGGTGAGATTGATGCGGAAAGCCGTGTCATCCGGGCCGAGTTTCAAGCCCCGCCCCGCCGCTTCCAGCGCGCCCCGCCCGCAATATTCCGTAGGCAGGTCGCACCCCAGAACCGACATATTGGCAACCTCGCTGCTGGTGGGGAAGCCCAGCGGCAGGGTCAGGAGGGTTCCCGAGCGCCCCTCGCGGGCAATACGGTCCATGCCGGGCGTGCGGGCCACTTGCAGCGGGGTCTTGCCCCCCAGCTCCGCAAGCGGTTCATCCGCCATCCCGTCACCCAGGAATATGACCGTCTTCCGCATACTCATTGAGAACTCCCCGCCTGTCCCCGCTTACTTCCGCTTGATGGACTTGATGATCACCGGCTTGGCGGGAACATCGCGCATGCCATCCACAACCGTGGTCGGTACCGCCGCGATCTTGTCAACCACGTCCATACCGGACGTCACCTTGGCAAACACGGCGTACCCGAAATCACGGGCGCCATTGTTCAGGAAATCATTGTTTGCGACATTGATGAAGAACTGGGACGTGGCGCTGTCGACCACCGACGTGCGCGCCATGGCCAAGGTACCACGGTCATTCTTCAATCCGTTTGTGGCCTCGTTCTTGATGGGCGCCTTGGTGGGCTTCTGGCTCATGCCCTCCGTGAAGCCGCCACCCTGGACCATGAAGTTCGGGATCACGCGGTGGAACACCGTGTTGTCATAGAAGCCGCCATCGACATACGCCAGGAAATTAGCCACCGAGAGAGGGGCCTTGTCGGCGAACAGCTCGATTTCGATCGCCCCCTCCGAAGTCGTCATGATCACCGTCGTGTTTTCAGCCGTATTTTTCGTCGCCATGTTTGTCTCCTGCTTGCTTGTGCATCCCGCGAGAATTACCGCGGCCAGCATCATTGCTATTTTTTTCATTATCAGTTGATCCCCTTTAACCAAGTAGCCTTCAAAGGTATATTATCACCCGCCCACGGTCAATTCGGAAGGAAGAAGTCAGGAGGCAGAAGGCAGGAGTCAGCCGGAACGAACTTAAAAAAATCCAGAGCGGCGAAAGCAGAAAAGAAGGCAAACCGCAGATGAACGCGGAGAACGCGGATAAATACGGGCTTCCCCATCAGCGTTTTCTGCGTTCGTCTGCGGTTCCTCTTTTCTTCGGCGGCAAGGGGTCGGGGTTCAGGGGTCGGGGTTCAGGAGAATGGAACCGCAGATGGACGCGGAGAACGCGGATAAATACGGGCTTCCCCATCAGCGTTTTCTGCGTTCGTCTGCGGTTACCCTTTTCTTCGGCGGCATGGGATCGGGGGGAGGAGGATTACGATTAAGATTCTGAATCCTGACTTCTGTCTCCTGGCTTCTGACTTCTGCCCCCTGGCATTTTGGACATACATGCGTCCCGCGCTGTCCCACGACCAGGCGGGTAATGGTTGTGCCGCACCGCGGACAAGGCTCACCGGTCCGCCTGAACACCCCCAACTGGTCGGCATTGCGCCCGCGCCGCCCCGCCACGCTGTAGAAATTCGTTTCGCCTGCCCCCAGCGTGGTGCCACCGTTTTTCACCGCCCGGCCCAACACATCGCGAATGGCACGGTAAAGCCGCCTGATTTCCATGGGCGTCAGGGTTGCGGCACGCCTTTCAGGATGAATTCCCGCCTCCCACAGCGATTCGTCGACATAGATGTTGCCGAGCCCGGCGACAAGAGTCTGGTCCAGCAGCAGGGGCTTGATCATGCGGGTCCGCCCTGCCAGCCGCGCCTGTAACTCCGCGGCGGTAAACGCAGTACCCAGGGCATCCGGACCAAGACCGGCCAGCCCCTCCTCCACCGAGGCAACCAGACGGAAACGCCCGAATTTGCGGGTATCGTTGAAGAGGAGACACCGGCCATCGCCGAGTGTCACAACCACATGGTCATGCGCACCGGGCGTCCCGTCACGCCCGGCAAACCGGAATTTCCCGGTCATGCGCAGGTGCGCCAGCAGGCTCTCCCCGTTATCAAGCGACAGGATGATGTGTTTTCCCCGCCTTGATACCCGGACAATCGTCCGACCCTTCAGGGCTGCCGCGAAACGGCCCGGCGTCATCCCGGCCACCATGCGCGGCCAGCGGATCTCGATCTTCCGGATGACCGCCCCCTCCAACCCGTGCGCCCGTAAATCCCGGACCACGGTTTCAACTTCAGGCAATTCAGGCATGGCGCACCATCAATTTCCCAGTTTTATCCCTAACCGCCCCACAAACCGGCTCTTGTGAACACCGCCAAACACGCGGCTATCCATGCTGACGGCCCGGTTGTCGCCCAGCACAAAGTACATATTGTCAGGCAGCTTGAAGGCTTGAGACCTGATGGCTTTTCCGTCCGTGATGACCCCGGGGGGCAGGTAAGGCTCGGGGGCCATCCTGCCGTTGACATACACCCGCCCCTGCTTGATCTGCACCACATCACCGGGCAGGGCGACGATGCGTTTGACCGAATAATCATCAGCGCGGATCATCCGGAACTCAACCATGTCACCCGGCCGGGGATCATGAAACCGGTAGACCAGCCGGTTAATCAGGTAGCGGTCCCCGTCCTGCAGGGTCGGCGCCATACTGGCGCCCTCAACCACCCCGACGGTCAGCACAAACCGGCTGATGAGAAAAAAACTCAGGATGGAACCGAACAGCATACCTGCAAGAATGAGGGTCCTCTTCTCGCGCGGCACGGTTCGATAGTCAAAAAGTCTCCTCATGGTCTTTCCGCCCAAGCCGTAGCGTTTACGCCTTTTCCAGCCTCGCCATCAGCGACTTCAACTCCCGGCGAAACGTCTCCCGGGCAGGCTCGGCCTGACGCAGCACGGTCCAGGTCTTGTCGAAATCCAGGACATCGATATTGTAAATGTCGGGCTTGATGTAGACATCCGGTGGCGACGCCTTCAGCTTGGCCTCGATCACGGCGTTCTGCATGATGTCGAAAATCCCCAGGATCGAGCGGAAGACGTTCGGCTTGGTTCTGATCCCGGGCTCCATATAGCCCATCAGGTCAATGGCGACCACCGCATCACACTGCGTCAGGACATCATGCGGGACGGGATTCACCCCGGCGCCATCGATCAGGATACGGCCATGGATCCGGGCGGGAGTAAACAAGCCGGGCAGACTCATGCTCGCCCGGATGGCAGACATGAGGTCGCCGGAATCCAGCACCACCTGCTTTCCGGCCCAGAAGTCTGTCGCCACCACTTTCATGGGAATCTGCAGGTCCTCGAACCGCGTGACGCGGGTCGCTTCCTGGAGCAAGGACATAAAGCGCCCCCCGCTGAACAACCCATGCCGGCCGAATTCAAAATCCTTGAAGGAAACCCAGCGCGCCATGAGTTTGAACGGGAACCGGCTCCCCTTTGCATGTTCCTCAAGCAGGTCCCCGACCCAGGCCCTGATGCCCGACGCGGGCATCCCGGAGGCGTAGAGCGCGCCGATGACGGCCCCCATGCTGGTTCCGGAGATGCAGCAGGGCCGGATCCCCAGTTCATCGAGAACCTCGAGCAAGGGGATAATCGCCAACCCCCTGACCCCGCCACCGCCCAAAGCTAACCCGATTCTCGCCATGACTTTTACGATTCCCGCTCGCGTCTGGACGGCCGCGGCTGCCCACCGCGACCCGGGCGGCCAACCGGCTTGGCCTCAATCTGGCGCCCATCGTAACTCTGCTGATTGAGTCTTTGCGCAAGGTCGCTCGTGTCCCCGGCGAAGACCTCGATCACGCTGGCATGCTCCATGATCTCGATCCGCCCCATTCGCAGCATCGGCCCCGGTGTGGCACGATTCAGAATCGACATCAACACGGGCGGCGTCATCCCGTTGCGCCGTCCCAGATTAACCTGGAGCCGTGTAACAGCTCCTTGCGAGGAGGGAGCCCGCGGTGCCCCGCGCTCAAACCGCTCGCGCCGGTTACTCTCCCCGCGCCCATCACGCCCCTCGCGTCCCTCGCGCCGGGAAGACCGTTCGGGCGCCCCCGCATTGAGATCCGGCGCCTTGTCGTAATCCGACAGGAACCGGTCGAAATCACGGGCCACCAGACAACGCATCAACTCCTCACGGGTCAGTGACGACAGCGAGGCCTCGATCGTGGGCCAATAGGGCGCCAGGCGCTTCTCATCGGCGCCAAGCCCCTTCACCCGGTCGAGCAACACCTGCAACTGCGCCTCGCAGACCTCACGCCCTGTCGGCACTTTCTTGTGAACGAACGGCTTGCGCACCACCGCTTCCAGCGACCTGAGCCGGTAGGCCTCGCGGGAATTCGCCAGCACGATCGACACGCCCTCCTTGCCCGCCCGCCCGGTACGCCCGCTCCGGTGCGTATACAGGTCGGGATCATCCGGCAGGTTGTAGTTGATAACGTGTGTCAGATCGGTGACATCCAGCCCGCGCGACGCCACATCGGTCGCCACCAGGAGTTGCCGCTGGCGGACACGGAAAGCGTGCATCACGCGATCGCGCTGCTGCTGGTTCAGATCCCCGTGCAGGGCTTCCGCGCTGTATCCATCGGCCTCGAGATGCGCGGCCACCTCCTGCGTTTCAATCCGGGTGCGGCAGAAGACGATGCCGTAGATCGAAGGCAGGCAGTCCAGGATACGGCGCAAGGCGGCGTAACGGTCGGGGGCATGCACCACATAGCACTCGTGCCGCACGGTGTCGGATCCCGAATTGCGGTGGCCCACGAGGATCTCCTCGGGATCATCCATGTACTTGTTGGCGATGGTGGCCACCGCGCGCGGCATGGTGGCCGAAAACAGGAGGGTGCGCGACGTTTCGGGAGTTTCAGTCAGGATGGCGGCGAGATCCTCCTCGAACCCCATGCTCATCATCTCGTCGGCCTCGTCCAGCACCACGCGCTGCACTCCCGACAGGTCCGCCCGCTTGCGGCGGAGCACATCGTTCAGGCGGCCGGGCGTGGCAACGATGATATGGACGCCCCGGTGCAGGGCGCGCAACTGCGGGTCGATGGGCGACCCGCCATAGATCGCCAGGATCCGGATGCCGCGCAGGTGCTTGGCAAAGGACGTCAGGTCACGGGTGATCTGCAGGCACAATTCGCGGGTGGGACAGAGGACCAGGGCCTGCGGCACATTCGCCGCCGGATCCGTGAGATGCAGCAGCGGCAACCCGAAGGCGGCGGTCTTGCCGGTTCCGGTCTGCGCCAGGGCCACAAGGTCGCGCGTCCCCTTCAGCAGCGCCGGAATAACCTTGGTCTGCACCGGGGTCGGCGTTTCGAACTTGAGATCCGTCACCGCCTGCACCAAGGCTGGCGCCAGCCCAAAATCCTTGAACGTCGTCGCAATTGTAGTTGTCATAGGCATCATGCTCCTGAAAATTCATTCTATAGTGGGCTCCACCCCACCGGAAGTCAAACATTGTAATCCGAAGGAAGACAGAAGACAGGAGTCAGAAGACAGAAGTCAGAATGAAGAAATCGGGGAGTTCCATCCCAGCCCACCTCCCAATCGTAATCGTAATCATAATCGTAATCTTAATCGGATTCTCCATCTGAAGAGGATTATGATTACGATTAAGATTACGATTACGAGGGGGGGATTCTGAATTCTGACTACTGACTTCTGCCCTACTGGCCTAGAAACTTCCGACATCGGGCACTTCCCTCACTGCCGGGGGGACATCGAAAAAGCCTTCCGGCTGGAATCCGAACAGGCCCGCCACGATACTGCTGGGGAACGTCTCGCATTGGTTCCGGTAGTCCCGGACATTGCCGTTGTAGAACCGCCGCGCGGCCTGGATCCGGTCCTCGGTCGTGACGAGCTCCTTCTGCAACGCCAGAAAATGCGCGTCCGCCTTGAGGTCAGGATATCGCTCCACCACCACCAGGAGCTGCTTGATGGCCGCCACGAGTGCCCCTTCGTCCGCCGCCTGTTCTCCCGGAGTCCCGTTATTGGCGACACACCGGGTCCGGAGCGCCGTCACCTGCTCGAGCACCTCGCGTTCATGGGCGGCATATCCCTTCACCGTGGCAACCAGGTTGGGAATCAGGTCGTAGCGGCGCTTGAGTTCCGTGTCGATATTGCTCCAGGACTCCCGGATGTAGTTCTTCAGGCTCACAAGGTTGTTGTAAGTCAGGATGACGAAAACAACCGGTAGCAGGACAACAACAAAAAGCACGATAAACGGCGTCATGGTTACACCCTTGTGAAAAGATAATCCGGCATCAGGGAACGAATCTCCAGCACCCTGCCGAGGTTTGCTTCAACACGTTGCACATCAAGCCGGGAATTAAAGACCATCGCGAGCGTGCTCTTCTCAATCTCGACCGAAAGATCCTCATTCCGGAGAAGATAATCGATCATCCGGGCATTGCAGACATCATAGGCGAATTTCCTGTCACGGGAACGCACGCAGAATTTGCGCGAAAACTCATGGGACTCGAAGTCGATATCGGCATAGCCGAACGCCTGGGCGATTTTGGAAAACACGCCTTCCCTGACGATGGTGAGCTCGGAGAATTCAAGAGGGAGACCCAGGATAAAAAAGGAGAGATAGTGGTCTTGGGTCTGGCGGTTTCCCTTGGAGTCGGTCGAATCGGTTTCATAATGATAATCCCCCGCCAAAACCTGGTGCCCCTGATAAGCGCCCCACATCACATTGAAAGCGTAACGATTGTGGCCCCGGGCCAATCGATCCAGAAAGGCATAGCGTTCCGCCAGACTCCGGTCGTGCTCCTCGCTGAACCTGAGTCCAAGCCGGCCCGCGAGGCCCGCCAGTTCCTCCCGCCGCTTCTTGTCGGCAAGATAGGCAAAGTAACCGCCGATCACCATGACGACGAGCAGCGCGATGAAAATGAAAATACCTGTTTCCATGGCGGGAAAACTATTTCAAAGCCCACCCTTTTGCAACTGTTGTGTAAGGGGTGGTGCCCCGCCACCTTGCGTGGCGGGAACCGGACATTTTTGCGACCCGTGGCGCCCCTTCGACTTCGCTCAGGGCAGGAAGGCCACGGGGACGCCCCCCCCAGTAACGACCCCCTTACACAACGGTTTCAATTATGGTTGACATCCCTCACCCATCGCCTATGTTTGAAAAAATAATTCACGCCGCTTTATCGGCATGAAAGGAAGCAAAACATGAACCGAGTAAGGCGGATAAGGACAGGACTCACAGCGCTCCTATGCGCCTTCGTGACCGCAGGAATAGGAACGGGCTGCATGTCCTGGCGACCACAATGGCCTGAGACTCCCCCGGCAGCGGCGGCCACGGATTCAACGGCACTGTTGGCCGAGGCTGATCGACTGGGGCTTGCGGCCGACTCCAGAAACAGCATCAATGAGGCTATTGCGGCCTACCGGGCTGTGCTTGCCGTCGACCCATACAGCTATAGCGCCTGCGTCAGTCTTGCTCAACTCCATCTTCTCCTGGGGGATGGCTACACAAGCAGTGTTCCGGAGAAATCCAGGTGTTTTCGGAAGGCCATGTTGTACGCGGAACAGGGACTTTACACCAATCCATCCTTTCGCCAGGGCATCCAACAGGGCGAGCCCATTTGGGAAGCGTCCCGGCGACTGGGCACGAAGGAGATGGAAGCCATGCTGTTCTGGGTCAATTCCATCTTCTACAGCTACAAGGAAGGACAGTCGTTTATCGGCCAGGTCGTCAACTACCGGTGGATTCAGCATGCCAAACAGGTCATGGATCACATGACTTCCCTCGATCCTGACTGGGGAGGAGGGATTCTCCATTTCACCTGGGGACTCTACTACCTCTCGATTCCGGAAATGGTGGGAGGGGATCGCGGGAAATCGGCCGAATACCTCAATAAAGCAATCCAGGTTGGTCCAAACCACCTGATCCATCGATGGGGTCGCGCCAAGTACTACTGCGTCAAGATGAACGCCCCACAAGAATTTCAAAAGGACTTGGAATGGGTACTCGCCCAGGATATCCGCAAGAGCCCCGGAAATTCCGCATGGAACAATTTTTTCATGCAGGACGCCCGTCGACTGCTCGAATCAAAAAAACAGCTTTTCTGATCAACCCCTATGAAAAAACTCTCCATCCTTTTCTTTTTCATTCTCGTGGCCGTCGTCCTGGGGCTCATGATGGTTAATCGGGGGAAGGCGGCGAAGGAGGCAGCCGCCCGCGCGACGAAGGCCAAGGCGGCACCTATCCCCGTCCTGCTCACCAATGCCACCACCATGACCATGCCGGTGGAAATCCGCACCTTCGGAACGGTGGAACCGATGTCCACCGTCGCGGTCAAATCACAGATCACGGGAATCCTCTCGAATGTCCTGTTCGCCGAAGGACAGGAGGTGAAGGAGGGAGATCTCCTTTTCGTTATCGACCCCCGTCCTGCCGAGGCAACCCTGCGCCAGACGGAGGCGGCGCTGTCCCGTGACCGCGTCCAGCTTGAAAACGCCTTGAAGGAGGCGGAAAGACAGGAATCCCTGCTGGCCAAGGGCATTTCAGCCCAGGATGTCCGTGATGCGGCGGTGACAGCGGCGGAAACGCTCAAGGCCGCCTTGCGGGCGGACGAGGCGGCAGTGGATCATGCCCGCCTTCAAGTCGGCTACTGCTCCATCCGGGCCCCTGTGTCAGGGCGCACGGGAAACTTAATGATCCACCGCGGTAATCTTGTGAAGGCCGATGATGCGCCCCTGGTGACAATCAACCAGATCCATCCGATTCTTATCCGGTTCACCCTGCCCCAGCAGGACCTCGCACGGGTTCGGGCAGGTTCTGATCAAAGCTCAATCACCGTCCTCGCCTCCCTCCCGGCCGCAGAAGCCAGGACCGAATCCGGGATTCTCACGTTCATTGACAATGCCGTCGAGGAGAGCACCGGCACGATCCAGCTCAAGGCCCGCTTCGAAAATACCACCTCGACCTTGTGGCCTGGCCAGTTCGTGACCGTCATTCTCCAGCTTGCCAGGCAGGAAAACAGGGTGACGGTACCCGAGACGGCGATCATGCCCGGGCAGCAAGGCGCTTATGTCTACGTAAAGGATAGCGGCGGAAAGGTCAGTCCTCGACCCGTGACCGTTGACCGCACCGTGGCGGGAATGTCCGTCATTACCAGCGGCCTGGCGGCAGGGGAGGAAGTCGTCGTGGACGGCCAGCTCCGCCTGAAACCCGGCTCACTGGTGACAGCGTCCCCCGCATCCAAACCGGAATCCAGACCGGCGGACCGCCCATGAACCTGGCCGCTCCCTTCATCCACCGGCCAGTCATGACCACCCTGTTGGCGCTGGGCCTGGCCATCGCCGGCATCCTGGCCTACCGCCAGCTTCCGGTAAGCGACCTGCCGAATGTGGATTACCCGACCATCCGGGTTTCCGCCTCGCTGCGGGGAGGCACACCGGAAACGATGGCGGCGGCCGTTGCGACTCCCCTGGAACGGGAATTCGCGACGATTTCCGGACTGGATTCCATGAATTCCAGCAGCGCCCAGGGCACGACGGAGATCACGCTCCAGTTCATATTGAGCCGCGATCTGGATGCCGCCGCACTCGATGTTCAGGCCGCCATCTCGCGGGCCATGAAGCGACTCCCTGCGGAAATGGATGTCCCGCCTTCCTACCAGAAGGTCAATCCCGCCGACCAGCCCATCCTGTACCTGGTCATGACCAGCCCGACCCTGCCCATGCATGAGCTCGATGAATATGCCCAGACCTTTCTCGCCCAGAACATATCCATGGTTGACGGCGTGGCCCAGGTGAACGTTTTCGGTTCCCAGAAATTCGCCGTGCGGATCCAGCTCGACCCCCACCAGCTCGCGACCCGGGGTCTCGGCATCGATGAAGTGGCCGGGGCCATTCAACAGGGTAACGTGAATCTCCCGACCGGCATCCTGTACGGGCCCAACCGGGCGTTCGCCGTGCAGGCCAGCGGGCAGCTCTCGCGGGCGAAGGACTACCTCCCCCTGATTGTCGCTTACCGCAACGGCGCCCCGGTTCGTCTCGGGGAACTGGGCTCAGTCATCGACAGCGTCGAGAACAACAAGATCGCGGCCTGGTATTGCACCAGCAATCTGGTGCAACGGGCCATTGTCCTCGCCATACAGCGTCAGCCCGGAAAGAATACCGTCCAAGTGACGTCCGACGTGCGGGCGCTCCTGGCCCGGCTGAACACCACCCTGCCCGCGGCGGTATCGCTGGACGTCCTGTACGACACCAGCCAATCCATCCAGGCCTCATTCGAGGACGTCAAATTCACGCTGTTGCTGACCTTGGCTCTGGTGGTGCTGGTCATCTTCATCTTCCTGCGGAACATTTCGGCGACCCTGATCCCAAGCCTGGCCTTGCCGATGTCGATGGTGGGCACCTTCATCGTCATGACGGTCCTGAACTACAGTCTCGACAACCTCTCCCTGATGGCACTGACTTTGGCGCTGGGATTCGTGGTGGATGACGCCATCGTGGTGCTCGAAAACATCGTGCGCCACCGGGAAATGGGCAAGGACAAGTTCACCGCCGCGCTCGACGGAACGCGCGAGATCAGTTTCACCGTCGTCTCCATGACCATCTCCCTGGCCGCCGTATTCATCCCGGTCCTGTTCATGAGCGGCGTGGTCGGACGGCTGTTCCGGGAATTCGCCGTGACCATCGGGGCGGCGGTTCTGGTGTCCGGGGTCATCTCCCTCACCCTGATCCCCATGCTCAGCGCCCGGTTCATGAAGGATTCAGCCCATGCGGGCCACGGCCGCCTGTACCAGTTCATGGAAGCCGGTTTCGACGGACTGTTGCGCTGGTACGCAGGCACCCTGCGCTGGGCCCTGGATCACCGCCGATCCATGATGGCCCTGGTCCTGTTCATGATGGTGGCGACCGGTTTTCTGATACGGCTCGTTCCCAAGGGATTCATGGCAAGCGAGGACCGCGGCCGGATCACCATCAGCACCGAGGGCATTGAGGGGATCTCCTTCGACTCGATGGTAACGAAGCAGAACAGCCTGATCCCCATTCTCCAGGCGGATCCCAATATCCAGGCGTTCATGTCGTCCATCGGGGCACGGGGAAGTAGCGGCGGCAATTCCGGCCGGTTCATTGTGTCCCTGAAACCACGGGAGGAACGCACCATGACCACGGACGAAGTGGTGCAATCCCTGCGCGGAAAACTGGGCAAGGCCCCCGGGCTCCGGGTATTCCCGTCCAACCCGCCCCTGATCAACATCGGCGGGCGAATGACCAAGAGCCAATACCAATATACCCTCTCGAGCACCGACACCGCCGAACTCTACCGTTCCGCCGAACTGATGGTGGAGCGGCTCCGCGAACTGGACCTCCTCCAGGACGTAACCAGCGACCTGCAACTGACCAATCCCCAGCTGAACGTGGACATCGACCGGGACCTGGCCTCCTCGCTCAAGATCACGGCCGAACAGGTTGAAACGGCTTTGTTCAACGCCTACGGCAGCCGGCAGGTCTCAACGATCCTGTCGCCGAACAACCAGTACTCGGTCATCCTGGAAATGCTCCCCCAGTACCAGGACGCCCCCTCCGTGCTGTCGTGGCTGCGCATCCGCTCGGGTGACGGGCGACTGGTGCCGGTGGAAGCCGTGGCGAAATTACGGACCGATGTCGGACCGATGTCGATCAACCATTCCGGACAGATGCCGTCCGTGACGGTATCCTTTGACCTCAAGCCCGGCGTGCCGCTGGGCGCGGCGGTGGAACAGGTGGACGCGGTGGCCCGGCAGATCCTTCCCCCCGGTATCAACACCATGTTCCAGGGGACGGCGCAGGTGTTTCAATCCTCCTTCCGGGGCATGGGCTGGCTCCTCGCCCTGGCGGTCCTGGTCATCTACATCGTGCTGGGCATCCTGTATGAGAACTTCCTCCACCCGGTCACGATCCTATCCGCGTTGCCCTTCGCCGGAGCGGGCGCCCTGGCGACCCTGATAGTGTTCGGCGCCGAATTGACGGTCTACGGGATTGTGGGCATCATCATGCTGATAGGCCTGGTCAAGAAGAACGGTATTATCATGATTGATTTCGCCATCGAGGCGCAGAAGCAGCAGGGGAAATCGCCGCGGGAGGCGATTTACGACGCCTGCCTGGTCCGATTCCGCCCGATCATGATGACCACCATGGCGGCGTTGGCGGCGGCGATTCCCATTGCCGTCGGCTATGGCGCCGGCGGCGAGGCGAGGCGCCCCCTGGGCCTGACCGTCGTGGGTGGCCTCCTGTTCTCGCAAACGCTGACGTTGTTTGTCACCCCGGTTTTTTATCTCTACATGGAACAGCTACGGGAGTTCCTGAAACGGAAGCACTGACATGGTGAACCTACACTCATCAACAAGAGGTTGCCTGGTGTTGTTGCTGGCGGTCCCGCTCCTGGCCTCCGGCGCGGGAACCAACACCCTGCGGATTTCGGTATCCGACGCCGTCCTGATGTCACTCGAACATAACCCCTCGATACGTGTCCAGCGGCTCCAGCCCAGAATCATCCAAACCCGCGAGGACGCCGCCCGGGCCGCCTTCGACCCCGTCCTCTCGGGCGGAATTTCACGGGACCGCCGGAACGGGCCCCTGCGGGCGTTTCAATCCTCCACCAACTCGACGGTGGAGACGACCCGCGACAACACGGTGGCAGAAGCGGGCTTGTTCGAAACCCTTCCTACAGGAACACGGATCGAACTGGGCGGTCAGACGTCAATCGACCATCCGGTATTTAACAACACCGCCTCGCGGATCGGCCTGGCAATCACGCAGCCCCTGCTGGAGGGCGCCGGAACCGGAGCGAACCTGGCGGTGCTCCGCCAGTCGCGGCTCGACACGCAGATTTCGGTGTTCGAGCTGGGTGGCTACACGCTGGCCCTGGTGGCGGAAGTCGAAAAAGCGTATTGGGGCTACGTCCAGAGCCGCGAGGAACTGAAAGTCTACCAGGATTCCGTAATCGTGGCCGAACAGCAACTCAGGGAAACCCAGGAACGTATCCGGGTCGGCAAGCTGGCCCGGCTGGAATCCGTGGCGGCGGAAGCCGAGCTGGCCTCACGCCGCGAGGCGCTGATCGCCGCCGGGACACGCTCGACACGGGCCCGCCTGAAATTGATCCGCCTGCTCAATCCATCGGCGCCGGAACCCTGGTCCCTCATTCCGGAAACTCTGGATCAACCCGCCCCGCCGGCGACCACGCTGGAAGAGGCGGAAAGGCATGTGGCGGCGGCACTGGCCGGACGCCCCGACCTCAATCAGGCTCGGTTATCCATCTCACGCGGCGAGCTTGAATTGGTCCGCACCCGGAACGGACTCCTGCCGAAGATGGATGTCTTTGTGACACTGGGACGCAGCGGCTATGCCTCCTCGTTCAGGGACTCAACCGAGGGCGAGGAGGCCAGGGGGTATGATATCGGCGCCGGAGTCCAGGTGGCGTATCCCCTGCGGAACCGGGCGGCGGGGGCGGATTACCGGCGGGCCGCGGTGAGTCGTCAACAGGCCGAGGAAGCCCTCACCAATCTCTGCCAGCTGGCACAGGAGGATGTGCGGGTGGCCTGGGCCATGGCGGAAGCGGCGGGCACACAAGTCGAGGCCGCCAGGGCGACACAAACCCTGCAGGAACGGAAACTGGAGGCGGAGCAGTCCCGTTTCAAGGAAGGCAAATCCACATCCCTGCTGGTGGCCCAGGCGGAACGTGATCTCCTGGCGGCAAAACTGAGCACCATCGACGGCATGATCGCCGTCCTGACCACCCGCATCGATCTTTATCAGAAAGACGGATCCCTGCTGGCCCGCCGCAAGCTCGCCGTGCCGGACTGAAAAGACGGGCGCAGGACAAATTCCCGGGAGTATGCAACGGGAAAAGAATTTTGAACAGAAGGCCACAAAGCTCACAAAGGCCACATGCCGCGAGTACGCCGCCTGTGGCGGGTTTAGTTTCACAAATTCCGCGAAGCGTAACCCGTATCCCTTCGTGGTCTTTGTGAGCTTTTGTTCAAAATTCTTTCTTTTGCGTCCACCCCAGCGTCTACCCTATTCCAAGAAAGAATCCTGTCGTGGGCCCGAAAAGATGACCCTGTGAATTCAGGATTGACGACTGCGCTCTTTTTTCTACACTTCCCCCCTTTCAAACAGGAGAAAGCAACATGGCATTGATTAACTTTGGTGGAGAGAAGGAAACAGTCGTCACCCGCAAGGAGTTTTCGACGGCAAAGGCGCGCAAGGTCCTCAAGAAAGAGGTGATTGCGATCATCGGTTACGGCGTCCAGGGGCCCGCCCAGGCGTTGAACCTCAAAGATAACGGCTTCAAGGTCATCATTGGCCAGGCGCCGGAATTCAAGCGCGACTGGGACCGCGCCTGCGCGGACGGCTGGGTTCCCGGAAAAACCCTCTTCGACATCGCTACCGCCGTCAAGAAAGCCACGGTCATCCAGGTCCTGGTTTCGGATGCCGCCCAGCGCAAGATCTGGCCCGTCATCAAGGCCAACCTGAAGCCCGGCGACGCCATTTATTTCTCGCACGGGTTCTCGATCGTCTACAAGGACCAGACCGGCGTGATTCCCCCGAAGAACGTCGACGTGATCATGGTCGCCCCGAAGGGGTCCGGCACCTCCGTGCGCCGCAACTTCCTCTCCGGCGCCGGGATCAACTCCAGCTTCGCCGTCTTCCAGGATGCGACCGGCCGCGCCAAGGAGCGCTGCATCGCCCTGGGTATCGGCATCGGCTCGGGCTACCTGTTCCCCACCACCTTCCAGAAGGAAGTTTGCAGCGACCTGACCGGCGAACGCGGCGTGCTGATGGGCGCCCTGGCCGGCATGATGCATGCCCAGTATGATGTGCTGCGCAAGAACGGCCATTCGCCGAGCGAAGCCTTCAACGAGACGGTCGAGGAGCTCACCCAGAGCCTGATCCGCCTGGTGGACGAGAACGGAATGGACTGGATGTTCCAGAACTGCTCCGTCACCGCCCAGCACGGCGCGCTCAAGTGGCGCCCGATCTTCTACAAGGCCAATCTGCCGGTCTTCAAGAAGCTCTACGCCTCCGTCAAGAGCGGCCAGGAAACCCGCGAGGTTCTCCGGGACTGCGGCGGCAAGGACTACCAGAAGTTCCTGGGCAAGAAGCTAGCCGACATCCACAACTCGGAAATGTGGTTGGCTGGTACCGCGGTGCGCGCGTTGCGCCCGAAGGAAGGCATCAAGGCCATGGCCAAGAACGCCAAGGGCGTCGGCGGCCGGTTGTCGAACTAGACACGGGTTGAAGGATGCGAAAAGGGCAGGTACCGGAAGGGCCTGCCCTTTTTTTGTCAGGAGTTGCTTTTCAGCCGCCCTTGATAGACGTCCTGCAGGAGCGCGAGGGTTTCCTGCCCCGCGGTCTCCCACTTGAACTGTTCGGCCCACCCCCGTGCCTTGCCGCACAATTCAGCATAAAGGGAGGCATCATCAATCAACTGCTGCATCTTTTCCGCCAGGCTGTCCACCGACCGGAATTGATACAAAAGGCCCGAGACCCCATCCCGCACGCTGTCACGGAGTCCGGGGGCGTTATTGGCAATCACAGGCGTCCCACAGGCATTGGCCTCGATGACCGTTAACCCCCACCCCTCCTTGTAGCTCGATTGCACCAGGAACAGGGATCGCTGCATCAGGGTGCGTTTCTCCTCCTCGGAGACAAACCCCGGAAACAGGATGCGTTCTGAAAGACCGGCCTCCCGGACCCAGGCCTCCACTTTATCCTTGTGGGGCCCGCTCCCGGCAATCCTGAGGGTAAGGCGGGGATATTTCCCGGCAATCTTCTGGAACGCAAGGCAGACATCCAGGACTCCCTTGTATTTCTGGATGCGCCCCAGCCACAACACCGACGGCTCACGTGAGGGATCCGGCGGCGGCCGGTAAAAGTCGAGGTCAACCCCGTTGTGGATGATGGCGATCCTGTCCAGGGGAATACCCATGCCGTGGAGTTCGCCCCGGGTGGAATCGCTCACCACGCAGAACCTTTCCTTCCTGTAGACGATCCGGAGAGTCTGCTCGCCAAGCCAGACGATCAACGCCGTGAGGAAGGAGGCCTCATGAAAGATGGACCCTTTCCAGAGATGATGCATCTGGATAAGGAGGGGTTTGCGGGTCCGCCAGGGCGACAGGAGCGGCAGCTTGTTGAAATCCTCGACAACCATGTCGATATCAAACCGCTTCTCCCATTCCGGAAGATGCCGGAAACAGAGCATGGGATAGGTCGCATCACTCCCCACCCGATGCACCTCGATGCCGCCAAGCATTTCCTTGTCCAGCGCCCCCTCGAAACGGGAGGCGATCAACACCACCTTGTGCCCTGCCCGGACAATGGCCTCATAGATGCGATGAAACCGCACTTCCGCGCCGCCGGCTCTCGGATGCTTGATGTCGCGCCAATTGAGAACCAGAACATTCATAATTCAGCCGGAACGCTCTTCACGAACCGGGATGCTCAAGAACGAGTTTCTTCGCGCACATCGGACATTCCCTGGGATCAAAGGTCACCGGTTCCATCTGGAGCAGGCTGACCGTGGGAGGAACAAAGCTCGCCTTACCGCCACTACGGTCCACCAGCACGGTCACCGCGACCACCTTGCCGCCACGCCCCTCGACGATGTCAATCGTCTCCTGCACGCGACCGCCGCGGGTAATCACATCCTCCGCCACCACATAAGCCGCCCCCTTGGGAATCTCAAAACCGCGCCTCAAAACCAGTGCGCCATCATGCTTCTCGGCAAAAATGGAAACCACACCGAGCGCCTTCGCGACCTCGTGCCCGACAAACAAGCCACCCATGGCTGGCGCGATTACACCATCCACCTTCAACCCCGGCATTTCCCGGCGCAACTTGCCCACCAACGCCTCGCAAAGTTTTGCACAGATGCGTGGATGCTGGAGCACTTTCGCGCATTGAAAGAACTGGTCGCTGTGAAGCCCCGAGCGGAGCTCAAAATGACCCTTTAACAAAGCCTTTGTCTCAAGAAACGCATTCAATACTTCCTGGTCCGTCATCGTGAAATCCCTCCTGTTGCCATCCTGCT
>JAABPW010000101.1 GCA_011391785.1 Verrucomicrobiota bacterium
AGAAATCACTTCCAATCCCTGCCTTCCGGCCACATCCGTAACGCGATAAGAAACAATGTTTTCCTTGGTTGAGCGGAAATCATGACTGCCCCCCTCGGTCATATCCTCGCTCCACGGCCAGTCGGGTTTTTCCCGCAGGTTCACAGTCTCATACCGGTCCTTCTTTCCAAAAGCCCTGGCCGTGCCGGCCGAACGCCCGATATGGTCATCCGGATAAACCGTGTACGGCGCGTTGCGCTGCCACGTGATCGTGTCCCAGGTTTTCGGCAGATCGAACACCAGGCCAACCTGACGGGGATTCATGTTCTGCTTCATCGTGAACCGGTAGGCGACGCACAGCGCACCGTTGCTGGCAACCGTGTAGGTGAACAACCCCTTCGCCTCGGCATAGTCGCCGGTTAGCGTGATGGAATCTGGCTTCACCTCCACGGCTGAGCGCTTCCAGCTTGTCGCTGTCCGGTTGTCTGCCGGGAAATGATATCTGCCTCCCATCTGCGTCCCGCCGGCGCCATTCAAGGGCAGCACCATCAAGACTGGCCCTCTGATATCGCCCGCCAGAAACCCGGTGTCGCGGGAGACCGCCTTGAGGTCAAAGGCCTTGCCGCCTGCTGCTGCTGGCGGCTTGGGATCGCCAAACGTGAATGCGTATTCGTCGGCCACGAACCCGCGCGGATCGCGCACTTCGATTTTCAGGAGGTCACCGGCCTCCGGCTGGCGCTTGGACACAATGCGGAGCGTGCCCTTCGCATGAGGAGCGACATCCGCCTCGACCCGGCCTTTCTCCTTGCCGATGCTCCACCGGATGTCGAACTCGCTCAGGTTTGCGAAATCGGACTGGTTCAACACCGGCAGCTCAACAGCCGCCCCCACAGGAAGGTTCCGGCGCGATTCGTCAATCCGCACGGGCGAGTACGCCTTCTTGGCGTGCCAGTATTCTGGCTTGGGGCGCCGCCAGTTGTCGAGCGGCCCCCAGGTGCCGTAACCGACGCTACGCCCGTCGGGGAGATGGAATGTGTCGTCCATGGCCGCCCAAATCGAACCACCCAGGGTACCCTGGCTCAGGAACATCTTGTCCCACATCCGGCGGAACCCGCGGCCCCACGCGTCGCGTATCCCCGGATCGGCAGCCAGCTCGAACCGGTTGTAGGCGTTCAGGTGACAGTATTCTCCGTAGTTGGTCGGACGCTTCGCGTTGCGATACCGGTCCGGTCCGACGGGACCGGGATAATGCGGCGAGGCGATCTCGCAGGTTCCCTGGTCGCCGTCACCGGAAAAATTCGGATACTCGATCGTCGTCGGCCGCGCCGGATCAAGCGCCCTCATGACGGCATGCGACAGCTTGTAGCCCGGACACCACGGGGATTCGTTCCCCAGCGACCAGAACAGCACGCTGGCGTGGTTCCGGTAGGTTCCCGCCATTTCCAGCGTGCAACTCAGGATGTAATTCTCGTCCGTTCCGCTCCAGCACATTGGCGCCTCGCATTCGACAAACAGGCCCAGCTCATCGCAGGCCGTCACGAATTCCTCCGCAGGGGGATAATGCGACGTGCGGATGATGTTGAGGTTAGCCTCGCGGTAAAGCTCGGCGTCGCGCCGCCACAGCTCCGGTGTCAGTGACCGTCCCCTGGTCGGGTGCGTCTCATGACGGCACCCGCCCCGCAGCTTGACCGGCATGTTGTTCACGAACAACTGGTTGCCACGCACCTCGATCCTCTTGAACCCGATGCGCTGCTCGACCTCCTGCCCCGACGACAAGGCCAGCGTCAGCGTGTGCAGGTTCGGATGTTCCGGGGTCCACAAGGCCGGCTTCGTGGCAGGCACATCGAGCACGACATCAGCCCGCCCGCCTGCAGGGATGGATTCGACAACCGAAGAGGTTTTCGCCCCGGCAACCTTGGCCGTGGCCATGATGCCGCGCACCTCGGTCTTGCCCGCGTTAACGATTTGAAACACAACACGAACGTCGACTTTAGCCAGTGACGCATCGGGCTCAGCCGTCACTTCCAGCCCGGCAACATGAACAGCCGGCACCACAAACAGCGTCACCTTGCGCGGGATGCCGCCGAGCGAATGCTCGGCATATTTCGAGCCGCTGGCCATGGTATCGGCGAGCGATTCATTCTTCACCGCCAGCGCCAGTGTATTCTCACCCTCCTTCAACACACCAGTCACATCGAACTCGAACGGCGTGAACCCGCCCAGGTGCGAACCGATCTCCCTGCCGTTGAGCGTGACAACGCACTCGCTGTACACGCCATCGAACCGCAGGAAGACAAGATTGCCCGGCCAACCAGACGGAACCGTGAAGGTTCTCCTGTATCCGGCGGCGGTGTTTGTTTTCACGGTGAACCCCTGCATCACCCACTCGCCCGGCACTTCAATCGGCTTCCATTCCTTGCCTGCCGGACCTTCGGGGCAGAACGACCATTGTCCATTGAGGCTGACGACTTCCGCCGGGCGCGCCGTGTACCTGGGGCGGGCATTAAGCCAGCGCTCGACCTTGCTCCCGTAAGCCGCGGCCAGTGGCCTGGGATCAGTCGAGAGAATTTCCACATCCGACACCACTACATTCGGTCCACTGACCTTTTCCAAAACCAGTGTCAGGTTGGTTGCGGCCGGCAGCTCCACTTCGCGCTCTACCGGCTGCCCCACTCCCAGCTTCACGGTCACATCACCGGGCACAATACGGATCTCGCGCTCCATGTCGGAGAAGAAGCGCAGCTTGGCCTTGTATTGAGCATTGGAATTCAATCCGGCGTAGCCGAACGCGAGTTGCGCCCCGAATGCGCAGGTGCGCAGCGCTTCATCTCCAGTGCCGGGATTCTCAAATCGCCAGTTCGCGCCCTCAACGAGATGCGGCTGTTTGCCATTCACACCGGCATCGTCATAGGCGACACGATGCCATGCCTGCGCTTGGGCAAGAGTGGTCAGCGAGATGAACAGGGCCATGATTCTTTTCATTTGGATTCATACTCCATTTCACGTTTTGGCTACTTACACCTTCCACACAGAGCCCCTCAAGGTCGTTGCTGACCGGCAGGAAGTTGTCGGGCTGGCACAGGCACCGCTGAATGTGACCGCGCAGGGGCTCAGAAACGCGAAAGAACAATTTTGCTTTATCTGGCCGCATTTGCAAAGATCCTTGAAAGAGTTCAATTACACGATTTATGTCATGATATTATTCGCAAATTCCGTCAACCGCAATGGAGGAAACGGCCATCATGATGGACAAACCGGCCAAGAACACGAGATATGATTTCCTGGTTCCACCGGATGACCGGATCACCGGGCTTTATGTCCATGGCACCGGAACCAGGCTTGCCCCACCAAATACAGCGTACCAGGTATTCGAGGAAGGGGCGCCCTACCAATGGAAACACGGGCGCACCATGTCTGATTTCGGCCTGGTATACCTCACCGAGGGGGGCGGCTTGTTCCGCTCCCGGGGATCCAAATCCCAACGCGTAAAGGCCGGGGACCTGCTGGTGCTAAAACCCGGCGTGTGGCACGATTATTTTCCCGATGAGAAAACCGGCTGGCGCGAATACTGGGTGACGTTCAATGGCGACAATGCCGCAAAGCTTCTTGCCCGGCTTGGCCACCCGAAACGGACATCATTCCTACGGCTGGGCGTCGATGGCACGCTCTGCCGTCTTTTCGTCGAAATGCTGGAAGTCGGGAAGGACAACCACCAGTTCACCAACTTGGCGCTGTCCGGCAAAGCACTCCACCTTCTCGCCCACATCCTCAGGAAGGTCAAGCGGCAGAAGGACGGCACCCCCCAGGAAAAAACGCTTGTTGGCCGGGCCCGGAAACACATGGAGAATCATTTCGCCGAAGCGATCGACTTCCAGGACCTGGCGAAGTCACTGCATGTCAGCCACAGGCATTTCCGCCGCACCTTCAAGGCATCAACGGGAATGCCGCCCCACCAGTATCTCCTGAACCTCCGCACGATGCACGCCAGGCGCCTCCTGGAGGAAAAGGACATCAAGATCAGCGCCCTCGCCAAAATGGTCGGGTTTGATGATCCCTACTACTTCTCGCGGGTGTTTAAAAGCAAAACGGGGATCGCACCGGCTCACTGGCGCAGGTAGAAGCGGGAGGGGGGAAGAGAGAAGCCAGAAGTCAGAAGGCAGAAGTCAGAACCCTTCAGGAACAGGCCTGAATAACGCCCCTGCGGTAAATCTTCTTTCCCTATGCCTCAAGCTTCCAGGGCGAACGGAACGCTGCCACATCAATCAATTTATTCGCCGCGTCATTACCCGGGAAGATTTCGCGTTCAGGGTCCCACTTCAGCTTCGCGCCTCCCAGCTTGATGGAAATATTCGCGAGATGACACAGCGAGGTGGTCCGGTGTCCGACCTCGGCATCCTCGAGCGTCTGTCCCCTTGTCTTCACGCCCTGGATAAAGTCCGTTTTCTCAGACCTCAACGGAAAGCGGATCTCGCCGGGCTTGATCTTGTCCCTCAGGATCGCAGGGTCGCTTGCCTTGATCGTCGAAGGGTAGTTAACCTGTATCCATCCCTTTTCACCCTCGAACCTGACGTGCGGCGCCCCCATCACGTAATGGAATTCCAGCCCGCTTGCGTATTGGTAGCGGGCATTGAACGATTCCAGGACGTTCCAGACCTTGTCGTCATGGAACTTGCCGGTCGCGGTGATCTCCACCGGGCCGGTCCGCTCGGTACCCGCTCCCCACTGCGCGATATCGTTCAGGTGCGCCCCCCAGTTGCAGAGCATCCCATCACTGTAATCCAGGTTGCGCATCCAGCCGGGGCGAGCGTCCAGGTTGTGCGACGGATGAACCCGCTTCTGCATGTACTCCACCTGCGGCGCAGGCCCCAGCCACAGGTCATAGTCCAGTTCCGGCGGAACAGGGGCCACAACCGCTTTCTCCTGCGGGAA
>JAABPW010000102.1 GCA_011391785.1 Verrucomicrobiota bacterium
TATGGGATTATCCTTGGGGCCCTGAATGATGGCTTTCGGAGTGATGTGGTTCGGGCGACTGAGCATCTCTATCGTACCGATCCTGCTGCTGACCGTGGCGCCTGCCTCTGGGGAATCGTATTGATGGAGGAGGGGCGTCTAGATGAGGCGGAGGAGGTGTTACGTGGGTATATGTCCAAGCACGGGGAGGATGGCGTTGTCCTGACCAATCTAGCGAAGGTCTACTCGAAGCGCGGAAAATCTCAGCTGGCTGAAGAAACGCTCTGGCATGCTCTTGAGCTGGATCCCAATCAGGATAACGGGATGGGCTGGTATGAGGTTATCCATCGCGAGAGGGGAGGGGAGATTGCCAGCCTCGATGCGCTACGACGCGTGGCGGCCTTGCCTAGCAGTTGGCGGGCACAGCTCTGGTTGGCGCGGAATGAGTTGAAGTCCAGGCAATTGTCCCAGGCGCTGACCTTGTACCGGGACGCTCTGGTCCATGCCGGAAATCCCAAGCCATGGGATTTGCTGATGCAGATGAGTGGTGATCTGGGAAATACAGGTCATTTGATCGAAATTTTAGAATTGGTGCCCCCCTGCTATGAGGTTGGGCTGCATGGATTACAGGTCGGGAATAACCTCCTGAAGACGTACATAGACCTTGGTCAACTTGATGCCGCACAAGTATTGCTGGATCAATTGTATTCCCAGAATCGACCAGACTGGCGTGAGCATTTAAGTTTTTGGGATACTGAAATAGCGAAGGCAAGGGTTGCCGTGGCCAATAAGCTGGATACGGATCCGCCCAAAATCGGGATGATGTATGGACGGGGGCCGGTCTGGTTAAACCCTGAGTCCCCGGCCACGGAGTTGTTTCCGGCAAAAGTACCAGACGCTGTAAAAGTCTGCTTTGTGATGGGGACTTGCGAAATACCAACCAACTCCCGGCGGATGACTCAGACATTAAGCGATACGCCTGGCCGGCTCAGCCGGGCAATTCCGCTTTTTCTCGCGGAACAAGTCGAGTTCGCCTCGAGTGCAACTTCTCAAACCCTTGTTCCATGGATTTCGGAACCCCGCGGGGCTTTTGCCCTGTGTGGCGGGCCCTGGGAAGATGCGGAGGTATGCGGCTACGCCAGGGAGGGAAATGATAAAAGTGACTATATTGTGACGTCCCACCTGCGGCCGGTGAGTGAGCCGTGGTCAGTTGAAACACGCTTGATTCGCGCGATTGATGGGAAATGCCTGGGGCAACTCTCCGCCGCCTTCACGGTCAAGGATCCTGCCGATGCCATCCAGGGGCTTGCCCGCGATCTCTTGCGGTTGCTGGCCGGGGAGGCACAAGTTGGATTGACGGCCCTCCCGCCGGAATACAAGGTTCCGGGAGGCGCACGGTTCCCTTACTACCTGTTGCGCCTAGAGCAATTGCTTGCTGTTCGGTGCAATTCTTCAGACACCAATGAGACTGTGGGGCTGAGCGGGGAGCGGGAGATCATCGATGGCAATATCCAGCAATGTCTCGAGGTTCCGGATAGTGTCAACGCGAGGATTCTGCTGGCGCAAACGCTTGTATCCATGAAGACCAAACGCCCGCAAATTCTCCATGAGTTCAAATCAAAAGTGTTGATGATGCATCAAGAGTTCCCCCTGGAAAGCGTTGCGCAAGGGGTTGTTCAGCGCTTAATGGATAAGGCTTTCAACTAAAAGAGGCACGGCGAGGCCTCTAATAGTCTGTCCCCAGCGGCTCCATTGGTGCCGGTTCCTGTCCCCGGCGGCTAAAGGGCGGTACACCAACTTTGCTGGGTCAGGACAGAGGAGTTAGATAGCCCTATCGGCCGTTCCCATCGGCCCGGAGGGATTTGAACATAAGGAAAGGGAGGAACGGAAGGAGTGGTGTGGCCGCCGGCATGTCCGCCGTAGTACCGGAAGGCGGTGACTAATAGTTCTCTTTGTTTTCTTCCTTTCCTTATGTTCAAACGGATTCATGTGTCCCGTAACGAGCATATCCCCGTCCTCAGCGGCTCCATTTCCTCGCCCCCTTGGGGGAGAGGATTGAGGTGAGGGGGTTTCGGGTTGCCCCAAAAAAACTGTCCCCGACGGCCCCTGGACCGTTGACGGTGCCGATCAGGTCGCCCAGGAGTTGAACGCGCTGTTCGTCGCCTTCGGTGACAGATAGCCTGCGGCCCATAGCAGGGAACCAGTCTCAGGTCGGTCAAATAGCGGTCTGCGAAATGACAGCAGCTTTGTATTGCAAAGTTCTCTGCGTATGTGTAAGTTCTGTTTCCGGAAAGAGGATGCTATGGCCGCAAACGTTCGCCAGAGGTGCTGGTGCAGGTTTTGTTTGTGATCATGGCGTGGTCGGATCAATCGGGAAGTAAGGGGAATCCTGTATGACTGCTCAAATCATCGCGATCATGGTCTGGTCGTTGCCCGTGCTGGTTTCGGTCGCTTTGGCGTTGCCTCCCGCGCTGCGGGAACGATCCTGGGCACGATTCTTCATCGCTCTGGGGATGTCCTTTGCGGGGATCGTCGTGCCCCTCCTGGTCTTCGGGCTGAGCGCATTCCTGGTTCCGGAGTGGAAGGGGGGATGCCGGTTCGGCTGGCTTGATTGCTTCCATTTTGGAAAGTTGGCGCTCACGCCATTTGTCCTGTGGGCTTGTGCCGCCTTATACGCGGTCGAGGTGCTTCGGGTTCAGGACCGGACACGGTGCTGGATTCGCCACGGCATTTTCGTTGGGGCCGTGATCAGCACGGTCTGTCTGGTTGTCGGGGTGCTGACGGCACGGGGCGAGCTGGCGGCATTTCTGGTCGTGCCTGCCTATGTTTCAGCCTGGTACTCGTATCGAGCCTCCAGGCTTGTCAAGGAATCGGGCGTCGTTCCGTTCCGGTATGGAGTTTCGATCCTGTCGACCCTCCCATTCTGGGTGGCCAGCATCATGATATCCCGAAGATGCTACCTCGGACTTCCGGATAACCCTCCATCGTGCTTTATCGTTACCGCGGCGATGCGCGGGCATGAGCAGGTTGTCGGGCCGTTCTTTATGGTGACGCGGGGTGGACGGCCACGGGAAGTCAATCACCAGCTCGTGACCCTCTGGCGGCTCGAGAGGGCGTGGGCCCGGTGTTCACCCGGCAGTCATGCGGCATTCCGGCGAATCTACAATATCGTCGGGCCGGTGCTGGCTCGCCGAATCAACTCGCCGCTGGTCGCTGACCTGATCTATTTTGCGGTCAAGCCGATGGAGTTCCTGGGTCGACTGGTTATGAAGTGTGAAGACAAAGGAGTAAAATAATGACAGCTGACAATTCTGGAATGATCCCGCCCCCTGTACCTCCTCCGATTTTGCAGGCGATTCCGCAGCCAGACCGCGGGGAGCGCCTTGGGCTGCCTCTGGCTTTTGTGGATACAATGGTGCTGGTGCTCCTGACGGTGCTGGCCGACGTATGCCTGTATGGTGCCGCAGGCGGGCTGGGGGGCGCGGTGCTTCTGGTGGCGGCGTTTGCCGGACTGCATGTTCTGCACGGCCGGGTGATACGAAGCCATGCGCTTGTGGCCACGGCGGTGGTTGTCGCAATTGCCGGGGTGCTGGTCTGGTATGCCTGGTGGCTGACCGGTGTTGTGGCTGTGGTGGCGATTCTGGTCATTGCCGTGAGGCTCTGGCGCCCTGAATGGAGTTTCCTCGAATTGCTCTGGGCGTCCTGCGGGACGGTCTTGAACGCGCCGAATCGCCTGTATGGTCACCTTGTGGCGCATCGTCATCGGTCAGCGGCTCAAGGAAAGAAGGGCGTTCCGGGAAAAGTCATCGCGATTCCCCTGGCCGTTAGCATCCTGTTTCTGGTCATTTTCAGCGCGGCCAATCCCGTGGTGTCCGAGGCCTTCTCGCGAATGTTGAGCCGGATTGGCGAATGGCTATCGCATCTGGGTGATTACCTGAATTTCGGGCGCGCGATGTTCTGGCTGGGTTCGGCGCTGGTGTTCGCCGCGTTGATCAGGCCCTTGATCCGGTCTGTGGCCATCGACAAGCTGATGTCGCTGGACCTGAACCTGGTTCCCCGCGATCTCGTGGACGAGGATCGGGTCAATTTCCAGGCGGCCTTCATGACGCTGGTCTGCGTCAATGTGGTGTTCCTGGGCTACAACGCCATGGATTCCGTTTATCTCTACTTCAAGGCGGCGCTGCCGGCGGGGATCTACTGGACCGCCTACACCCATCAAGGTTGCGGCTGGCTCACCTTGGCACTGCTGGTGAGTTCCGTGGTATTGGGCGCGGTGTTCTGGAAACAGCACAATTTCCATCCCCGCAGCGGACAGCTGAAGCTGCTCGCCTATATCTGGATTGCGCAGAATGCGGTGCTGGCGGTGGGGACGCTTCGCCGCATCGGGATGTACATCGACTTCAGCGGGTTGACGCATCTCCTGCTGACCGGGATCTATGGCGCCATCCTGGTGATGGCTGGCATCGTGATCATGGCGATCAAGGTCCGGGATAACCGGAACGCGATTTGGCTGTTGCGGCGCTATGTAGCGGCGTTTGCGGTGGGGGTCACCATGCTGGCGCTGACTCCTCAGGGGGTGGTTTGTGCCCGTTACAATGTGGCGCGGGTCCTAGAGCACAAGCCCCACGCCATGTGGCCGCTGGTCCTGAAGGATCTTCAGCCGGATGCGTTGCCGTACCTGATTCCCTTGCTGGACTACACCGACCCTGACGGGGACAAGGGCAAGGAGAAGCTGGTCCGGGAAGGCGTTGCCGCCATTCTGGGAATGAAACTGGCTAACCTGGAACGCGACCAGCTGACGTCTTCCTGGTCCCGATGGCAGGCGTCCTCCTGGTGGGCGATCAGGAAGCTGCGTCCGGTTAAGGAAAAGCTAAATCAGATTACCGGTCCCTCTCAATGGTCCTCCGCCAGCCAGCGGCTCCGG
>JAABPW010000103.1 GCA_011391785.1 Verrucomicrobiota bacterium
TGTTGCCTGTAGGATTTACCATAGAGCCAGGGAGGGACCGAGAAGAAAATACAGTGTTCAGTGTTCAGATTTCAGATTTCAGATTTTCTGAATACTGAATACTGAATACTTATTTTCTTTTTTTTCCTCAATGCCGCGGTAAACTTCATTCCTTTTTCACAACTCACATCAAAGGCGGAACATGACACAGGCAGCGGCGGGACAGAAGGTTCGGGTTCACTACACGGGCAAACTGGATGATGGGACGGTCTTCGATTCCTCGTCCGGAAGCGATCCCCTCACGTTCACACTCGGCAGCGGCGAAGTCATTCCCGGCTTCGACAAGGGCGTCCTCGGCCTTGCCCTGAATGAATCACGCACCGTCAAGATCCCCTGCGCGGAAGCCTATGGTCCCTATCAGGCCGAGATGGTGGTGGAAGTTCCCAAAACTGAAATTCCCGCGCACTTGGCGCTCAAGCCCGGCCAACGCCTGCAACTCAAGTCCCCCCAGGGCATGCTGGCGGTAACCGTCACCGGCGAAACGGACGCCACCATCACCTTGGACGGCAATCATCCCCTGGCAGGCAAGGACCTCACCTTCGACCTTCACCTTGTCGAGATCCTGCCCGCTTAAACGTTGAAGAGGAACTCGATGACGTCGCCGTCCTGGACCTCATAGTCCTTGCCTTCAACGCGGAGGAGGCCCTTGGCCCGGCAGGCCGCCTCGCCACCCAGCTCGATGAAGTCCTTATAGGCAATCACCTGGGCGCGGATGAACCCGCGCTCAAAATCCGTATGAATCACCCCGGCGGCCTGGGGCGCCTTCCAGCCGCGCCGGATCGTCCAGGCCCGGACTTCCTTCGGGCCGCACGTCAGGTAGCTGATCAGCCCCAGCGTGTGGTAGCCGGTGTGCACGATCTGGTCGAGCCCGCTCTCCGGAACCCCGTACTCCTTCAGGAATTCCTCGCGCTCGGCATCCGTCATCCCGTTCAGATCCTCCTCCATCCGGGCACAGATCTTCACCACGTCACACCCGCGGGAGGCGGCATGGGCCATAATATCCCGGACCGCCGCAGTGTCCGTCTTCACTCCCGCCTCATCGACGTTACAGCAGTAAATCATCTTCTTGTCGGTCAGGAGCGGACACTCCCGGAACAACAGGATCGCCGCATCGGACTTGTGATCCTCGAATTCAACGGCCATCCGGCCCTTGCCCAGATGATCCATCAGCTGCTGGGCGATATCCACCGCCCCCTGAATGCTCTTGTCGCCACGCACCTGCTTGGAAAGCCGGGCAATGCGCGCCTCAACCGCCTGGTAATCCGCCAGGATCAGCTCCGTCTCGATGACCCCGACGTCCCTGACGGGATCAACCGAACCGTCCACATGAACCACGTTCTCGTCGGCAAAACACCGGACCACATGCAGCAGGGCATCGGCCTCACGAATATTGGAGAGGAATTTGTTCCCCAGCCCCTCCCCCTTGCTGGCACCCTTGACCAGACCGGCGATATCCACGAAATCAACCGTTGCGTGGATCACTTTCTGGGATTTGGCGATCTCCATCAGCTTCTGCAGCCGCGGGTCCGGAACCGGCACGACCGCCTTGTTCGGCTCAATGGTACAGAATGGATAGTTCGCGCTTTCCGCGTTCTGGGCGCGTGTCAGCGCGTTAAAAATCGTGGACTTCCCGACGTTCGGGAGCCCGACAATGCCAATGCTCAATCCCATGGTTATTCTCCTGAAAGCGGGGAACGATAGCAGAGAATCAGAACGGAAGCAAACAACAGGAGTCAGAAGCTCAGGAGTCAGAATTCTGGATCCTGACTCCCGAATTCTGACTACTGAATTCTCTCACTCTTCACATTCGGAACGGCGAGGGCGGAAGACCCTCGGCATTCCGGAGGTTGGTCTGGTCGGTCTCGCCCCAGCAGAACCGGACAGCAGTCACCACCTGGCCGGGCACGCTGACCAGGATCCTGTCGCCCTGGATGGCGGCATCAGCCTTGACCCAGGCGCCGCCGGCGACCTGCGCCTCAAACCCGACCGGCGCCTTGCCATCCGTTGTCACCAGCGAGCCGGCGGTATCCTTGAACTTGAGCAGGATCCCGGTTTTGGTTTGTTTGCCGGACTTGAACACGGGGCCGACAACAGACTTGCCCAGCTTGATCCCGTAGGTTCCGGCCAGGGCAAGGCGGGCCAGCCGGGCCCCGATTTGCGGCTTGTTGTCGGGATGGATGTTCCCCACATCATTGGGATTATCCAGCGTATGGATCATGCCGGTATGCGGCACGGTGGCGGCCACACGGGCCTGGGCGGCCCGCAACTCACCCATGTTGTCGCCCTCTCGATACCGGTAGGGAGCGATCTCGACGAAGTAGAACGGCATGTCCGGCCGCTGGAACACGGCGCGCCAGCTGCTGATCAGGTCCTTCATCTTCTGCTCATACGCGCCCTTGTTCTGGCGGTTGGATTCGCCCTGGTACCAGATGGCACCCCGGATGGTCATCGGCGTGAGGGGCGCGATCATGGCGTTATAGAGGCGCCCGCCGGAATTGCCGGATTTCTCCTGCGGCGTCCAGGGCTCGATCGGGGTACCCCCCACGGCCGACTGGATCAGCCCCACCGGTATGCCCAGCCTGGCCTGCAGGTCCCGTCCGAAATAGAACGCGGTGGCCGAGAAGGAATCGAAGTGCGTCCCCACCTTGCGGAGGTTTTCCGGGGAACAACCCAGCCAGCCCCTGGCCCCCAACAACGCGGTCCGCGGTTTGTCCGCCTCGCCCTTCTGCACGGAATAAAGACGCAGCAGCGGCAGGTCGGCGGCATCGCAGTCCTTCCGGCCGGCCGATACCCCCAACAGGCCCCACTCCATATTGGACTGCCCGGAACAAAGCCAGACTTCACCCACCAGGACATCCTCGACAGCGGCCTCATTGTGGCCCTGGACAACCAGCTTGCGCGGCTCGGCACTGGCCTTCATGGAGGAAAGTCTGGCCGACCAGTTCCCCTGCGTATCTGCCAGGGCGCGGACAACCTGCCCGGCAAATATCACTTTAAGCGGCTCGCCAGGATTGGCTTTTCCCCAGATATGAACCGGCATCCCGCGTTGCAGCACCATGTGATCCGTAAAGACAGGATCCAGCGTCACCGGAACCGGCATGACCGGCACGCTATAGGGTGGATTGGAAACACATGCGGAAACCAGCAGCACACACCCCAGCATCAGAACCGTGCGAATAAACCTGAACATAACCCTGCCTCCCTTTTAGTATTAATGGAAATCGTCGAAATACGCTTACACATCAGGAATGTCAAATGATTAAGAGCACCCTACCGGCTTGCCCGGTCCCTCTTGCTCGAAAAGGTTCCCTGCCGGCTTGCCCGGCAGGAGCCGAAAATTCCACTTAGCTACATAAGGTCGCGGGGACACCCACTCATGGGTGTCCAGACACTCACACCAACCCGTCAAGCACGGCCACCCCGTCAACCACCTTCAGCGCGTGAACAGCATAGTTCCCGGCCTGCGCAGGAACACTGCGGGGATAGGCCGTGGCCACGGCGGTCTGGAGATCCCGGACACTCCTGGCGGCCACGATCGCGCCAGCGGCACCCTTGTCGCCGCCACCCAGCATGCGCTCCCCATGGACTCCCGGTACGGTCCGGGCTATGTCGCACATGGTTTCCAGTTCCGGACCGGAAATCCTGTACTGGTCCCGCAACCCGATGCCATCCTCGCGGAAGATCGCACCAACGGTCGTGATGTCCCCTGAACGCCACGCCTTGAGCATGCGGTAAAACCGTTTCTGGGCGCCGTAGATATAAGCGAGGCGGTCACAATGGGCGGGATGGCTTTTCCCGAACGCCGCCACCACCTTCCGGTAGAGCGCCTCATCCCGCACATCGGCCAGCTTGGTGAAGCCGAACTTCTTTCCGGCCAGGACGGCGAAATCGTCGCATTCCTTCCGGCGCAACCGGTAGGTGGACTTCTCCAGTCCGGGCCGCACGGTTCCGGTGTCGAGACTGACAATTCGGAAGTCCGGGGCTTTCCGCCCGAGCGGGATATACTTGATGGCGCGGGTTTTGGGATCGTAATGCGTCCCCATACCCTCCTTCGCGAAATAGATCATGATCTGGTCGAGCTGACCGCAGGGCGAGCCGATATACTCGTTCTCAACCGCCTGGGCCAGGTCGATGATCTGCATCTTGTCCTTGCCTGCCGCCAAGCCATTGACTTCCATCATCGTGAGCAGGAGGTTCAGCGTGAGCGAGGCGGAACGGGACATTCCCCCACCGGGGATATTGCCGATCAGCACGGCGTCAAACCCGGTCTTCAGTTCATGCCCGGCCTTGCGCAGGATGTAATCGCACCCGAAGGGAAACCGGGCCCAGCTGTCGGCAATGGAATGATGCCGCGGCGGGGGAATCCGGCCGGACTTGAACTCAATGACTCCGTCGCCCGGGAAATTGTCGCTGTAGAGACGGACCCGGTCAGTGCCGTTGGGCTTGTAGGCCATCCAGATGAAACGGTCAGTGCCCACGCCGAACAATTCGGTACCGTTGTAATCGCCGTGTTCCACTCCCAGGCAGAACCGGGAGGAGGTCCGCCGGATCCTGCCCCCCTCAACCGCGAGACGCTTTTGCCGGGCAAGACGCATGAGGGTCTTGCTCATTTCGAGATCAACAGGGGATGCCTTCAAGGGGAACCTCGCTTATTTTATTTTCCTGGAATTCTTCCAGGCGCTCAGGAGCATG
This sequence comes from Verrucomicrobiota bacterium, assembly GCA_011391785.1. Lineage (GTDB taxonomy): Bacteria > Verrucomicrobiota > Kiritimatiellia > CAIKKV01 > CAITUY01 > JAABPW01. The sequence continues at coordinate 4,732 of JAABPW010000103.1, forward strand.
AGCCCGCCGAACACCAGCAAGAGCAGCCCCCACCACAGGTTGATGTTGATGTCGAGGGATCGCTTGTACATTTCCTCCGATGCCCGGGTCATGAATCCGTAAATCGCCAACATCGCCCCGACAAGGGAAAACATCAGTCCGATTGGCCAGCAGATATCGAGTGTC
>JAABPW010000104.1 GCA_011391785.1 Verrucomicrobiota bacterium
TATTTAATTGCAGAATATGGAGACGTGACCCCGCGCGCCTGGAAAAAGACAAGTAACAGTTTAGCCCATTGCGGGTTGTAGATCGGCATTTCCTCGAAAATAGTTGTTGCGCAAAGGGTATTTTTGCGTCATTATAGGCGTAACAGTACGCCTATATATGCGAAAGGAGACCTATGCCCAGCGTTGTGACTTTGATGGCCCGTCGGGATCGACTTGTCGAGCAGGTGAGCGATCACCTTGACTTTGTGATTGGCTCGGTATCTACGAAGGGATTCAAGTATCCAGCCTATAACCTCACGACGAAGGTCGGCGGAAAGACACGCAGTCGCCACATTCCCAAAGACATGGTGCCACTGGTCAGGCGTCTGACCGCACGGCATCGTAAACTCAAACTCCTGCTACAGGAACTGGCTGCCGTCAATTGGCAGTTGATCAACCAGGAGGTCGATTTGCAACACTATGGGACGATATAAAGAAGCACCCTTCGGCTACCAGTGCCCCTATCGGCAGTGTTGTCCCCATCTGGACGGAATCTCCGCCACATGGGCACACCTGCTTATCCGCGATGCGAACGATGATTCCTTCCGCAACGGCCATTTGGCGCGCAATGCCGAAGCTGAAATCGCCTCCTTAACGGCGGATTTGGAGCGGGCGGAAAAGGAGATCGTCGAGTTGCGCGCCCGTCTGAAGGCAGAACACGCCTCACGCTTCAAACCCAACCGTCCACCCCCTACTGACGAAAACCCAGCCCGCAAGCGGGGCGCCCCCAAAGGACACCCACCTTGGTCTCGCCGGAGGCCTGATCACCTTGATGGAACCGTCCATGCCCCTGCTCCCAACGTCTGTCCGCATTGCCACACCGCCGGCCTGACGGCAACCGGCCAACAGCATGAGCAGATTCAGGAAGATATCGTCCTGCAACCCCGTCCACGCGTCATCCGCTACACCCATGATCTGGCCTACTGTCCAACCTGCCGCCGCGACGTCTACCAAACTGCCGAGGGCGAACTGCGAAACTGCCAGATCGGTCCAACGACTAAGGCCGCCGCCGTCTTCCTCCGGCATACGCTCAAGATCTCCCTGCGTGATGTGCGCCGCATCTTCAGCGATCTCTTCGCCATGCCCTTTGTCCCAGCCTCTGCAATGGCCTTCACCCACACCGTCGCCAAAGCCGCTGAACCTCATCACGAGACACTCCGCAACAAGGTTCATTCGGCTGACATTGTCCATGGTGACGAAACGGGGTGGCGTCTCGACGGAAAGTCGGCCTATCTCTGGTATGCAGGCACCCCGGATTTCAGTTTCTTCCACATCGACCGATCCCGTTCCGGGGAGGTGGCCGCCTCCATCTTCGGATCGGATTTTCAAGGCGCTCTGGTCGCCGATGACTATGCCGGTTATAACGCCATCCATCCGGCCCATCGCCAGTCTTGCCTGGCCCATCTCATCCGCAAAGCAAGGGACATCGCCCAACTCATCACCCTGTTACCCGCCAGCAAACCCAACGCCGTGGCCATCGCCTTTTGCAACAACCTTCGCAGTTTCTTTTCTCAAGCGTGTGATCTTGGACGCCAACGCGACACAGGCGAAATCTCCTTCCGGGACGCCCAGGCTCATATCCCCAAACTCTACAACCAACTGCACGCCCTTTGCGCCAACCCCATCCCTCACCCTGATGCCGAGAGTTTCCGCCTGCGTCTCCTCGATCCAAAGCGCGATTACCAACGCCTCTTCACCTTCCTCGACATCAATCGCATGCCCCCAACCAACAACCATGCCGAGCAAACACTCCGCCAACCTGTCATCTTTCGCAAAATCATATTTGGCAGCCGATCCACTCAAGGCGCTCACTCTCTCTCCGTCAATCTCTCCATCCTCCATACCGCCCGATGCCAGCACCTCGACCCCATCCCTATCCTCCAATCCCTCATCCTTAACGGCCACCAGCACCCTCTCTCTCAAATCTTCACCAATACCTCATGAATCGCGCTTTCCCTTGACTCCCAAAATCAAAAAGGCGGCTCTCGCCGCCTTCCGCACCATTCCTCGACTGTCTCCCGCAATGGGCTAAACTGTTACGACCCCGCGCGCTATATTATCGCTGTAACTGATATTGGTCATCTGACCAAGCGAATCGCAAAATATCTATTATCCGTGCTTCAACGAGCGCTAAACACCTTTCTTGCCTGACTCTAGTTCTTTTTGCGTCTTCGTATCGTTATCGTCATTTTGAACCTGAACTTCAGCAACATAAACAATGCCCGGTAATGGTTTATGCATTTCGTTGCCTTCACATTTACCCTTCTGGTGATCAACTGGTGCGACAAATAACAAAGAAAGACCCGCGCCAGAAATGGCAAATACTGAAAGCGGCCAAATACTGATGAACCAAGTATACAAAGTAAATTCAGGGGTTAGGCGAATCGTAAGCAAGTTCATCAACCAAATCCCAATCAAAACAGCAAAGAGTCGATCCAAACGCCCCTTTACGGCTTCCCTGCCTAAAGACCCTGCGATAATGAAACCAAAGACGATTGCAACCTTTTTTGCTGTCACGACAGATCTGAATGCATCCACATCTTGAGAAACATGCCCACGGTAAAGAATAGTTATAATGACTTCAGCGAAGAAAGTTAACGACCAAACTAAACCTATGTCACGAAGAACGTGCGCCCATTTTGTTTTCATATTAATCTTTCACAAATATCAAAAAAACATCCCTAATGCTCATGCCATTCATATTCATCAAGATCACAGTAGCCCCCCCCACATGGACATTTCGTTAACGAATCCTGGCCTTTCACGTGTCCGCATTTCGGGCAAATTACTATTACCTCTTTTTTACTAACCCTATAAGCTATTAACCCTGTTAATATTCCTATTATAATTGACACAGGAATGCGCCTCATCAACTGATCCTGAGGCACAAAAAACATCCCGAACCGAGCCACGCCCGCACTTCCGTAAAAAAATGCGAGAAAGATCGCTACAAGAACTCCACAGAGAATTGACTTTATAAAACGTTTGTTTTCCGTTGTTTTTTTTGATGTTTCAATATTTTCCTGGGCCTTCCGCACCCATTTTCCTTTTTTATCACCCTTTAATAATGTGTTCATATCAATAGTGTATTTAACTAGTTAGTAGGCAACCCTGCCGCCGTGCCAACATTTTCTGGCCAAGACGAACCGACTGATGGCGGAGAAGCATAATTATATAGGAACTTAATTACGGCAACAATTGTGGCTGGATTTTCAAGCACAGCCCCTGTAGCTGTAACACCACCTTCGCCTGCTATAACTATTGTGCCAACAACAGCAAACGGTGCTGCTGTAATTTCCGGATACGGTCCCCATATTGGGTCTTGAGGGTTTGATGGAGCGTTCCAAGATGGAGGCACTATCGGCGGAGGAGCCGACGGCATCCCAATAAACACGGTTGGCGTGGGCGGTGAATAGGACGGCGGGGGTGGTGAAGAGGGCGGCATATTCCAACCCACGGTGAAAACCGTATTTTGACCACCAGTATAGCCACCACCAACAGGAGCTATTGGGCACAACCCGCTTGGATCCCTGAAGTTCACCGGATTATTTCCGCAGAATACATATTGGTTCAACCCACCGCTGATGCCTATCGGGTCGTTAGAGAGCCAGCGTCCGGTGATGGGGTCATACCATCGTGCCCGGAAGTTATAGAGCTTGGTGGCCCAGGAATATTCCCGACCCTGCCAGCAGTAGCGGTTTCCAATTGCCGAGGTGCTGAGTTCCTGGTTGTTCGCATCGCAAACCGTCGTCCTGCCCCAGGCATCATACCGGTAGCTTTCCACGATATTTCCCGAGCCATCGGTCAGCGCCAGGACCGAACCAAGATGATCCTTCAAGTAGAAATAGGTATTGGTCGTGCCCTCGTAGATCGTCATGGAAAGTACATTGTCGATTCCAGTCCCGTAGGTATAGGCCTTCTTGAGATTTCCGGAAGCATCTGTCTCCGCAACGACATGAGGGCCAGCATAGATGAACCTGTTCGTCACCCCTTCCTGAGCCACCCAGATCCTGCGCCCGAAGGCATCATACCCATAGCTTTCAAGTGCAGCCCCATCAGTACCGGAGACTTCCTTCAACTGGTAGCGGCTATTCCACTTCATAGCCAGCGCCCGGCCATCGGCATAAGCCGCATTGGTCTGGTTTCCCGCCGCATCGAACATTGCGCTCCCACCCGTCCATGCAGTCAGCCGGTTCGCCAGCGAATAGCTGTATGTCGAGGAAACCCCATTCAAGTCCTGGTTGGTCCGGTTCCCAGCCAAATCGTACTGCCAGGTAGTTGCATGAGTCACGCCAGCATCGTCGAGCACGGTTTCACCCGTCAACCGGTTCAATCCATCATAGGCGTACCGGCGCTCGTCCAACGACGTGCCTCCCGTGATCTTGTTCGTGGTGATCATTCCGGCGGAATCATAGCCGAAATCCATTGCCCGCACAATAGATCCGCCTGCATTCCGGTACTCGATCCGCGTTACCCGGTTCATCACATCGTAACTGTATCTCGCATTGAGCCCATTGGGATATTCCACAGTTTCCGCCAGCCCGTTCCAGGCATTATACCCGAGGCTGAATTGACCAACGGCATTACTGATGACGCTCACCCGTCCCAGCTCATCATTCGAATAACTGGTTGTACCAGCCAGCCCCGTTACTCCGGTGACCCGACCTGCCATGGTATACCGGTAATTCAGTCCGCTTCCCGGATACCCGGAATCGATATGAACCAATCGATTGGCCGCATCATAGGAATTCGTGATCACGCCTTCCTCATTGCGCGCAGAGGACAAAATCCCATTCCCGAGATACCCGAAGGTCAGACTCCCATCCGGATACACCAGGTTCGTCACGCTGCCCTG
>JAABPW010000105.1 GCA_011391785.1 Verrucomicrobiota bacterium
CCAGGGCTACACGGGCAAGGCGGATCTCGAGGGCATTCGCCGGGTGGTCCAGGCGGCCAGGCGCGTCCCCGTCATCGGGAACGGCGACGTCACCTCGCCCGCCGCCGCCCGCCGCATGTTCACCGAAACCGGGTGCTCGGCCATCATGATCGGGCGCGGCCCCCTGAAGAATCCCTGGCTGCCACGCGATATCTGGAACGATCTCCGCGGCCTCCCCGCCGCGCCCGCGCCCACCCGCAAGGAATGGGTCCAGTTCGCCCTGCAGCACTTCGATCGCATGGTGGACCTGTACGGCCCCAAGGGAGCCGCCCTGCTCTACCGCAAGTGGATCCCGCAGTACCTGCGCCGCCTCCTGGCCGGCCGCCGCCATCTTGTGGAAATGATGAAGATAGAGGATGCCGTCATCATGCGGACCGCCATCGCCGAGCTGGAGGAAATCCGCCCGCTCGAAAAACCCGGAGTCCTTCCTGAAACCGAGGAAGACGGGGAGTTGCCAGCGGAGATCACCGAATAGCACATCGAAAACAAAAAGGCGCAGGGATTAACCTGCGCCTATCGAGACCGGGATGTCCGTTCCGGTCACCCCTTGGTGATCTTATTGGAACGGATACATGACGTGCAAACCGTCTTGCGGCTCACACCCCCATTTGACTTCACGCGAATCTTCTGCAGATTGGGAAGAAATTTCCGGCGGGAAATACCCGTCGTATGCAAACCGATGCCGCCCTTGGCCTTGGCCAAACCGTGACGCACAATGCGATTACCCGTACTCAGCGTCTTTCCACAAACTTCACATGCCCTGCCCATCGTCGTCTCCTTGAATTGATAGGGCGCGAATAATATGTATCCGGCCGCCTCCACGCAAGCTAAAAAACAAAAGTAAAGAATGCCCGCATATACCGCAGCCCCGACAAGACCAGGGCCAGCCCGATCCCGGCATACAAAACCGCCAGATATTCCCGGGAAATTGTTGAATGGCGCAACAGTGCCCCCAGCGTGATCATGACCGTAATGGTCAGGTAACTTTTCCAGGGCATGAACGAGAACAGGCAGCGTTTGCCATCCATCGGAAGAAGCCGCGCCAGGTTCCGGTCGGCAATCCGCGAAAAGGCAAACCGGTGGGCGACCAGTCCCAGCACGCCCCCCGCAGACGCATAGTAGCCCGCATGCGGCACGACCGACAGCCATGCACCTGCCAGGGACAGGAGCATGGCGCCGACACCCAACCAGACAAATCCCGCCAGGAACAGCAGGACGCCTTGCGGAACAGCCGGCTTGTATTTTTCGAGTGTGCTCACGACTGGCTTTACTATGCCACGACACTTCACATAATGCCAGCCCCCCGAGTATTGCCTGAATATGCAACAACATAGCCTTATCATCCAATAAACGCCGGAATGATTGCCTCATAGTCGCGGACAGTCAGCATCCTGAAGGGTGAAATTCATGAGTCTCAAGACAAACAGGTGGGGAATCGCGATCGCCGGCACACTGCTCCAGGTGTGCCTGGGATCGGTTTACGCCTGGAGTTACTTCCAGATTCCGTTGATGGACACCTATCACTGGAACAATGCCCAGGTGTCCGGAGTGTTCAGCATCGCCATCTGCTTCCTGGGCCTCGCCGCCGCCTGGGGCGGAATGAACCTGAGCAAATTCAGTCCCCGCCGGCTCGCCATCTCAGGCGGCGCCCTTTTCGGAACAGGCGTGATGCTCTCAGCCGTCATGCTTCACCTGCACTCCCTGACCGGCCTCTACCTCACCTTCGGCATCATTGGCGGGACAGGACTGGGACTCGGCTATGTCACCCCTGTGGCAACCGTCGCCAAGTGGTTCCCGGACAAGAAGGGACTGGTCACCGGCATGGTCATCATGGGGTTCGGACTGGGCGCGTTTTTCACCGGCAAGGTGCTGGCACCGGCCTTGATGACGGCCTTCGCCGGCAATCTCATTCTCGTCTTCGCCCTGATGGGGCTGGTTTTCCTGATCGTTGCTACTGGATGCGGCTCGTTGCTCAGGAATCCACCGACCGGGGAGGCACCCCACCCTGACAGTCCCGGCATGGTCGGGGCGCAGGCCAATTGGCTCCGGTCGAGGCAGTTCTGGCTCATGTGGAGCATCTTCTTCTGCAACATCGTGGCGGGAATCGCCATCATCGGATTTCAGTCTCCCTTGCTACAGGATTTGCTCAGGCACTGGAATCCCACGCTCTCCGCCGCTTCCCTGGCTTCAGCCGGTGCCACCTTGATTGCCATCAGCTCACTCTGCAATGGACTGGGACGCCTCTTCTGGGGTGGCTTTTCCGACCACCTGGGCCGCGTCAGGACGTTCCAGATCATCCTGGCCTCCCAGGCGGCAACATTCGGGATCCTGGCGTTCACCCACAACCCGTGGATATTTTCAGGCCTGATCTGTTATGTGCTTCTTTGTTATGGCGGTGGATTCGGAGCCATGCCCGCCTTTGTTCTGGACGTGTACGGAAAAACCCGGATGCCAGTCATCTACGGCTGTCTTCTTACCGCCTGGTCCATGGGCGGTCTGATCGGTCCCCAGATGGTTGCCTGGCTCAAAGACAACTATACTGAAAAGGCCGGCGGGGTTTCGTTCCTGGTGGGGGCAGGCATTCTGGCGATTGGACTGCTCCTCACGGCAGGCCTGCAAAAACCACTCACGGTTTTGAAATTGATCCCTGCACCCCGGTCCGTGCCCCCTTCTGCAGCACCTGATTGCCGGCTGGTATGAAGATTTCAACGGTAGCGGTTTCGGTCGTCACAGCCGTCCGCCAGTCAAGGCGGATGCGGGCCGCAGCGGGAAGCAAAACTCGCGGCGAAGACGTCCACTGGTTCGTCCAGCTGGACTCCGCAAACACAGAAACCTCAAAGGCCGTTACCTCCTTCATAACGGCATTGGATTGGGCCGGAGCCAGCGCGTCCGCCCCCCAAAGCGTCATGGTTTCGCGGATCAGCCGGCCATCGGGCTGGATCGTATAACGGATCCGCCCGATCTCGAGCTTCGAGAAATCATCCTCACCCTCGGGAACACGCCCAACCGAAAAGGCCAGGACGGACAGCGCGGGCCTATTGGTGCCGACCGAAGTGGACTCAACCGAAAAGGCGGGGACATTGGTGAAGGGCGCCTGGGCGCACACCGCCAGGTCATGCCGGAGCTGGTCGAGGACCGCATGCGCCGCACCATGGGTGTCGTTCTGCTGCCGCCGGAGGGAATTGGAGACCGTCAGGAATACGGAGACGGAGGCGACCAGCACCAGCATGGCCACGGAGATCGCTGTCAGGAGTTCGATGAGGGTCACGCCGCGCCTGTTCTGTTCCCGGGTCATGACCGGAACCATCACAGGAACAGCCGCATGACAAAGAATATCAGCGCAGCCACCACCAGCAGTAGCAACACGATGGTCACGACCACCCAGATGTTCCGGCTGTCCTTGCGCGCGCCGAACGGTGAAGCGGTATGGAAACTCTCGGGAATGTGGACCGGCTCAGCCATCTCCTCGACGCGGGGAATAACAACCGTCACCGCAGGGGAATCAACGTCCACATCCTGCCCGTCAAACATCAATTCAACACTTCCCACCTGGATGATGTCTTTGGGGCGCAGGGCCGATTTAGTCACCTGGGAGCCATTGAGACGGGTGCCATTCGTGGAGCCAAGATCCACCAGGGTGTACTTGCGGCCGTCACGGAGAACGCTGCAGTGACGCCCCGAGATGGAGGCGTCATCAATGGGAATCTGATTCTGGGTCGACCGACCAATGAACATTTCGTCCTGAGTCAGGTCGAACTTCTTCCCCTTCACCGCAGTAGACATTCCGATAATGACAGCCATACAAGTCCTTTCTTAACCTGAACGGGGCCTATGATGTCACGATCATTCTTCCCTGTCAATGCACCGCGATTGACTCCCCCCGCCAAAACCAATACTGTATTTCGCGTTTTGGATAGAAAGGATTCGCATGACGACTCAATTGATTGAAGCCCGAAAGGGGTCCATCACCCCGCTGATGGAAACCGTTGCCCGCCTGGAACAGGTTCCCGCCACCCTGGTCCGCGATGAAATCGCCTCCGGAAAAGCCGTCCTCCCGGCCAATCCCGCCCATCCCATGGCCCGCCCGGCCATCGCCGGCCGGGCCTTCCGCACCAAGGTCAACGCCAACCTCGGCCGCTCGACCGAGCGTTCCGCCCAGGGCGAGGAACTGGTGAAACTGGATGTGGCACTGAAGGCCGGCGCCGATTTCGTGATGGATCTCAGCGTGGGTACCGACCTGGCGGCCATCCGCGCCGGCATGCTGAAGGCCAGCCCTGTCCCCCTCGGCACCGTGCCCCTCTATGAGGCCATCTCGCGCCTCGGGGGCAAGACCATGGAACTGACCCCCGAACTCCTTCTCCAGGTGATCCGGGAACAGGCCGAGCAGGGGGTTGACTTCATGACCCTCCACGCCGGACTGCTCCGCCGTCACGTGCCGTTCGCCATGAAACGCAAACTCGGCATCGTCAGCCGGGGCGGCGCCCTCATGGCCGAATGGATGACCGTCCGCAGCCTGGAAAACCCCCTCTTCACCCACTGGGACCAGATCATTGAGATCTGCCGCAAACACGATGTCACCGTGTCCCTCGGCGATGGCCTCCGCCCCGGCTGCCTGGCCGATGCCAGCGACGACGCCCAGTTCGCCGAGCTCGACACCCTCGCCGAGCTCGTCCACTGGTGCCGCAAGGAAGGCGTTCAGGTCATGGTGGAAGGCCCCGGCCATGTCCCCTTCAACCAGATCAAGGACAACATGGACCGCCAGCAGCAACTCTGCGACGGCGCCCCCTTCTATGTCCTGGGACCGGTCGTCACCGACATCGCCCCCGGCTACGATCACATCACC
>JAABPW010000106.1 GCA_011391785.1 Verrucomicrobiota bacterium
GTCCCGAAACCGGTCCGCCGCGGAAAGCCTCGACCTCTTTGCCCGGATGCGGGCGGGTGAGTTCCCTGACGGCACCCTGTGCGTCCGTGCCAAAATCGACATGTCATCGCCCAACCTCCATATGCGCGATCCTGTGATCTACCGCATCATGCGGGCCCATCATTACCGGGCCGGCGACAAATGGTGCATCTACCCCACCTACGACTTCGCTCATCCCATTGAGGATGCCCTCGAGAAGATCACCCACTCCCTCTGCACGCTGGAGTTCGAGGTGCACCGCCCGCTGTACGACTGGTTCATCCAGGAGCTGGAGTTCGACCCGAAGCCGCGCCAGATCGAGTTCTCCCGGCTGAATGTCACTTATACCGTCCTCAGCAAGCGGCGGTTGCTTGAACTCGTCCGCGACGGCCATGTCAAGGGCTGGGATGACCCCCGTATGCCCACCATCGCCGGCCTGCGCCGACGCGGGTTCACACCGGAATCCATCCGCAATTTCTGCAAGCGCGTCGGAGTAACCAAGTTTGACGGCTACACCGACATTGCCCTGCTCGAGTTCTGTGTCCGCGAGGAACTGAACAAGACCGCCCCGCGGGCCATGGCCGTGCTGGATCCCGTCAAGGTCGTCATCGAGAACTTCGGCGCGGACCAGGCGGACATGCTGGAAGCCGTCAACAATCCTGAGGATCCGGCGGCAGGCTCGCGGAAGGTTCCCTTTACCCGGGACCTCTACATCGAGCGGGAGGATTTCCGCGAGGTGGCCGAAAAGAAATTCTTCCGGCTCGCGCCCGGGAAGGAAGTCCGCCTGCGCTACGGCTATTTCGTCACCTGCACCGGCTTCACGAAGGATGAGAAGACCGGTCAGGTCACCGAGATCCGGTGCAGCTATGATCCGGCTACCCGCGGCGGAAACGCCCCGGACGGCCGCAAGGTCAAGGGGACGATCCACTGGGTTTCCGCCTCTCATGCCATCCCGGCCGAAGTCCGGCTGTATGGCCGCCTGTTCAAGGAGGAGCATCCCGAGGAGGTTGCTGAAGGCGTGGACTACAAGACCAACCTCAACCCCGCCTCGCTGACCGTCCTGAAAGCCTTTGTGGAGCCATCGCTCGCATCCGCCCCGAAAGGCTTCAGGTTCCAGTTCGAGCGCAAGGGCTACTTCATCGCCGACAGCATCGACCATCAGCCCTGCATACCGGTGTTCAACCAAATTGTCCCGCTCAAGGACTCTTACTGAACAGACCCTTTTAGTCAGGACATCATCAAGGTGGACCGCGACCTCCGGGCGCGGTCTGACGCCGCCCGGAGGTCGGCGTCCACCCCTTCAATAAATGAAAACCTATTATGCGGCCTTTAACCATGCGCCCTACGGTCTCATTCAAAACCATCGGTTGCCGGCTTAACCAGGCTGAAACGGCCACCCTGGCCACCCGCTTTACCGTGGCGGGCTATGAAGTGATCCCGTTTGGCGCCCCCTCCGATGTTGCCGTCATCCACGGGTGCGCCATCACCGGGAAGGCCGAGCACAGCAGTCTCTACGCGGCCCGCCAGGCCCGCCGGATCAGGGCCGACAGCCTGGTCATCCTCGCCGGCTGCCCGGCGGAAACACTGGGCGAGGCGCTCCGAGGGGATTCCACCGTTGACCTGGCGGTCGGACAAGGCGGCAAATTCAGCCTTCCCGAACTGCTCCATCAATTGCACCCGGCCCGGTTTCCCGCGCCACCCCCTGCGACCGGACCATCCCCCACTCCCCAGTTCGACACACAGCGGGCCCTCATCAAGGTCCAGGATGGTTGCGATTTCCGTTGCGCCTATTGCATTGTTCCCACCGCACGAGGGCTCCCGCATAGCCGCCCCCTCGCCGAAATCCACGATGAGGTGGCACGGGTGACCGATGCAGGATTCCGGGAAGTCATCCTGACAGGCGCCAATCTCGGGCGCTATGAGGACGGCTCCCGTCGCCTGGCCGACTTGATCCGCGACATCGAGACCATCCCCGGGATTGGCCGGATCCGGTTGAGCTCGCTGGAAATCACAACCGCCGAACAGGCTGTCATTGACCTCATGGCCACCTCCCGGAAACTCTGCCACTTCCTGCACATCCCCCTTCAAAGCGGTGATGATGGCATCCTCGCGTCCATGGGCCGCCGCTACAACACCGCGAGCTATCGGAAGGTCATTGAGTATGCCGTCGGGCGGATTCCCACCCTGGGACTGGGTACCGATATCATCGTGGGCTTCCCCGGGGAAGATGATGCCTCCTTCGCCAACACCGTGAAACTGGTCCGTGAACTGCCCTTCAGCAACCTGCATGTCTTTCCCTACAGCCGCCGGTCCGGAACCCGTGCCGACACCATGCCGGGCCAGATTCCCGAAGCCGTGAAGAAGGAGCGGCTACATACCTTGGTTGAAATAGGCGAAGCCAAACGCCGCCTCTTTGCTGAACGCTTCATCGGAAAAACCGTCTCGATCCTCGTCGAACGCGTGGATTCCAAGGGCGTCGGCCATGGCTGGACCGGCGAATATGTCGAAGGCCGCGTAACGTCCCCCGGGCTCCAACCCCGCCAGATTGTCCCCCTTGCCGTGACCCAAGCAACTGCAGGAATCGTCCAGTAAAGGCGCTCGGAATCACCGCCTTTAAAACCGCCGCGTCAGTGAAATATCCACCGCCACGGCATGATAGGCGCCGCCGGACGGGCGGAAATTCTGCATATAATGACCGCCTATCTTCGTCATCCAGTCCCGGTGAGCCCCGAGGGTGAGTTCGGTATCCCCGCTCCACCCGAAGTCAAAGTTATTCATGGTGTCGTCCTTGTAGTAGCCTGCAGCCCCGATCAAGCTCAACCCGCATTCCGGCGTGAGCTTCCAATAACTGAAGGCCGTGAGGGCGTACTGCTGGTAGAGCCCCGGGTCATAATACCCGGAATTGAGATCTTCGCTGAAACCGAACAGCAGGGCCCGGACCCCGAGGTCGAGATTCATCGCATTGGACCGGATGACCGACCGCCTCGGACTGAGCACGCCCTCCCACCGGTCATTGCCATCACTGAAGCGATCGAATCGCCCCTGGGCCGCCACGGTGTAGTCAAAGCCCGGTGTCCATTCCGCCTGTACCTGCGTGGTATCCCGCCGTATCCCCAGGGAGGCCGAACGAGGCGAGATGAGCACACTGTCGCGACTCTGCTCCAGCGACACCAGCAAGCTGTCCCATGGGCGGGCCCCCGCCAGCACATCGTAGACAAACAGCGATCCCGTCCCGTCCACCTCGGCAGCCCCCGCTGCGGCGTTGATCCACAAGGACGGCAACAGCGTTTGCTGGAATTGAAGCATCGCCTTCTGATAATCCGCAGTCCGGGTTCCATCCCGGTTCTCCAAGCCGCTACCCCGATCCGCCTTCAACTGCCAGAATTCAGCCAGGGCGCCCAGCCGCGTTCCAGGGTTGACGGAATAGCCGGCCCTTGCGGATTCCTGCCACATGGAGAGGTTGTCCTCATCGTTATAGAAACGCCCAAAAAGGGAAACCTCGGGCCGCAGCGGGGTATCGACATAGCGCTTGATCGCCACGACCTCCTCACTTTGGGGCCGAAGGGTTTCCAATTTCCCGAGGCTGTCGACGGCTTCTTTCTTCTGATTCCCAATGTTCAGCGCCACGGTCCGGGTCACGTTGAGCTCATAATCATCCGGCTTCCTGACAAGCAGCTCATCATTGATACCGGTTGCCGCATGGGGCTTATTGGCCCAGGCGAGGAAACGGGACCGGTCGCCATCGGGCTTGGGAAGTCCGGGAAACCGCTTCTCATACTGGTCCAGGAGGTGGAGGGCACGGGAATAATCGCCCCGCCATCCCTGCACCCGCGCATACTCGAGAAGGACATCGGCCTCCCCGTCATGGGATTCCACATACCTCTTGTAAGCCCGGGCGGCCCCATCCAGATCCCCCTGCCAGGTGCGGCTTCTGGCGAGCAACAGCCCGTAATCAGGACCTTGGGCACTCAACTTGAGGAGCCGTTCATAACTGTCTCCGGCAATCTTGTATTTCCCCAGCCAGTTCGCGATTTGCGCCCGCGCCTTGAGATAATCGGTGTTGTCCGGGGCGCCTTGTACCGCCCGGTCGATTTCCTGCAACGCCTTTGCGGGCTGGTTCGCCATCGCATACTGCTGGGAGAGACGGGCATGCAGGCCGGCATCGCCGGGAAGCGCCTTGACCGCCATCTCCAGGGCAGGCATCACCGCATTCGTATTCCCCCGGGCCACCTCGATGTCGGCAAGCTTTACCCACAGGTCACCACGACCGGGCTCCCGCCCGAGCTGCTCCTGGTAAAGCCGGGCCACATCAGACCAGCGTCCCTCAGCCTGTGATTGCCGGACGTCATCCTCCCACGTCATCGGGCTTGCCAGCCCCATCGCGGGAACCCCGGCAATGAGCCCGAGTAAAAACACCGCCACACGTCCAAAATCCAGAGATTCAAACAGGAACCCATTGCGTCCTATCATTTTCATTTTCTCCACCGTTTATCCTTTCTCACCCAGAGATCAGTCGCAAACCGGAAGGTGGTCGTGACGTCATAGATCAATCCTGCATACCGGATCGGAGTCACCAGGATTCCTTTCCCGAAAAACTCGAGCCGGTGGCCGGCCGGGGCGACGATTGTGAGGATGGAAACCGAAAACAGACTTTCAAACAGAAGGGTCAGGAACAGCGGCTCCCACGCCGCGGACAGCAGCATGGCGATCAGGGCGGCCGGGAAAAAGACTTTTTCCATCAGAGACAGGCAGATGGTCCACCCGATCGGGCGCCCGTACAGATCCGTGAAATGGTCGCCGAAAGGTTCCCGGTAGGGTTCCTGTATTTTCCTCTTTTCCAGGATCGCAC
>JAABPW010000107.1 GCA_011391785.1 Verrucomicrobiota bacterium
GGTCCGGTGAAAGTGGAGGCCCTGAGCGTGATTCATGGGCGGACGGATACCTTCGGTTTTCGCCTGGAATGCGAAGGGCGGTCGGTGGGATATGTTCCGGATTGCAAGGAAATGCCCGACGGCACCCTGGACCGGTTCAAGGGGGTCGACGTGATGATTCTGGATGGCCTGCGTCATCGTGCCCATCCCACCCATCTCACCGTGGAAGCCGCGCTGTCCGTATTGGGCCGGATCGGGGCCAAGCGTTCCTATCTGACCCATATCTGCCACGATATCGATCATGAGAAGACCCAGGCCACCCTTGTTCCCGGCATTTACCTGGCCAGTGATGGCATGAAGCTGGACTGGTAAAACTTGATTCGGGTCCGTGAACGGCCTATAAAGTGCCAATCAATGAGATCAAACCCGATTGACGTGCAGTGAGGGAGACTATTGTGATTCAGGACAAGACAGACTCGGTGAAGCGCATGGATGTCCGGTACGTCGCCAATCTGGCGCGGCTGAGCTTGACGGATGCCGAAACAGTTGAATTCCAGGGGCAGCTGGATCATATCGTTGAGCACTTCAACCAGCTGCGATCCATCGATGTGGAGGGAGTCGAGCCCATGGCTCATGCCGCGGTGATCCAGAATGTTTTTCGCGACGATGTGGTCCGGCCCGGGCTGGATCGTGAGGATGTCCTCAAGAACGCTCCCCAGCACAGTTCCGATCTCATCATGGTTCCCACCATCGTGGAGTGATAGGGCCGGCAAGAGGGTGAGGGTGCCTGCGGATTGAACGGCCATGTCTAGTCGATATTCATCATCAAGCGGCCCGGATCGGCGTCCCGTCCGCCGCCACGACCCGCCGGGGCTCTTTATCCTGCACGAGGATCCGCACCTGCTGGTCGTTGACAAGGCTCCGGGGCTGTTGACCATCGCGACCGGGACGGACCGTGAGCGCACGGCCTACCGGTTGCTGACGGATTACGTCCGCAAGGGGCTCCGCCGTTCCGATCAGCGCATCTTCATCGTTCACCGTCTGGATCGTGACACTTCCGGTGTGCTTGTTTTCGCGAAGACGGAGGAGGTCAAGCGCCACCTTCAGGACAACTGGAAGGATGCCCGCAAGCGCTATCTTGCCATTGTGCATGGCATCCCGCCGAAGCAGGAGGGAAAAATTGTCTCCTATCTGGCCGAGAATGCGGCGCACCGGGTATATTCGACGCGAGATCCCGCCGAGGGCCAGCTTGCGGAAACGGTTTGGCGGGTAGTGCAGACAACTCGCATGTTCAGTCTTCTTGAGATCGACTTGCTGACCGGGCGGAAGAATCAGATCCGCGTCCATCTTGCCGAGTCAGGGTTTCCGATCGTTGGCGACCGGAAGTACGGCCGGGCCCATGACCCGGCCCGGTTGCTGGCCCTGCATGCCCGTTCCCTTTCCTTCACTCATCCGGTGACCGGTGACCGTCTTGTATTCGAGGCGGCTGTCCCGAGGCACTTTACCCGTTTGTTTCAGCCGATCCGAGGCCGTTGACGGGCATATTCACGTGGGTTTACGCCCATGATCTTGCTGAAGATGCGCGAGAAATAGAACGGGTCGTCGTAGCCGACCAGCGCCGCAATCTCGGACACGTTCATTGGGGTGGTATCGAACATGCGGCAGGCCACCTGGATCCGGAGGCGGATGTAATAGTCAACGGGGGAAAATCCCGTTTGCGCCCTGAACAGCGTCGAGAACCGAGCTACTGAGAAGCCGGCATGACGCGCCATGTCGTCAAGCCGCAGGCGGCCATGCAGATTCCGGCGCATGAATTCGATTGTTCCGCCGAAGGAACGGTGGCTTGCCGCAGGGGTGCCGGGTGAGAAAGACGGGTTGCCGTAAAAAATGAGAGCCAGCAGGTGGCGCAGGGTTTGCGCACAAAGCAGGATGCGGGTGCTTGTGAAGCCGGCTGTGAAAAGGTCGTAACATTCCTTGAAAAGCGATTCAGTCCGTTTTCTGATCTCGCCGGAGACGGGGATCACATATTCCCCGTGTCCTAACAAGCTCGTATAGCATGCCGAGTCTTCGCCGTCAAAGTGGACCCAGTGGATGGACCATGGATCGTCTTCAGCGCCGTAAGCATGGGGCGTGTTTCGAGGGATGAGGAGCGCCTGATCGGGTCTGAGGATGAACTTTCTGCCGCCGACATCAAACCAGCCATGGCCCCGGATGCAGTAGATCAGGATGTGCTGGTCTGCACCCTTCGGCCTGTCGATATAGTGGTG
>JAABPW010000108.1 GCA_011391785.1 Verrucomicrobiota bacterium
GGGCGGGAACCAGCCGAGGTGAGTGGGGTAGAGTTCACCTACAAGGACCTGCTTGGTTGCGGTGGCCAGCAGGGGTGGCGGTATGGCATGCAAGATCTGCCCGCGGAACCCGTCGGCTATCCGGACGGAACCCGATGTCCTCACGTTCTGGCTGGATTTGATCATTCAGACGAAATGATAAGATAGCACTGCCGTTACAGCAAGCGCTTGTTAATCCTGTGGAAAGACGTTTCCGGCCTGATATGGCCAGCAATAATATAGTCCAGATAAATGCTTGGATAGTCCATTCTGATGTTTGCGGTGGTTGTATACATTTTGGCAAAACATTTGGAGTAGGCATGACATCACGACAGAGACTTCAGGCGGCGCTGGATCACAGGCAGACAGACAAGGTCTGTGTGGATCTCGGGGCAGGGGGGCAGACGGGGATGGGCGCAGGCGCGGTGTACCGTTTACGGGAGGCCGTGCTGGGAAAGAGCGATCACCGTGTTAAGATCATAGAGCCGTATCAGATGCTTGGCGAGATCGACGAGGAACTCCGGCAGGCCCTGGGCCTCGATGTCGTGGGAGTGCATCCTCGCACGACCATGTTCGGGTTCCCGAGCGAGGGGTGGAAGCCGTTCACGATGCACGACGGCACGCCGGTTCTTGTGCCGCAAGACTTCAACTGGACAGTCGATTCAAAAGGCGGCATTGAGATATATCCCCAGGGTGACAGGAGCGTGCCGCCTTCGGCCGTGATGCCCAAGGATTCATTTTTCTTTGATGCCACTCGGCGCGTGGAACCGTTCGACGAGGAGAATCCGAACCTTGATGAAAACTGCGAAGAGTTCGGGGAGTTCAGCAGCGAAGACGTTGAGCATTATGGGACGGGTATACAGCATTACTATGATGAGACCCAGTACGGCATCTACACGACCTTCCCGGGTGCAGGTTTCGGGGACATTGCCCTTGTGCCGGCAACCTGGATGAAACGACCCAAAGGGATCCGAGACATCGAAGAGTGGTATGTCTCCACCGTGACAAGAAAAGACTTTATTTTCGCGGTCTTTGAGCGGCAGTGTGAAATTGCGCTGAAGAACATCGAAACACTGGCAAAGGCGGTTGGAAACATGCCGCAGGTCGTGTTTGTGAGCGGAACCGACTTCGGCACCCAGCGCGGCCTTTTTGCATCAATCGAAACCTATCGCGAACTTTTCAAGCCATTCCATAAGCAAGTGAATGACATGATCCACAAGCTGACCACGTGGAAAACATTTATTCACACTTGCGGCGCAGTCTACCCGCTGATACCTGACCTTATCGAGGCTGGTTTCGATGTCCTTAATCCGGTGCAGTGTTCGGCTGAAGGAATGGATGCCAGGCGGCTCAAGAAGGAGTTCGGGAAACAGCTGGTATTCTGGGGGGGCGGGGTCGATACGCAGAGCACGCTGCCCTTCGGGACTCCGGAAGAAGTGTACCGGCAGGTGCGTGAGCGGATCGATATATTCAATCAGGATGGCGGATTTGTTTTCAACAGTGTACACAACGTGCAGAGCAATGTTCCGGTTGAGAACATCCTGGCGATGTTCAGGGCGATCAAAGACAGTGGCAAATGAGTTCTCGCTTGAGGTGCTGGAAATGGAGGAGGTCGCATGATTACAGTTGCCGGCGGCGGGGAGACGGGAAATCCCGTGATACCTGCATACAACATGAAATATGTCTGGACCCTATCGCTGGTGGCGGCGATGGGCGGTCTTCTTTTCGGTTACGACTGGGTCGTCATCGGCGGCGCAAAACCTTTCTTTGAAGAGTTCTTCGAGCTGTCCAGCGGAAAATTGAGCGGCTGGGCAAACAGCTGTGCCTTGCTGGGGTGCCTCCTAGGTTCCATAGTCTCGGGCACGCTCACTGACAAGTACGGTCGTAAGAAGCTCATGATCCTCTCGGCCGTTATTTTCGCCGTATCTTCGATATTCACGGGGTGGGCGGGGAGTTTTACCACCTTCGTGGTGTGGCGCATTATCGGCGGTGTAGCCATCGGAATGGCGTCGAACCTTTCGCCGATGTACATCGCGGAGGTTGCTCCCGCG
This sequence comes from Verrucomicrobiota bacterium, assembly GCA_011391785.1. Classification (GTDB taxonomy): domain Bacteria; phylum Verrucomicrobiota; class Kiritimatiellia; order CAIKKV01; family CAITUY01; genus JAABPW01. The sequence continues at coordinate 2,070 of JAABPW010000108.1, forward strand.
CACATGCGGGGCAGGCTGGTGTCCGTGAACCAGCTGACGATCGTCATGGGAATTCTTGCCGCGCAGGTCGTCAACTGGTGGCTGGCTGTGAAACTTCCGCATGACGGAGTTGATGCGGTGGCGGTTGAGGCGGCGCGGCAGGCCTGGAACAATGCCTTTGGATGGCGGTGGATGTTCATGGCGGTGACGGTTCCTTCGTTGCTGTTTTTTGTCGGCGCGCTGCTGGTGCCCGAAAGTCCGCGCTGGCTGGTCAAAAATGGCGCCGTGGAGCAAGCGCGCACCGTTCTTGCCAGGATCGGCGGCCAGGCGCATGCGGATGCCGAAGTAACGGAGATCCAGAAGACCATTGCGGAGGAGGAGCGGCAGCATGTGCGGTTTTCCGACCTGCTGGAGCCGAAACTCTTCAAAATCGTAATGATCGGGTGCGCGCTGGCAGTGCTTCAACAGTGGAGCGGCATCAATTCGATCTTCAATTATGCCGAGGAGATCTACAAGTCTGCCGGTTACGGCATTAGCGACATAATGTTCA
>JAABPW010000109.1 GCA_011391785.1 Verrucomicrobiota bacterium
GATAACGGACGCCATGCCCTGATGGGGCGTCAGGGGGGCAACTCACTGGGGTTGTATCGTAATCTTAATCGCAATCACTGGCGAGCCACTGGACAGTGGACGAATTTCAACACCCGCTGCGCGCAAGGCGCAAAGAACGCAAAGCGAAACGGCTGATCCCGCACCATCCCTGCGTCAAAGGCAAGAATGACTTTTGCCTTTAAGCAAGCAGTGGCGTTTATTTTGATGCCATGTACTCGTGGCAACGAAATAAACGCCACATTTGACCTTTGCGCACTTTGCGCCTTGAGCGTAGCGGGTGTTAAGATCGGCCCGCGGTTTCGAGCGCGGGTTCTAGAGGCTTCCCGTTATCTGTACATCCTTGAACATGAACGGATTGTCGCTTAGCCGCAATTTCTTGCCGCTGGCGGTGGTGACATTCTTGAGGACGACTTTCTTCGTCCTGACATAGGGAAATTTTTCCTTGTAGGACGGGTCCTTCATCTGGGGGTTGAAGTTCCCGAAGAGGGCGGGCCCCTGGTAGTTCTTTGAAGGCTTGTTGTCCTTGATAACAAGGTTCTCGATGGTGATGCGCTCGGGCATGTAGCATTTGTAGCCGAAATCATGCTGGCCCGCGTTGGAGCCGCCGATCAGGCTGAGGTTGTCTGCCCGTCCGCCCCGTGGCGTGAAGACGCAGTTGCGGATGATGAATTCCCCCTCCCAGGTACTGCCATAGTCCGAGCGCAGGCTGATCAGGTTGCCTCCGTTGAGCGTGCAATTCTCCACGAGCAAGGTCCCGCAGCCGATGGCGTTTATCCCCTGGTGTCCGAGCGTCGAGTTGCGGATGGTGGCATTGGCAACTCCCATGTGGGCATCGAAGCGCGACAGGACGCAGTGGTCGTAGGACAGGTTCTTGCCGTAGTTGGACCCGAATATTCCCCAGTACCTGCCGTCATGGATGTCATTGGTCTGGACGCAGTTCACGAAGGACACGTTGATGGCCCGGTTGACATTGAGGTCGTAGGTGCCCATGGCGACCTTGGTGCCCGCGGAACCGATCGTCCAATAGATCTTGTGGCCGGTCAGGATCGTGTTCTGGACCATAACCTGGGCACATTCGCCGACATCGATGAAGCCGCCATAAGGGGCGCCATGATCGCCTTCGCCGGTAACGAGGTGCGTGATGCCGTCCACCACGACGTTGGACCGCCTGATCCCGATGCCGCGTTTGTGGTAGTTGTACTTCGATTCAGCCTGGTTGGCCCTTGTGGTGAACCGTCCGCCCTTGATGGTCAACGTTGTCTTGTCGAGGGGAGTGGCCTTGATATCCGTGATCTTGTCGAAATCCCAGATGATCGGGGCGTTCTTGTCCACGTTTCCGTTCTTGTCGACGATAAAGACATCGGTTTGCGGGGCGCCGTTGTTCTGGTTCGCTCCTTCCCTGATATAACGCTTCACGTTGGAGTCGGTAACCGCGACCATGCAGGGGCCGGGCAGGGCGGCATCAATCTTCGTCTGGTTCCTCCTGAGCGAGGACACCCCCTTGAGCGGGAACGGCTTGAGGGTGGAGCTAACCAGGAAGATGTGTGCATTCCGATTCTGCACGTTGGTATCATCGATGATGAAGGAGGCCGATCCGAAATCCGTATCCGTCCGGATCACCGCCGTGCGATCTTTTCCGCCAATGTAATACGTTGCGTTAGCGTCAGCTTTAACCGGCAGACCATGCAGGTTGGCAAAGGCATGAGTGGCCGCGATGGCGTCCATGTCATCTGTCCTGCCATCACCGATTGCGCCGAAATCACTGTACCGGACCAGTTTCCGGGCCTTGAATTTTCTGGCATCCTGCGGGGATACATTGACAAGCAATCTCCCTTCAGCGTTTGTGGTCACCCGTGTTGCCTCCTCTCCGGAGGTCAGGGACACCTCTTCCTTGACTGCCCGTTCAGCCTTTGACCCCGGGATCCGCCCCGAGCCTCCGGCCGCCAAACACGATATCGCCGCTGACCCTGCCAGAATCAAAGCGACCAGCGGGACTCCCGCCGCCATTTTCATTTTTCCCTGAAACCCTGTAGTCATTCATCCCTCCCTGGCGTCTTTATCCTTATAACTGCTCCGAAACAGTTTCTTGCACACTTTTCGGGAAAGTTCAATCCCGGTTGCCATTGGGATCCACGCCGTGAAATCCGGGGGCTGTCCTGTTTCCCCTCTTCTTGACTCTGTGGGTGGGTTGTCTTAACTTGAAGAGACTTTTGTGTGATGATTCGACGAATGGAACGGGTTTATGAGCAGTGTGCTTGAAAAAGTGAATTTGCCGGCTGACCTCAAGGGGTTGACGCTGGATGAGATGACTCAGTTGGCGGGGGAGATCCGGGAGTTCCTGATCGAGACGATCAGCCGGACGGGCGGGCATCTGGCGTCCAATCTCGGGATGGTGGAGCTGACGCTGGCGCTGTTGAAGGTGTTCAATCCGCCCGGCGACAAGATTCTCTTCGATGTGAGCCATCAGGCCTATACCTACAAGATCCTGACAGGCCGCAAGGACCGGTTCTCGACGCTTCGGCAGTATGGCGGCCTCTCGGGGTTCCTGAAGCGTGACGAGAGCGAATACGATGCGTTTGGCGCGGGTCACTCCGGGACGGCGCTTTCCGCCGCCCTCGGCATGGCGGTGGCCCGGGACCGGAGCGGCGGATCCGGGCATGTTGTGGCCGTGGTGGGGGATGCGTCCCTGGCCTGCGGGGTTTCCTTCGAGGCCCTGAACAATATCCATTCCACCACCTCACGCCTGATCCTGATCCTGAACGACAACGAGATGTCCATCTCGGCCAATGTCGGGTCGGTGTCCCGCTATCTGGGCGAACTCCTGGCCAATCCTCGCTATAACCGCTGGAAAAGCTCGATTGAGGATGTGGTCAAGCGTATGTCCGGCCAATCCCAGGCCCTGCGCCGGGTTTATTACCGCCTGGAGGAGTCCGTCAAGAACCTGTTCCTGCACAGCGTGCTCTTCGAGGAATTCGGTTTCCGCTACATCGGTCCGATCGATGGCCATGATATTCCCAAGTTGATCGACGCGCTGGAAATCGCCCGGGATGATATCAGGCCCATCCTGCTTCATGTGGCCACCCAGAAGGGACGGGGGTATGAATTCGCCGAGCAATGCCCCGAAACCTGGCACGGGACGGGGGCTTTCGACATCGAGTCGGGGAAGGTCACAAAGCCGTCTTCCGCGCCTTCGTATTCCCAGATTTTCGGCAGCACCCTGGAACGGTTGGCGGCCCGGTATCCCTCGGTGGTCGCGATTACCGCGGCCATGCAGACGGGCACGGGACTTGCCTCGTTTGCGGAGCGCTATCCGGACCGGTTTTTCGATGTGGGAATCAACGAGGAGCATGCCGTGGTGTTTGCCGCCGGGCTGGCGACCCAGGGCATCACGCCTTTTTTTGCGGTCTATTCCACGTTTGCCCAGCGGGCGCTGGATTACATTGTCCATGATGTCTGCCTGCAGAACCTGCCGGTGGTGTTCTGTCTGGACAGGGCGGGAATCGTGGGCGATGACGGTCCGACCCATCACGGGATTTTCGACATGGCGATGATGAGGAGTTTCCCGAACCTGGTGATCATGCAGCCGGCGGATGGCGCGGAACTGGTCCACATGCTTTATTCGGCGATCCAGTGGAAGCGCCCGGTGGCGATCCGGTATCCCCGGGGAAACTGCCCGGGCTTCGTTTCGCCCGACCAGTTCGAGGAGGTTCCGCTGGGGCGTGCCCATGTCCTGCGCGAGGGTTGGGAAATCCAGATCTGGGCGCTGGGCGACATGCTTCCGCTGGCGATTGCCACGGCGGACCGGTTGGTGACAAAGGGCTACTCCGTCGGCGTGGTGAACGCCCGGTTTGTGGCGCCGCTTGATGAGGACCTTGTCCTGTCGCAAGCCCGGTTGGCCCGTGCCTTTGTGACCATCGAGAATGGTGTGGTGACCGGCGGGTTCGGGTCCGCGGTTTCCGAGTGCCTGGCGGATGCCGGTTATCAGGGACGAGTCATCCGGAATGGATGGCCGAAGGAATTCGTGCCGCATGGTGCACCGTCCATCCTCGAGGAAAAGCACGGGTTGACTCCCGATGCGATTGCCGCCCGCGTCGTGAAAGCGCTTGCCGGGTGATGCCATGGTCGAAAGCCAGCTCGTATTCCTGAAGATTGCCGTCATGTTCCTGGTGATGGTGGCCGGCTGGTGGGCGGCCCGGCGCAATATCCTGACCCCGGTCTTGACGAAGTCGCTCAGCGTCCTCGTGGTCCAGTTGACTTTCCCCTGCCTCATCATTGTCCAGATGCTGGGCACGGTGAATCCGGAGTCCCTGAAGCGGGGCTGGTGGGTTCCGCTTTTCGCGCTGGCGAGTATCGTGCTGGCCTCGTGGGTGGGCCGCTGGCTCTGCCCGGTGTTCCGGGTTGATGAGGCGCGGCGCCGGACATTCGCCTTTCTGGTGGCGATCCCGAACTGGGTGTTCCTGCCGCTGCCGATTGCCGAAGGCCTGTACGGGGGCGACGGCGTCCGGTTTGTCCTGCTCTACAACTTCGGGGCGCAGATTGTCCTCTGGTCATTCGGGATCCGGATTTTGCAGGGCAGCGGGAAGGGGACGCCTGTCTGGCGGACGCTGCTGGGCAATGCCGGAATCTGGGCGACCCTCGGGGGCGCCGCCGTGGCCTTGCTCTGGCCCGGGGCGGCGCGACTCGGGCATTCCGGCGTGAATTCCGGCCTCTGGTTACTGGGTGACGGGCTGATTGGAGCCTTGAAGATGGTGGGCGATCTGACGATCCCCCTGTCCCTGCTGGCGACGGGCGCCCAGTTGGGGGCGATGGTCAAGGCCAGTGAA
>JAABPW010000110.1 GCA_011391785.1 Verrucomicrobiota bacterium
TGAGACACGGATCATGACGATCCTGGCCCGGCGTGCGGCGGTATTCGAGGAGGCCCGCGAGGATCTCCTGAATCCGACGGATGAAATCTGCCGGTACTGCGGGAACCGGGGCACCTGCCCGGCTCTCTATAGTAAGGCCCTGGTAGTGGCGCAAAACTACGCCGACACGCAACTGGACATCCCCCCGAAGTTCCATCCCTCCACCTGGACAACTCCCGAGGAGCATTCCATCGGGCGGCGACTGGCGCTGGTGCTGGAGAAATGGGTGGAGAGCGTCAAGAGCCACAACCTTCAATTCGTGATGGATGCCGGACAAACCATCCCTGGTTTTGAAATGAAAACCAAGTCGGGCAAGCGGGAGATCCGGGACACGATGGCGGCTTATGCCGCCCTCAAGGATGACCTGACGGTCGAGGAGTTCCTGGCTGCCTGCGGGCCGGTGAGCATGACGAAGTTGGAGGAAGCGGTAGCAGCCCGTGCGAAGCGCGGGGAGAAATCCAAGAGAAAGGAGGCACTGTATGAGCGGTTAACGGACATGGGAATCCTGGAAACAGGACGTGATGTGTACTACCTCGCGCGGGTGCGCGGGTGAGTCAGTGGTCAGTAAACAGTGAACAGTTGGCAGTTAAGAAACAGAAACTCGCGGAAAACGCGAATTGGAGAAAAGACAATGAAGTTATCGTTTAACGAGAAGATTGAATCGAAAACAACGGATGCCGGGAAGCCGGCGTCTACCGCAACGGCCCATTCGGCAAGCTCAGGGCAGGCGGTTGTAGTGCGGGAGCCTACTAAGGAGACGGGGCTTTCAGTGCGTGGGCAGTATGACGATCTCCAGGGGGAGATTGGGGGAGATGATCTGATCCTCCCCCGGATCAACCTGACACAGAAGGTCGGGGACTTGGGCGACCAGTTCGGGCCGGGTGTCATCGCCTTCCAGAAGGAGATGGTTCTCTGGAAAGAAGGCCAGGCCCCTCTGAACCTTGTGATCCTGCATGCGCAGAAGCGCTACCAGGAAAGCACGGAGTTCGGGTCGGATGAAATGGGCCAGGTGGTGGACACCCTGGAGGAGGTCAAATCCCAGGGCGGCTGGATCGAATGGCGGGATGGCGAAGACGGCAAGCGGCAGGCGCCGCCGTGGGCGCCGCGGCTGGATGTGGTGTGTGTGGTGGAGGCCCCCGAAGGGGCAGACACCTCGCTGTTCCCCTTCCAGTTCAACGGCAAGGCGTATGCCACCGCCGTATGGACGCTGAGCAAGTCGGCGTTTACGAGCGCAGGGCGTGCGGTGCTGACGGCACGGGCGACATTCCTCCGGGATGGTTACCGGACCGGCCTCTGGCAGGTAACGGCCGGAAAGCGGCAGGGGCCGAAGGGCATCTACTTCGTTCCGTGTTTCCGTGCCAATGGGAAAACCCCGGAAGCGTTCCGGGAGTTCCTCGCCGGCGTTTACGCCGGGTAGTTGCCAGGTGTTGGTTGTTGGATTGAAACCTGAAGTCAGACAGCGCGGGGCTGCAGACCCGCGGTGGCTGGCCGAAGGTTGGCTCGAACGGACGAAACGGACTGAACGGATGGATTATGCGGTGACATTATGACGGTCGGGATTGATTTTGAAACATATTGGGCGAAGGACTATGGGGTCACGGATGCGGGGCCATGGGCTTATGTCGAGGATCCCCGGTTCGAGTGCTACCAGGTGGCGATTTATGGCGCGGATCGGCATGGGCAGGCCATTGAGTGGGTCGGCGAACCGAAGGATGCCCCATGGGAACGGATTGAGGGGTGTGTCTGGGTGTCCCACAACATGACGTTTGATTCTGTTGTCTGGGCAAAGGTGGCGGAGAAGGTCGGCGTGAGCGCGCCGGATTTTCCGCATTGGTACTGCACGGCAAACCTGTCCGTGTATCTGCAAGCGCCGCGTAATCTCGCGGGCGCGTCTAAGGTGTTTCTCGGGACGGATCTTTCCAAAGAGTACCGAATGATGATGAAGGGCAAACATGCCCATGAATTGATGGCCTATGACCTTGAGGTCGTACGCAAGGCCGGCCTAGCGGATGCCAAGGCAAGTTTTGATATTTGGAAACAGGAGAGCAGCAAGTGGCCGCTCAGCGAGCGGAATCTCGCGTTGATGACATTTCAGGCCGCCAATCGTGGCGTGCATGTGGACTGGGAGATGGTTGACAGGTCGGTTGATAGCCTTAAGCGGTTGAATTGGGAGGCGGAACAGAAGATCCCCTGGGTAGAGGAAGGCAAAACGGCGCTCTCCCCCATTGCCGTCCGGGAACAGTGCCGTCAGTTGGGGATCCCGGCACCGGCTTCCTTGGCCAAGGATTCCGAGGAGTGTGTCGAGTGGGAAGACCAGTACGGGGAGAAATACCCGTTCGTCGGCGCAGTGCGGGTCTGGCGCCGGACCAATATCCTCATCAAGAAACTGGAACTTATCCGGGCCATGCGGCGGCCGGACGGGACCATTCCGGCAATCCTCCGGTATTGCGGGGCCCCTCACACGGGCCGGTGGTCGGGCGACCTGGTGAATCTCCAGAACCTGCCGCGTGAGGAAATGTTCGGGGTATCGCTCCGGAATTGCATCGTGGCGAAGCCTGGTCATGTGTTTGTGATTGCGGACCTGGCCCAGATCGAGCCGCGCATTCTCGCCTACCTTTGCGGAAACAAGACTCTTTTGGCCGACCTTGGGAATGGGATGCCACTTTATGAGGCGCACGCAAGGGAGACGATGAACTGGAGAGGTGGATCTCTGAAGAAAGAGGATCCGAAGTTGTATGCCCTGGCAAAGGCACGGGTGCTGGGGCTCGGATACGGGTGTTCTGCGGCGCGTTTTGCGAAGGTGGCCAAGAACCTGGCCGGCCTTGACCTCACCCCTGAGGAATGCCGGCTGACCGTGAAGGATTTCCGGAAGCGAAACCCACGAATCACGGGATTATGGCGGCGGTTCGATCAGGCGATAGCCGAAGCCGCACGGACGGACAAGCACTTTGAAATGGAACTGCCGTCGGGCCGGACGGTCCATTACTTCGACGTGGGCTACGATTCAGCAGGGCGGAATTACTCCGCCTGTACTGAACGAGGTGGCACCCGCGAAGGCATCTACGGTGCAAAGCTGGTCGAGAACCTTGTCCAGGGGACGGCCCGCGAAGTATTCGCGGACATCCTGCTGCGGCTGCGCGACGCCGGTATCGAGGTCGTATTCCATGTCCATGACGAAGTCATCTGCCATGCGCCTGCGGAGCGGGCGGAAGAAGTCCGACAGGAAATTGAGCGCATCATGAAAACACCGCCGGCCTGGATGACTGGGCTGCCGCTGGCAGTCGAGAGCTCCATTGCCAGCCGCTACCAGAAGTAGGCACTTATCAAGAGGAGAGACATGAAACTTTATGCCATCGACAATTTGGTGAGTCAGACCGCCCGCACGGCGGAGCCGTGGGCTTTTGACAACCGAGCGACTCTGTCGTTTTCCGACAAAGAAGCCTTCATGGAATACCGGAAGAAGCCGGGTACGAAACATCTCCACTACTCGACCTTTGAGGGGCTGGATCCGCTTCTGCGGGTTACCGATAACAACAAGGCAGTGGTCATGCACGGTGTGGTGGCGGATTACGACGCCACGATCACGGACGCGGAACGGGCGGCGGTATTGGATCGGGTGAAAGTGGAGTTTCGGCCCATGTGGGTCAGTCGGACCTTTTCCGGAGGCGCCCGACTGGTGTGGGCCTTCGAGGAGCCGGTGTGTGTGCCGTCCAACGAGGCGGCCAAATCGTTCCTGAAGATGTTCAGGAAGAAAATGAAGATTTCGTCGGTATTTCCCGGCTTGGATGAGGAGGCGCTGATCAATCCCGCCACCTATTATGAGGCCGGAACCGACTGGAAACAGGTCAGCGAGGATGTCGTCCCGAAAAACCTAGTCTGGCAATGGATGGCCCAGAGCGGCGAAAGCCTCCGCTGGGACAAACAACACCAGGCAATTCCGGTGGCGAAGGTATTGGAGGAGGTCAACCGGCAGTATCCCGGCCGCTGGCAGGGGCCGTTCGAGGTCGGGGCTCGCGGAATCCGGTTCTGGGATCCCATGGCGGACAACGAGTCCGCCGCAGTGGTCCGCGAGAGCGGGATGCAGTGTTTTACTGGGTCTTCCCCGTTTGTGCCCTGGGGGGCAATCCTCGGGACCAAGTTCGTTCAGGAATATGAGGCAGACCGGCTCGGGCATGTCATCGCGACACTTTGGTTCGACGGCCGGGAATACTGGCGGCAAGGCGAGGATCAGCGGTTTCATTCGCTCGGGCGGGAGGATATGCGGCTGTGGCTCAAGTCAAAGCACGGGTTGAACGCCACGGTTCCCAAAGGTGAAAACTGCTCTGAAGTGGATCACGCCCTGCGCATGGTGCAGGAAACCAAGCGCGTGGTATGCGCGGCGCCGGTGGTGCTGAAACCTGCCGGTTTGATCCGAGTGGGCGGGTTGTCGGTCCTGAACGTGAGCACCGTGCGGGTGATCGAGCCGGCACCGGGGCCGGTCAACTGGGGTGAAGGATTTCCCTGGCTTGCGGAATTCATGGACGGATTCTTTGATCCCCCTGAGCAACTCCCCTTCTTCCTCGCCTGGCTCAAGCGGTTTTACGAGACGGGCTGGCGTCGGGCGCTTCTGCCCGGGCAAGCGGCATTCTTATGCGGCGAGAAAGACCAGGGGAAGAACCTGATGTCGAGTCTGGTCGTGTCGAAACTGGTTGGCGGGCATGTTGACGCCGCCGATTATCTCACCGGACAAACGAAATTCAGCGGTAGTTTCTTCGAAATGCCGCTAT